>NZ_JAUOSH010000006.1:0-175319 GCF_030548765.1 Shewanella sp. 3_MG-2023 | reverse complement strand
TCTTTATATAAATCAAAAGGTCCATGTAAGCTCTGCCAAAACAAATAACATCCATGTTAAACGGCCAGTTCGGCATCTCTGCCTCTCGCTCAGAGCGTTTCACGCTGTGAAACTTCGCCATGTTTTGGTCAAATTTGTTCCAGAAAAATAATGACATTCTTGCCATCCTTGGCAGTCAGAAGCTCGCTGCTGCATCTACACCGGGATTATTATCTCTTCGATTTGACTGTATTCGTGGCAATTAAAAAAGCTAAAAAAACCAATAATCTAATCAGCTAAAGGACTCCCTTTGAATTGAGGACGCAGAGAAAATAGCGTGAGCTTGACAGGACGTCAGGCTAGCTTTCGCGGTGCAGGGATGCACCATCGGAAGCGTTAGCATTTTCACTCTTTATAATAAACAGGGACCGAAGTTATCAACAAACGAAGTTAAAAGCTGGATCAATCCCCATCGAAAATCATGCGCTTTTCAGCATTTTTCGTTAGGGCGCTGAGGGTTTGTTAAGGGCTTCTTTTGTAAAATGTGTGCGCTTTCCCCCTTGACTCTGCTCTTTGCAAAAGAAGGGGCGAAGCGCCACGACGTTAATCCAAACGGAGTTTGGAATTACAGGCTGAAACCCAGATATCAAAATCAGCAGTGGGCAGAAAACCCACGATATTAATCCAAACGAAGTTTGGAAATGCAGAATAAAATCCACAGGTCAAAATCAGCTGTGGGTGGAAAACCATGACGTTAATCCAAACGAAGTTTGGAAATACAAAAAGGAAACCAATGGTCTAAATTAGCTAAGCGCCGAAAAACGGTTTAAAATCACAAAAAATAGCAATTATTTAATGCTGTTAAGATGTTCTATTTTTTATCATTTACAATGTCAGTCCGACAAGAAATAATAACAACAATAACGATTTCTCTTGAGCTTATCTATGCCTACTTCTAATAACACTGAAATTTTTGCTAAAGCAGAACAACTATGTCACGACAATGGTGTAAAGCTAACGGCAAAAAGAAAGAATGTTTTAGGTGTATTACTTAACTCTAGCAAACCCTTATCAGCCTATGAAATCGTTGATATTTACCGTGCGACACACCAAGAATCATTAGCACCGATGTCTGTTTATCGTATGCTGGATATACTCAGTGAACTGCCTTTAGTGCATAAGCTATCATCTGAAAATAAGTACCTTGCTTGTTCACACATCACTTGCGCTCACAAGCACCAAGTACCGCAGTTTTTGATTTGTAAAAGTTGCGGCAAAGTGGCCGAGAAGGGCATTCAAGCCAGCGTGATCGAGGCTTTAAAAGAGAGCATTCAACAAGCGGACTTTCAACTGCTCAACTCTCAAATAGAATTACAATGCTTGTGTAATGACTGTGCTAACCCTAGTGAAAAGCCCAATGAGTAACGCATTCTTCATATTTGACACTTGAGCCACTCAGCCCAACTGATAGATTCACCTCTGATATCCTCAACAAAAAAGCGACCCTAAGGTCGCTTAATGTCATTGTGGTACTAAAACAATGCAGTTTGAGTTTACACCGCGGACTTGCCCCTTGTCAGTCGGGACTAGTGACAAGGTTTAACGCTATCAAATTTAACTATCAAATTTAACTATCAAATTTAACTATCCAAATAGCGTTAGTGGCGATGCTAAGACAATGAAGTTTGGGGTTTACCGCGGAGTTGACTGATGTCAATGAGCAGTGAAAACCTTAAACAGAAGTCGTATTAGCAAGCCCAAGCAGCAATTAATACTGAAAATTAGAATTGATACTTAACACTCGCGGTGAAATTAATCGGCTCACCCGGCATAGTCCATAACCTGTGATAGGAGCTTTCAAAGTATTGCTCATTAAACAGGTTATTCACATCAAGCATTACACTAAACTTGCTGCTTAACTCTATCGCTGCGGATAGGTTCACTAAGGTGTATGCAGGTAAAATATAATCAGGTGATGTGGTTTCACCTAGACGGTCGCCAACGTAATTGACCGTAGCGCCAAAATAAGCTTCTTTACCCATAATGTCAGTATAATGTCTTAGGGCCACATGACCGACATGCTCTGCAACGTTGATTAAACGTGAACCTTTAGGGATTGGCACGCCCCAGTCATTATCAATCAAATCGTTTGCTGTTCTTGCATCGGTATAAGCGTAGGCTAACTCAATGCTGGTATCAGCCGTTAGTAAGGTGGTCAGCTGAAACTCAACTCCCTGACTTTCAACCTCACCTAAAGTCGCAGAAAGCCCTGTGTCTGGCTCTGCTGTTAACATATTGGTTTTGCTGGCATCAAACAGTGCAAGGCTACCGGAGAACCTGTCAGCGACATTTTGCCATTTAAGACCGACTTCGAAAGATTTAGTTTGTTCTGGGTCAAAAGCATTTCTGTCTGAATCAAGCCCAGGATTAGGTCTGAAACCTTCAGCGTAGCTGGTGTAAACATTGATATTGTCATCCAATTCATAGACAAAACCGAAACGAGAAGATACTTCAGTTTGATCTTGCTCTTGAGACTCATTATCCAGTTTATTGACAATGTGCTGATTAAAGCTATCGACTCTGAAGCCCAATAACAGCTTGGCTTTATCAGTCAACTCAATTAAATCTTGGGCGTAAAAACCAAGGCCTTTTTGCTCTTCAAAGGTTAAGGTTGTTGGTGTGGTTTCAGGCTGATACATGGTGTAATCAGGGTTATTAGGGTTGATTGAGTATGTCGCATCGCCTGAACCCCAAGCGGTTCGCCACACTCTATAATCAGTATCTAGCTGGAAGTTATAATAATCTAACCCAATTAATAGATTATTGGTCATTCCACCAAGCTCTACGTCACCGCTAACTTCAAAACGCGCCGAGAAGTCTTGCGCCTGATAATCACGCTCTCTTCTTTGTCTTGATAAGGTATTTGGGTCGCTATAAATCAGCTGGCGGCCGTCAGATAGTTCAGCATCTGAAGATTGACCTTTAAAGGATGAATCCCGATAAGCTAAACCGGCTAATAAGTGCCACGAGTTATTAAGCTGATGATTTAATAGTAGTTGGTGTCCTAGCGCTTCAACTTTATGGGCTCCGTCTCGGGTATCACCATAAAATGCGGCAGTATCGACAGCGTCAAAATCATTATCTAATACATAGACACCGCGATCTAACGGCTTGCTTTGATGTAGAATTTCCATTTCATAACTTAAGCTGGTGGCGTCAGAGATATTCCACAAAAGTGACGGGCTTAAATTCAAGCTTTCAATATCAACATGGTCACGAAAGGTATCTGAATCTTCGTAAAAGCCATTGATGCGGTAAGCAACATCGTCACTAATGCCTTTGGTGTGATCAAATTCCACTTGTTTTTGATTGAAATTACCTAAGGTTCCCTGAATATAACCTTGTTCATCAAATTGCGGCTTTTTAGTGATGATATTGACCGTGCCACCCGGTTCACCTTGTCCGTACAGTGCTGAGCCTGGCCCTTTCATTACTTCAATGGTTTCAATATTGGCGGTATTTCTGTTGCCGTTATAACCTCGCGAGTTAAAGCCATTTACTAAGTAACCTGTCGGGTTATTTTCGTCGCCCGAAAAACCGCGAATAGCAAAGCTATCAAACATACCGCCAGAGTTATTTTGCCTTACGATACTAGGCGAAAAGTCCAAGGCGTCCATGAAACGAGTAATGCCCTCGTTTTTGATGGTATCGGCATTAATTCTATCTACTGCTTGGGGAGTATCAATCAATGGTACGTTGCCTCGGTAAGGCTGCCAAAGTCTATTTACCTCAATGCGCTCAATATCATCATTAGTTTCTGAGGTTGGGTTATTGCTATCTTGCGCTAACGCACCATTAGAAATGACAATAATTGAATATAGAAAATGCTTTTTCACGTGCTTTGCCCTATCAAGGATGGATTAAAAAGGCAATGTTATAACATATCATTTATTTCGTCAAAGTGAAGCCAGTAACAAACAGTCACTTTGGCCACTTAAGGGTTTTGAAATACATAAAGCTATTGAGAACGGCAAACAGAAAGTCCGCTGCTGGTACTTTTTAGCGGGGACAGTGAAAAACCAGTTAATCCCAAAGGAGTTTCGAGGTTCAGAAAGGGCGCATCTGGCTTAAACAGGAGATCTTTATTAATCCCATAGTTAAATACAAATAGTTAAATACAAATAGTTAGATGCAGAATGTTAAATAAAAACATTTAAATACAGTAGGTTAGGAGTAATCTGTTAGGTGGAATTAATTAGAGACAAATAGTTAGGTGCAATTTATTAGGTGGGATTAATTTGGGACATATAGTTAGATGCGATTTGTTAGGTGAAATTAATTCGAGACAATTAGTTAGATAGCATTATTAAACTATAAATAGTTAGCGGCAAATTGCGCTAATATCGCACCTTTTTCCTGTCGATTTAGAGTCCTTATCAAAGGCTATTTTAAGTTTTACCATTGAGTGTGTTACTGCTGCAGATAAGTTCACATTTTCAATCACGAAACAGCCTTTCGACTCGCATCTTTTATCAAAACCTATGTGTTCATCACCATGGGATCCTATTCCGTAGCTGTCAATAACGATAAAGGCGGGCGCGTTAAGTAGAATTTGCTCAATAGCATCACTGGTTAGCGCAGTATTCATAACGCCATAGTTTGGCGTGCCGTAACCATTTTGCTCAATGTTTGCGGTAAAAAGTACCAATGCTTTGTCTGCTAACGCTAAAGGCTCTAAATCATCCACTGACGGCATTTCGTGAGTACAATTTATAACAACGACATCGACTTCATACTGTGCTTCTAATGGCTCTGAATCGTAACAATCAATATGAGTACCTATGTGACCAAAAGCGCCGACGGCGTCAGACTGCTTTTTTGCCCATTCATAGGCAGGGTGGCCGCTTTCAATAACAAGGCTTAGCTTTTGTTCATGCATATGTCATCTCTTTAGGATTCATCGCCAACGAGTATTGGGCGGGGGCAACTAATGGGCAATATATAGATTATTATATGATTATATAAGCAGTAGTGTCCTAACTTATGTGTCCTAACTTATGTGTACTAACTTAGAGGTTATGGCTATGCATTGATTACTCTGTTGCAAGCGCCAATGATAAGCAAACTTTAAATCAGACAATAAAAAGCCCCTTAGAATATTAATCCTAAAGGGCCGATTATTGCTCTATGTTGCAAGAGCTGTTTTGCGCTAACAAAACATCAAGGGTAAACGTCCAACGGATTTAGCAAGCAATTGCATACTTAATGCGTCTTTAGTTTTATTGCTGCTAACACTCACCTAAATTGTAGGTATTGATGCTAGCAACAACATAATAGCGTTTAGTACGATTTGTGCATTTCAACAAAGATACGTTTGTAGCTGTTGATTACGCGATCAAATAATTTAGTCATCTTTTAAATCTCCACTCAGTAATAATTTCAAATTAGTAGAGTTGGGGATGTAACTTGAAATCCATTCTGTTCAAGTCCAATCGACCTTCTCTCAACACGGGGCGAATATTAAAGCCTGCCGATGTTTTTCTCAAACGAGTTAAATTAATCTAACGCATTAGCAAAACTAATGAATGAGGTGTGGGTGCCTGCTTTGTTTTCGAACTATTATTTTTATTTGTTATTTATATTCAATAGTTTAATTATTTGAATTAAAGCTGTAAGGGTTAAAATATATATCCCATGGTTTTGTTTTGATCTAATTTTGTTACTTAGGCTAAATTCATTAGCAAAACATGGATTAGGGAACACTATTTTAAAAAAATGTAAAAAAATTCCTAGCAATATTTGGGGTATTAGTCAATACATAAAAGTTGGTAGTTTGCGCTATTGCCCAAAACCCACAGAAAACCCATTAAGGGTGGCAAGTTTGATTGATTTGAATCAAATTTAGATGATATAAAATAGAGGTGTGCACCATTAATTATTTTTATAAGTAACTGTTTTTGCTGATTTTATGATTTTGGTGGGCTTGGTTTGTTTGCGCTGTGTCACCCTTTACTATCTTGGTGTGATAAACGTCTCACTATTGTGGTGCTAAGGCGAAATAAACTAAAAACGAAATTGAGTTACGGTAGTCTTAAAATAACAATTCATTAACCTGTTTTTTTGGGTGCTGCTTTAGATTAATAAATTTATTTCCTGCAATAACACTTTTGTTTTTGAGGAAGTCGACATGACATTTGGATGTACTGGGTAAGGAGTCGCCAATGATTATTGAAGAGGTTGTTGAACTGTCACGGTTACAGTTCGCGCTAACAGCCATGTACCACTTTATATTTGTACCTTTAACCTTAGGTCTAGCGTTTATTTTGGCTATTATGGAATCCGTTTACGTGATGACTAATAACCAAATCTACAAAGACATGACTAAGTTTTGGGGTAAGTTATTCGGAATTAACTTTGCTTTAGGTGTTACCACCGGTTTAGCAATGGAATTCCAGTTCGGTACTAACTGGGCGTATTTCTCACATTATGTGGGTGATATTTTTGGTGCTCCACTGGCGATTGAAGGCTTAATGGCTTTCTTCTTAGAATCTACCTTAGTGGGTATGTTCTTCTTCGGTTGGGATCGCTTTAGTAAGCGTCAACATTTAGCGGTTACTTGGTTAGTTGCTATCGGCTCTAACATGTCAGCTTTATGGATCCTGATTGCTAATGGTTGGATGCAAAACCCAGTAGGGTCAGTGTTTAACTATGAAACAATGCGTATGGAAATGACCAGCTTCGCTGAAGTACTGTTCAACCCTGTTGCGCAAGTTAAGTTTGTTCATACAGTCGCATCAGGTTATGTTGCCGGCGCGATGTTCGTCTTGGCAATTAGTTCTTACTTTATCCTTAAAGGTCGTGATTTACCGTTTGCCCGTCGCTCGTTTGCGATTGCTGCAAGTTTTGGTATGGCGTCAATCCTATCGGTAATGGTACTAGGCGATGAGTCTGGCTATGAAGTAGGTGAAGTACAGCGCGTTAAATTAGCGGCAATTGAAGCGGAATGGCACACTGAGCCAGCACCAGCGGCCTTTACTGCAGTGGGTTTCCCAAATCAAGAAACCATGCACACTGACTACGCGATTAAGATCCCATACGTAATGGGGATCATTGCAACGCGTTCTTTAGATGAGCAAGTGACTGGTATTATCGACTTAATCGACGAGCATGAAATTCGTATCCGTAACGGTATGATTGCTTACTCTTTACTAGAACAACTTCGCGCAGGTAATGAAACAGAGCAAATTCGTGCTGATTTTGAAATGACCAAAGGCGATTTAGGCTATGGTCTACTGCTAAAACGTTACACAGAAAATGTAGTCG
Source organism: Shewanella sp. 3_MG-2023 (assembly GCF_030548765.1). Lineage (NCBI taxonomy): Bacteria > Pseudomonadati > Pseudomonadota > Gammaproteobacteria > Alteromonadales > Shewanellaceae > Shewanella > Shewanella sp. 3_MG-2023. The sequence goes on along the minus strand of NZ_JAUOSH010000006.1, from coordinate 168,017 downwards.
ATGCGACAGAAGAGCAAATTAAAGCTGCCGCTAAAGACTCTATTCCTAACGTTGCCCCTATGTTCTGGTCATTCCGTATCATGGTTGCGTGTGGCGTGATTATGCTATTGGTATTTGCTGCGGCATTCTGGCAAAGCACCCGTCATAAAATTGAAGAAAAACCATGGGTATTACGTGCAGCGCTATACAGCTTGCCACTACCTTGGATTGCAATTGAATGTGGTTGGTTTGTGGCAGAGTATGGTCGTCAACCTTGGACCATTTCAGAAGTCTTACCGACCTTTATGTCAGCATCAACGCTAACGCCAGGTGATATATGGTTCAGTATCATTTCAATCACTGTGTTCTACTCAATACTATTAGTGATCGAAATGTTCTTAATGTTTAAGTTTGCTCGTCTTGGCCCATCATGCCTTAAGACAGGTAGATATCATTTTGAAAACCAAGATGCTTAATCTGAGGACCTGATTATGTTTGATTATGAAATGCTAAGATTTATCTGGTGGGCTCTGGTTGGCGTATTGCTAGTTGGATTTGCTGTGACAGATGGTTTTGATATGGGTGTGGGTGCGTTATTACCAATTATTGGTAAAGACGACACTGAGCGCCGTATCATGATTAACTCGATTGCCCCTCACTGGGATGGTAACCAAGTTTGGTTAATTACTGCAGGTGGTGCGTTATTTGCCGCTTGGCCAACAGTATATGCCGTGTCGTTCTCGGGTTTTTATGTGGCAATGATGTTGGTGTTATTCGCCTTATTCCTGCGCCCTGTTGGTTTTGATTACCGCTCAAAAATTGAAGATCCAAAATGGCGTAAGTCGTGGGATTGGGCCTTGTTTGTCGGTGGTTTTGTACCTCCATTAGTTATCGGTGTTGCTTTTGGTAACTTATTACAAGGTGTACCGTTTGAGTTCGATGAATACCTACGTGCAACTTATCAAGGTGGCTTACTAGGCCTACTAAACCCATTTGGTTTATTAGCTGGCTTAATCAGTGCACTTATGATGATGATGCAAGGTGCTTCATGGTTACAAATGAAAACCGAAGGTGAGCTACGTGTTCGCGCTGCTAAAGCATCACAAGTGTGTGGTTTGTTAGTGACAGTGTTGTTTGCTGCTGCGGGTGTTTGGTTAGTAAATGGTATTGACGGTTATGTGGTTACTTCAGTAATCGATACTGCTGGTCCTTCTAATCCAACGGCTAAAACTGTTGCTATAGAAGCAGGCGCATGGTTAGTTAACTATGACAAGTATCCTCTGACTATGCTGTTCCCAGCATTAGGTTTGTTGATGCCAATCTTGGTGATTCTAGCAAGTCGCTTTAACCGAAGTGGTTTTGCATTCTTATTTAGCTCACTAGCTATTGCAGGCATTATCGTGACATGTGGCGCATCAATGTTCCCATTCGTCATGCCTTCATCGCTTGATCCAAATGTGAGCTTAACGATGTGGGATGCAACCGCAAGTGAAATGACCCTTAATGTGATGACTTGGGCGGCGATTATTTTCGTACCGACAGTATTAAGTTACACCATTTGGACTTACTACAAGATGTTTGGTCGCTTAAACCGCGACTTCATTGAAAAGAACAAAGCATCACTTTATTAATTAAGGAGCCATTATGTGGTATTTCGCTTGGATTTTAGGTGTATTACTGGCCTGTGCTTTTGGCATCATTAATGCGCTTTGGCTTGAAAACACTGAAAACTTAGACCGTATTAGCGAGTCTGAAGCTAAAAATAAGTAAGTGTTTTAAGTTGTAAAATATCAAACCCTGCCTAGTGCAGGGTTTTTTATTGTTTAAAATTAGCTGATGGGTGAAATAAGGGAAGCAAGCTTACAAAGGTTGAATGAGTTATCGTTTTTAAAGCGCTTAAATAGACTGGTACTGGGCTGCGGTAATAAACTGACCAAAGCTTTCACACCAAATAATGATGGTGTTGTAAGTTGCGATATCCACCTCTTTTGGTATTGGCACTAAGAAATTGTTGAAGGTTTTGATGTCGGCCACTTGCACCATCGTTGATTTTAAACGGTTAAAATCCGCTTCTGTTTCTACAAACTCTTTGGCCAAATACACTTTAAAGTCAGGACCTGGTGACAGCTTGCCATTCAGTGCAATAAATTCATCGCCTAGGGTCACTTTGCCTTCGCCCCAATGCAATGCGTCGCTATCTTTGAGGTTACGGCTGAATTGACCTGTAAAGCGTTGCACTGAGTCAATTGACTGCACTTGCTCGCGACTTGGTGCATCTGGTGCAGTAAGAATAGGCAAAGCATAAATACCCGCGCCAAAGCCAATGGCGAGTACGAGTGCATGGGTTGAAAGTAGTGCGATAACGGTGCGTTTTTTCATTCTGTACCTGTTCTGTCATTAAAGTGGTAGTTAATCGTAACCTCATTATCAAATAAAGGGGCATGAACTTTACCGTTCATGCCCCTTATAACGACCTGAGTTAACAATCTTTTATTACAAACAAATGATTAAATTTTAAAGAAGTTAATCTTGGTTTTTAGCTCTCCTGCTAGCGCTGTTAGCCCGTCAGCGACTTCAACGGTTTCTCCGGCGCGCTCTTGCCCTTCATTGGCAAGGGACGATATCTGATGCAAGTTGCGGGTGATTTCATCAGCAACGGCGCTTTGCTGCTCTGTGGCGCTAGCGATACTGCTAGAGAAAGTGGCAAGTTCACCAATACTGGCTGTGATTTGACTTAACTGCTCACTGGTTTGCATTCCCTGTTTGGCTGAAACACCTTGTCTTTCTCGCTATCAGAAATACCTGGGCCGTTATCACTAATGATAAAACCGTTGGCGGTTAGCTCAACGTTAATGGCGGCATTAACGCCTGCGTATTTAGTGGCGTTTTCTAATAGATTATATATGGCCCGAAACAGCAGTGTGGCATCCCTTTGAATAGACAAGCGCAGGTTTTTTTATTGTTTTTTCCTTGTTCTAAATTAGTAGGCTGCTGATTCTCATTATTTCCCCAATAAGGCCCATAACCCACTAGGTGACAGAGGGACTTTTTATTACAATAGTTATTTCGCTACCAGAGAGTTGATATGTCCAATAATGCCGGTGCCGAGATTGCGCTAATCCATTTGTTTGTGCATTTAGTCAATGCGGGTAGTTTTACTCAAGTGGCCAAAGAGCTGCAAATGCCTGTGGCTACCGTAAGCCGCAAAATTTCGAAGCTTGAAGCCCACCTTAATACGCAGCTGATTATGCGTAGTACTCGGCGAATTCGCTTAACAGAAGAAGGCGGGGCATTGTTTGAACGCTATCAAGGGGTGATAGCGCAACTTGATGTGCTAAACCATCCATCGAAAGCGAAGCCCGAAGGTACCCTGCGTTTAGCTACGCCAATTTCTATTACCTCGATGTTGCTGATGGAAGCGATAACCGAGTTTTCTATCGCGTATCCTGATATTCAATTGCACATTAGCCAAAATAACCAGACCATTGATTTAATTGATGAAGGTGTTGATGTCGCCATTGTAGGCGGAGCGCAGCCAGATTCATCTTGGGTGTCTAAGTTATTTGGGGTGCTGCATTATGGTTTGTTTGCCGCGCCTAGTTATTTAGACAAAGCGGCAGCAGTGAGCCATCCTAAGCAGCTAGTTGAGCATAATTTAGTAAAAATGTGGCCGCTGTTTAATTGGGTTTTAATTCATAAACAGTTGGGGGAGTTTTACTATGAGGGCCCGGCAAAACTGACCTTATCGGATATTCACGGCGCGGTGAAAGCAACTGTAGCAGGAGCGGGGATCATGTATGGTCCCACTAAGTTTGTTGAGCAAGAAGTGGCATCTGGGGCGTTAGTGCCAGTGCTACCTCAGTGGCAGGGTGAGACCCGGCGTATTTCGCTGTTATACCATCAGCGCAGTCATCAGCCACTAAAAGTACAATTGTTTTTAGATTTTATGTTGTCAAAGTCAGCCTCTATATTTGGCTAGCAACTGAACTGTTGCTAGCCAAAAACAGGGTGTAGTTTGTCGATAGATGCCTAAACTAAGTAAACATCTAAACTACAAGCCCCATGGGCACCGACGACTAAGGCTTGCTCAATATCGGCTGTCTTTGAAGGGCCTGCAATAAACACCCCAAATGACGGTACAGCACTATTAATTAACTTCATCGCTTGATGCATGTCTTGTACTATGTCGTCGGCAGCAATGGTGATAATCAGGTTTTCACAGATAAACGGCGTCACTCGATGGCTTTGGGGTAACGATACCCAAATTGCGCCATTTTCAGCTACTGCTATCTCGCCTTTCAGTACGGTAAAGTCAATGTCTTGCATCGCATGGGCAGTGTCAGGCTGCTGACGGTTGCCGCTGACGCCATCAACCATTGATAACACTTGTTTACCTTGGCTGATCAGCTCATGGGTATAGCTGTTTAAGGCAGCAATACCACCTTGTTGAATCAGTTTACCGGCAACGGCGCTGAGGTTAGTGTTAAATGCACTGACTAAGTCCATATCTCGTAATGGGATATCGATAACTGGCATAGTGGCTGTTGCCACGGCAGATTTTTGCAATGCTGCCAAAATGGTATTTTTACTGGACATATTATTGGCCTCTATTACGTTTAAACCAAGCTTCAAAGCTCGACTTTGGTGCCTGTGGTAATTCGCGGTATTTACCCCAAGCGCCAGAAAATGGCTTTAATAAGCTATGGGGTAAAATACGTAATGATGTTCTTGCCGCGCTCATTGAGCAGTTCATCGCTGTGGTACTACTCATAAATTTACCGACTAATGGCATGTAATGCTTTTTGCCATAAGGTAAGCGGTTTTGCTCGGCTTTAATGCGGCGGTGGCGGGCAATAATTTTATCCAGCGGCACTTGTGTTGGGCAGACAAAGCTACAACTGCCACAGAGAGTACATCCCCAAGGCATAGAGTCCGTTTTGTCGTGCTGCGCGCCTACTGCAATCCCAATAGGGCCAGGGATGGTGTAGTTATAGCTATAACCACCAGAGCGGCGATACACAGGGCAGGTATTTAAACAGCCACCACAACGAATACACTTCAGTGACTCGGCTAAAATACTGTCTTGCATCATTGCGCTGCGGCCATTATCAACAATAATAATGTGCATCTCACCATCTGGCTTTGGCGCGTTGTAGAAAGACGAATAAGAGGTAATAGGTTGGCCAATGGCATTTCTAGCTAAGGTTCTTAATAGTACCCCAGCACTGTCTAAATTGGGCACGACTTTATCAATGCCCATAGAATGCAATTGCAGCGCAGGTAAGTTTGCCCCCATATCAGCATTGCCTTCATTGGTGCACACCATGACGCCACCTTGATCGGCAATGGCCATGTTGACCCCTGTCATTGCCGCATCAGCAGATAAAAATTGCGCTCTTAAATGGGCGCGAGCTGCGCGGGTCAGGTAAGTGGGATCAGACTCACCAGCAGTGGTGCCAAGCTTGTGGTGAAATAGTTCACCCACTTCTTCTTTTTTCATGTGAATAGCAGGCACCACAATATGTGATGGCGGCATACCGGCAAGCTGAATAATGCGCTCACCTAAATCGGTATCAATAACTTCAATGCCGCGCTCTTCAAGGTACGGGTTTAAATGACACTCTTCAGTGAGCATTGACTTTGATTTGACCAGCTTTTTGACATTATGCTTTGCCAAAATACGATGGGCAATTTCATTATGCTCAGCGGCATCTTTAGCCCAATGAACCTGCACGCCATTTTCAAGGCATTTAGCTTCAAATTGCTCAAGATATTGGCCAAGGTTACTTAAGGTATGCAGTTTAATTTCAGAACCTAATTGGCGTAATTTTTCCCACTCAGGAATTTGCTTTGCAGCGCGATCGCGCTTTTCTCTGAGTAACCATAAGGCTTTTGAATGCCAATCGACGCGAGACTCATCGCGGCAAAAAATGTCGGCCTTTCTAGCGTGAGTCGCTTCAGATGAATGATTGTTTGACATAGCAAAGCCTCCTATAGAACTGAGTTAATTATTTGCGCGATATGGCGAGTTTGGATCGGTAATTGTTGGCGGCGGATCATGCCATCAAGGTGCATTAAACATGATGGGTCAAACCCCACAACAAATTCAGCTTGGGTGGCTGCGTGGGCTTGGGCTTTATCTTTGCCCATTTTTGCCGATACTGCGCCTTCGTCTACGGCAAAGGTGCCGCCAAAGCCGCAGCACTCATCACGGCGATCAGGATAGACAATGGTTAAGCCGTCAATATTTTGCAGCACTGCTTCGACTTTATTAAATTGTCTGCCCATGCTTTCGCTTGGAGTGGCAAGACTCAGCATTCTGATCCCGTGACAGCTCATTTGTAGGCTAACCTTGGTATTCAGAGGTTTCGAAAATTGCTTAATTGGGGCAATGTCATGTAAAAATTCGGTCAGTTCATACAGCTTGCTGATAACCTTTTGGGCTTCTGGGCTATTGTCAAACTCATGGAAATTTTCTTTGGCAGCCACTAAGCAAGATGCAGCAGGGCAAACAATGGCATCACACTCAACATTTTTAAAAGCGTTAAGTAGCTTCATGGTGGTGTTTCTTGCTTCGTTAAAGCAGCCTGAGTTAGTCATCGGTTGGCCGCAGCAAGTTTGACCTGAAGGCAATATCACTTCATGGCCAAGCTTTTCTAATAATTCAAGCGTAGCAACGGCGACTTCTGGCAGCATTTGATTGACGAGACAAGGTATAAACAGTGCAATTTTCATAGCATATTCTCTGTTAAGAATAAGAGTAACTGATAGGTCACAGCGCTAATTAAGGTCATAAAAATAGCGCTGTGACATTTAGGAGGATTAATGTACTGTTTTAAATTTGCAAAAAGTAGAGGTAAAAAAGCAAATGTGCGGGTTTACTTTCTCATAAATGCAATAAGTAATCGATGAGGGTTAGGGCATTGCTAATTAAGTAATTGGTTTTATAGTCGCTTTGCCAAATACCTGATGATTTTACTCTATGATCATTTCTGTTTGGTTTTAACAAGATGACTGTTGTTTAAGTGTCAAAAGTCACTTGCCTTGGTTCATGTGTGCGTTTTTGTGTTTATCGCTTATGCTCTTAAGGTATCAACTTGGGATCTTGCTATGAACTACGATGTCTCTTTGCTCGACATAAAACTGTTTTTAATGGCGCACCAGTTTGGCAATTTTTCTGAAGTTGCTCGCAGGCTGGATATGACGCCGTCTTCAGTGTCACGCAAAATGAATCAATTAGAAGAGAAGGTCGGTACTAAGTTACTCCACCGTCATACGCGGGCTATTTCATTAACTGAAGAAGGTATTGCTTTTGCTAAGCACAGTGCTGAGATTATCCGTCAGTATGATTTAGTATCTCAGCGGATAGAGCAAAAAGCTGATAGCCCCCGTGGCACTGTTAAAATTAGCGCGCCAGTGGCTTTTGCTCGGTTACATATTTCTCCTTTTTTATCCGAGCTGTTAGAGCTGTATCCACTCTTGAATCTGGAAATACATCAAACCGACAGTTTTATGGACCCCGCCCAAGAGGCCATTGATTTACTGGTGCGCATTGGGGTGCCACAAAACTCATCAATGCGGATGAAACAATTTGCCACCCAAAACTATGTCATGGCAGCAAGCCCAAGTTATTTAAAATTACATGGTGAGCCTAAAACCCCAGAAGAATTACTCGGGCATAATTGTCTGGTTTTTATTGGCACTAAGGGCTTACAGCGCTGGTTTATTGGTATTGAGCAACTTGACGCATTTGATGTCAGTGGCTCACTTTACAGTAACAATGCCGATACCTTAGTGTCGGGCGCAGTGGGTGGCAGCGGGATTGTGCTGTTTCCATCTTGGCTTATCAATGAAGAATTAAAAGCCGGAAAGTTGGTCGCCATTATGAAAAATTACCGTGGCTCCACTTCAGCTGAGCAGCAAACCGTAAGTGCTTTATATCTTAATACTGACAAATTAGCCCCCAAGGTGAGGGTGGTGATTGATTTTCTCGCTAAAAAATATGGCACCCCTTGCTACTGGGATCGCTGATTTCATATCAATGCTTTTGCACAATAATGACTGACTAGTCTTCAGCTAACATTTGACGCGGTTTATTCAGCTTTGTTATGACTTTTCTGGGGGATATTAGTTTGCTGGTGATATTTTTTAGTAAAGGAATAAAAATAAATACCGCTAAACCAACCACCATGATATCGCTCATAAAGACCCCTAAAAGGCTTTTAGCGGGGATCTGTATCAGCTGTAATAACGGCAGCATAAACATCGGCACAATCAAGGTTAATGGAAAAATAACGGCCAATACGTGAAGGTATTGATTCACAGTTTGTTTGGTGAAAATGTTCATTGCAGGACTCCTTAAAATAGATGACAGGAGTTTAGCGAAAATCTTATTACTGATTAAGCCACCTAGCTTACTAACAGTTATGCAGAAATTGCACAGATGAGCTAATTTACCAAGCTATAAACACGAAAACGGCGCTTAATAGCGCCGTTTTGTTATAGGTATAACCGCCTTTATATTAGACGCTTATTGGCTCAAGGCTTGGTTGCTGCAAGGCTTTTTTCTTCATTAATAATAGGTACATAGTTGGCACCCAAATTAACGATAACAAGGTGGTGAGTAAGGTGCCGCCTGCAATCGCTATTGCAAAGGGAGGCCAGAAACCGCCGCCTGCAATAATCAGTGGTAAGAAGCCGCCAATGGTGGTGATAGTGGTTGAGCCAATATGTCTGCCGCAGCCGCTAACAATGTTGATGATGGTTTCAAGGTTGCCAAGTCTTGCCTCTGGCATGTCTTCAAGTTCTGCCAAAATAACGATAGCGGCATTAATGGCCAGCCCCATTAGGCCTAATAAGCCGATAATCACGGTAAAGCCAAACGGAAACCCAAACACATACACTGCCAGCAGACCAAGCCCTGCTGATTGAAATGCGCTTAATAAGATAATCGCAGTTAATCTAAATGAGTTAAAAGACAGCACCACTGTTGCCAGTAATAAGGTCACCACCACTACGATGTTTGACAGTAAATTGCCCACCGCTTCATTGCGTTTGGCGCTTTCACCGCCGATCTCGATATGGTAACCCGCTGGCAACTCAATTTGGGCGAGTTTATCTTTAACATCATTTAAAACTTTTCCGGGTAATACGCCACTGACAATGTAGGTTTCAATTGTGTTAACCCGCTCGCCATTGCGCCTTGGGATCCCGCCGCGACTGACATTGATTTCATTGTGGGAAATGGCTGACAGCGGAATAATATTGCCTTTATTAGACAGTAAATTAAGCTCAGATAAACGAGTGGCTTGCTCTCTTGAGCTATCTGCTAACCTTACTCTTACTGGTAGCGATTCAGTTTGCTCTAAAATACTGCCGCCTATGATACCTGTGGTAGACATTTCAATTTGTTTGGCGATATCAGTTAAGCTTAAGCCGCTCATTAAGCTGGCATCTTCATTGATTTGCATCCACACCTTTGGTGAGCCTGCACTTAAGGTGGCGCGGGTATGGATCACATCTTTGGTTTGCATAAACAAGCCGCGGGCCTGTTCTCCTAGCTGAGTTAATACATCTAATGATGGCCCGTAAATGCGTAATTCAACTGGGGCGTTAAATGGTGGGCCCTGTTCTAGTTTTCTCACTAAAATTTGCGCTTGGGGAAAAGCATCATCAAACTCAGCTTGTAGCGATAAAATCAGTCGATTCGCCGCATCAAAGTCGGTCACTTTGACCATGGCTTGGGCGTAGTTAGCCGCCCCTTGTTGGCGCTGGGTCAGGTTGTAATAAAACGATGGCGTATTGCCGCCAATGACCCAAGTGCTCATTTCAACATCTTCAAGCGCCCGTAAACGCTGATCAATTTGTTCAACTTGCTGACGGGTATTGGCTAAGCTCACATATGGCGCTAAATACACTTCAATTTGAAACATATCCCGATCCGATGGCGGGAAAAACTGCTCGGTCATTTTAGTTGAAGCAACAAAACCGACAACCGGCAAAATACCAATCAGCACAGCGGTGATCACGGGTCTTTTTAAGCCAATGCGTAAACTGGTTTGAAAAGCATGACTAAGACGCGGGAAGGCCATGCCTTTTTGATACCACGCCATAGACGCATTATCTTGGCTAAAACGCCCCGCCAAACCAGCAATGATGGTGTGTGAAATTAAGTATGAGCCCAGTAGAGCAAACATCACTGAAATGGCGATACCACCAACAAACTCACCTGCTGCGCCGGGCATTAAAACTATCGGAGCAAAGGCCAACATGGTGGTAATGGTTGAGCCCGCAAGCGGCAGCCATAAGTGGTGCAAGGTTTTACTCACGGCTTCAAGTTTACTTAAGCCTTGTTTGCGGCGCTGGGCAATAGCATCAACAATTACAATGGCGTTATCCACCATAATCCCCAGTGCCACCACTAAACCAGTGACTGACATTTGGTGGATGGGCAGTCCGGTGTACTTCATACAGGCGAGGGTAAACAAGGCCGTTAGCGGCAGTGATAATGCCACAATCAGCGCATTTCTTAGCCCAAGGGTGAGCATCAGTACCAGTAAAATAATCACAAAGCCTTGGATTAAATTAATGACTAAATCCCCTAGGCGCACACTGGTATAGCCTTGTTGATCAAACAGCCATTGCACTTGAATGTTAGCCGGTAAGTTAGCGCTAAAGTCATCGACCACTTGGCTTACTTGCGCTTGCCATTGATCAACTCGGTTATCGTCAAGCATTCGGGCCGACACCAATACCCCTTCAGCGCCATTAATCAGCGCAATGCTGGTGGCAGGTGTTTTAGGTTGACGGCTAATATTGGCGACATCACCTAGGCGAATGATCTGACCATTAGTATCAATTTTTAACGGCACTTGGCCCACGCGAGTGATTGAATCAAGCTCGCCTGATACTTCTATCAGCGCTTTAAAGGTAGCGTTATGGATTTCACCAGCTGATATTTTACTGTCTGCATTAGACAAAATAGCGGCAATAGCAGCGGGAGTTAATTTAAGTTGACTGATTTTATTGCCATCAAGCTCAACCAGAATTTCTTCATCTGGGGTGCCAGACAAGTTGACGAAGTCAGTGCCATTAAGTACCCGTAACTTGCTTTGCAACTCTTTAGCATAACGCTTGAGTACGTCAGTTCGAATTGGGCTGTCGTTTTGCCACACTAAGCCTAAAATCGCGGTGTTGGCGTAACCTGTTTGGTCATCCAAAATGCTGTTTTGCGCCGGTAGCGGCAGTGTAGATTTACTGTCGGCGACTAAATCACGGGCTCGAGACCAAACCGGAGCTGTGTCAGTTACCGTGTCTTTAAGCTCTAACTGGATAACGGAAATGCCCGGGCGCGAGGTAGATTGCACTAGCTTTAATTCTTCTAAGCGGCGCAGTTGATTTTCTAACACTTCAGTGACCAAAGCTTCCACTCGCTCAGCCGATGCGCCGGGGTAATGAGTCACCACCGAAGCAAAGCGGTTGGTAATGTTAGGGTCTTCAGTGCGGGGTAAACTGCTAATGGCGCCTAACCCCGCCACCAATAGCAGGGCAATCATTAAACTTGCTAGCCTGCCATTTTCAACAAAGGCCTTAATCATAATGACCTCGCAACAGTTTGTGAGCTTGGGCTAACAATTTGGCCAACCACCAATTTATGTAAGCCCTGAGTGACTATGACATCATTTTTATCAATCGCGCCATTAATAAAGGCTTGTTGCTGGTTGGTGTAAATAATATCAACGTCGCGGCGCTCTAGTTGGGCTTGTCCGTCAGCATTTTTGGTGACCACAAACACATTCCATAAGCCTCGCATACCATCAGTGAGTGCGGAAATGGGCACCCAGTAACCGGCGCTATTGACCTGTTGTTGGTATTCAAGATAAGCGATTTCACCATTGATCATGCGGCTGTTATTGGGTAAGTCTACCCGCAGCTGCACAGTGCGAGTGACCGCATCGATTTCTGCGCTGATCCCGGCAATGGTGCCAGTGTAGGTTTGATTGCCAACAGTGATGTTGACGCTTTGATTGGTTTGCATGGTCATCGCGACCGTGTTTGGCACCCCAATATAAGCCTGCTGCTGGTTGTTACCAATTAAGGTAAACACCGGACTACCCAAGGCGATAACTTCGCCGATATTATGGTGACGCTTACTGATGTTGCCATCAAAAGGCGCCACTAATGTGGATTTTGCTAGCTTTAATTCGGTGGCATGAAGCGAGGCTTGTAGGCGTTTTTGATTGGCTTGCAGGCTGGCGACTTGCTGCTGGCTTTCATCAAACTGCTGCTGGGATACATACTGCTTTTTCTTCAGCTTAACGGAGCGATTAAAATTACTTTGCGCTAAATCTAAATCGGCTTGGGTTTGCAGTAGTGACGCCGCTAATTGTTGCTGCTCAGCCTGAAGTAATTGGGTATTAAGCTTGGCCAGTTGTTGCCCTTTAATGACGCTATCGCCACTATCAACAACAATGTCGCTTAATTTGCCCGCCAGTTCAAAGCCTATGGCGGTGGTATCGCTTGAGCGCACAATACCCGTGTATCGCTGCTGCTGAAGGTAACTGCTACTGGCATTAAGTGGCTGGGTCATCACATTAGGAATAGTCACTGTTGCCGTATTGGATATTGCGGCCTCATTACAGGCCGTTAACAAAATCAAACTGATGATAATGCCAAGCTTATTGACGCGACGCTGTAGGGTGACCTTATTCATGGTGAACATTCCTATTGCTATTGCAACTTCCTTAATTTCAATTAAACCAAGGCTTAATAGCATTGACCAATTGAATACATCATGTGATGCTGGGCTAATAAAGAACTAGACTGTCTAGTCTATTTGGGTTTTAGTTTATTTCTATAAAACTAGACTGTCCAGTCTAATTTGTGATTAAATGTTATTTATTGTTAAGGCGTGGTTGCACTTATAGCGAAAACAAACATAAATACAAGAAGATGTGATTATGATAAATGAGGCAAACTCAGCACCGTGCAATCATGGTGCGGTGAAAACTCGTAGCGAACAAAAACGAATGCGGATTTTAGATGCAGCCATTGAGCTTTTTTGCGTGCAAGGTTTTCCTAATACCAGTATGGATTTGGTCGCGAAAAAAGCTGAAGTCTCTAAGCAAACGGTGTATTCACACTTTGGTTCTAAAGATGAGTTATTTGTCGCGGCGATAGAATCTAAGTGTGTGGTGCATCAACTGACCGGCAACTTATTAAGTGACTCACTCAATGCTGAGCAAACAATAGTTACCTTTGCGAAACAGTTTAGTGATTTGGTTGTGAGTGAAGAAGTATTAGCAGTTTTCAAAACTTGTCTTGCTCATGCTGATAGCCATCCAGAGCTATCAAAGCTGTATTTTGATGCCGGCCCTAAGCATATTTTAGCCTTGCTGGCGGATTACTTTACCGCGGTGAATCAGCACGGTGAGTATTATTTCCCCCAGCCCCATGACTGCGCCGTTCGCTTAAGTTTAATGCTTTTTGGTGAGCTGAAGCTGCGTTTAGAGCTGCGCCTAGATGCCACAGACTTAATGCCTAAACGGGCGCAATATATTGAAGATACCACGGAGATGTTTTTAAAAGCCCATCGAGTGTAGCAGCGGTAAGCTGGGTTATCGCAAACTGGCTTAGATAACATGGTTTTCAGCGCTGAAAAGTGTCATAAAATATTGAAATAGTGATCCAATTTAAAAGCGTTCCAGTATAGACGTTATGATTTATACCTGATAATTCGATCGATATAATAATGAGAAAGGAAGCGATTAATGAAAACGATTTCAAGTTTGTCCCTCGTGCCAGAGCAAACTGCCTTTGAAGTTAAAAAGCGTTATTCAAAAAGGCTTTCTATTCCCTATGTTGCCAAGCTAGCAGCAGTGTCTAGCTTAGCGTTTAGCGCAACCGCTTCTGCCTACGATTACTCACCGTTTAAGTTTCATGTATCGCGCACTTCAACTGAAGCGGCTCAAGTCGGCAGCTCAGATACCGAACTGCAACGTGATGTATGGCGCATGAAGCTGTCGGCATCGATGCCTATTGGCAAAGAGTGGTCTATCGGCGCCAATGTAGGTTATGACAACCTCGATTATGGCTTTAAAAATGTTGGCGCAGGCCTACTGCAAGGTAACGTTACCCCTTGGAGTTCCATCAATAAATACAGTGCCGGTTTATCTTTAAGTTATCGCCCTAATGCCCAGTGGATGTTTTTATTCGCACCGAAATTACAATATTCCTATGCTAATACGGCATCGTCTTCAGATGCGCAAAGTTATGGGGTTGTGGCTTCAGGTATGTACCGCTTTAAGTCAGGTAACATGCTTGGGGTTGGGGTGGCGTACTTAAATGATATCTCTGAAGTAAAAACCATTCCTTACCTAGCGGTAAAATGGAACATAACCGACAAACTGTCGTTAAGTAATCCATTCCAAGCAGGCTTTAGTGGCCCAGCAGGTTTGGAGCTATCTTATAAACTTGATGACAAATGGAATTTTGGTTTAGGGGCTTCAAGACGTACCGAGCGCTTTCTAGTGACTGATGCTGAGCAAACTATTGAAGTAGAAGAGTGGGTTAGTTTTATTCGTGCGGGCTGGAATATCAGCAAGAAAGTATCGATTAATGCCTATGGTGGTTACTTCTTTGCTGGTGAAATGGAGCTAAGTCAACCTAAGGTGTCTGATGATATTGAAAATCAAGCGGCAGCAGGTTTAGCCATTGATATGAAGTTTTAAGCTTTATTAACTAGCCTTTTGGCAAAGGTGTTACATAAAACTAGCTATAAAAGCGACCATCAGGTCGCTTTTTTGTGGCTGTGGATTAAGCGTTATTAACAGCGTTTATTTTGCCAACATGTTTTTGCGTAAGCTTTTTTGAGCAGGCTCATCGCCTAGCCAAATCTTGATTAACGCTTGTCTAAACGCTTCATTGGCAATTGTGGCTTGTTCTTGACCATTTTTAAAGCTGGTTACCCCAGCGTCTTTATGGGTGACAAAGGTAAATTGATCGCCTTTGCTGACTTCTTCGTTAAATAGTCCCATAAACGCATCAATACTGCTTTGAATGGATGCGCTATCGCCATTGGTGGCTGCATCAAAACCTTCGACAATGGCATCAGTCATTTTATCTGCGGTGATCATTCCAGAAGTGATATTGAGCCTAATCACTGATATCGGCTGGGCGATAACCGCATCTACATTGGTTGCAGGTGTTGCTAAGTACAAGCTGCCAACATATAAGTCCATAAAGAACTTGCTGCGCACCCCTGCGCCATTAAGGGCAAGCTGTTGCTCTGCAATCATCATATTATCCGCCAGCTCAACACCTGAAACGGTTTTAGCTTCAGCCATTTGTGGTAACACTAACGCAGCGGTGAGGGCAATTATTGAAAGTCGTTTCATGGGCAACTCATTTTATAAAGTGTGATTTATACGGGCTGTATGCTGATTTTGCACAACAAGACTACGAACGCGTTCCTAGCTTATATTGGCCATTTTGCTCGAACATAATGGCTTGTTTCTTTTTCGGGGCGATCAAAATTGGACCATCATCGAAAAACAAAAAGGCTTTCCAGTTTTGAGCAAACACTGCCCAGGTGGTTTCGATGATTTGGTATTTTTCATAACAGAAAAATACTTGGGTATCGTCACTCCAGTCAATAAACTCAGCAATCGGTTCTGGCAGGGTATTATCTTCAGAGTCCCATGCCGCTTGCCAGTGCTCGGTTTGCTTCCAAGCATCTTGCTTAGCGGCCCAGTCACCCTTAGAAAATAATTCAGCACGATTACACTTATTACTTATCCATTGATTCCAAACCATCATGGCACTTTTGTCCGTTAACGGTTTGATTAATGCTTTGTCTTCATCAGCAACAGGCAAATCTTTATGGTTAAAAATCCACTTGCGCTTATACACATCTAGCGGGATGTAAGTGTGTGCCAAAAATAGCTCCTAGGGTTTAAAGGGTAATTAAGTGGCCAATTATAACTTTTCGCTATAAATAGTGCTAGCTATTGCCTAGCTTTGGGATAAGAACACAGAGAAGGGCTTTATTGAGGCTGGCTTGTTTTGGGAACAGCCTGTATTGCATCGCTTGATATTGAAACAGGCAGATTGAAGCAGGCTCATTACACAAGCTTGCCAAGAGGGTTATCATGACTTCAGTGCGCCCAATACAGCGCACTGAGATCAGTTTTCCCTATAGCGGCTTATAATTTAAAACGGCGAATAAGAGAGTGAAATACCTTGATGGTTTTTTCTAACTCTTCACTGGCATTGAGTGACTTATTGGCCGCAGAGCCCGTATCTGTTGCCCCATCAGCAATTTCAATAATTTGCTGGTTGATGTGCTCTGCAACAGCGCTTTGCTCTTCAACTGCTGAGGACATTTGAAAGGTCATATCGGTAATATTCGTCACCGCACCTTTTATTTTTTCCAGTGATGAGCGAGTTTTCTCAACTACTTCAAGGCCATTTTTAGTGGCAATTTCACCTTGGTGTGACATATCAACAGCGGCATTAGTACGAGCCGACAACTGCTTAATGACACTGTGGATTTGGTCGGTTGATTCACGGGTTTTTAAGGCAAGGGCGCGCACTTCATCGGCGACAACACTGAAGCCACGGCCTTGCTCTCCAGCCCGAGCCGCTTCAATGGCAGCATTGAGAGCCAGTAAGTTGGTTTGTTCAGCAATGGAGGAAATTAAATTGGCCGCTTGACCGATTTCTTCAGTTGAGGTGGCTAACTCTTTAATCGTAATAGCAATGCTGTCAACCGCATGACTTAGCTGGTGGATTGAGCTTAGGGACTCATCGGCCAGCGCTGCGCCAGAATCAACAAAGCTAATGGCATTTTCTGCACTGTGAGAGTTTTCTTCAATTTTTTGGGCGACTTCTTGAATAGCTTGGGACATCTGGGTGATCGCTGAGGCAATTTGTTGAGTCGCTAAGCCTTGATGCTCTACCGCTGCTTGAGTCACTGACACTTGAGTTTTACTGATATTGGAAATTTTGTCTAAGCCACTAACTGACTCATCGATACGAGTTAATGCTGTGCGGCAGCGGGCTATTTCACTAATGAAAGCCATTTTAGCTTGGGCGCTGGTGCCAGTATCATCAAAGTAGGTTTGGGCAACAGTTTCATTGGCAAATGATTTAGGGCTAATTAATAGTAGTTTATTCCACTGACTAGCTTGTTGCTGCAAACTCCAGCCAAGGCTTACTAGTCCAGCGATTAAGCTGGCTGTAGCCGCGACGCTGTTACCTTGCCAAGCAAGCATTAAGGTGAGTATTAGTGAGGGCAGAATAATTGGTAATGCTTTAGTGAAGCCCAATTTTAGGCGACTGCGCAGCGATGATGCTGACTTGCCAGCATTGATGCGCGCATAAGCACTGCTCGCACGTAGTTTTTCATCGGGTTCAGCTTGCACACGTACCGACTCATAGCCCACCAGTTTATTACCATCATAAACTGGAGTGACAAAAGCACTCACCCAGTAATAGTCTCCATTTTTGCGGCGATTTTTTACCAGCCCCATCCATACCTTGCCAGACTTTAATGTCTGCCACATAGTTTCAAATACCGCTTTGGGCATATCTGGGTGGCGAACAAGGTTATGCGGCTGACCAATTAGCTCTTCTCGGCTATAGCCACTGGTGTCGATGAATGCTTGGTTACAGTGGGTAATAACCCCTTGTGGATCAGTGCTGGAAATTAATGCTTTATCAGGTGAGAACAGATATTCTTTATTACTTGTTATACGTGCTGTCATATTTTTTCTTATTATTTTGTGACTAAGATCAAGTAAACTTGAGTGGTGTGATTCTGACCTCACTTTAAGGTAAATGCAATTTAAGCAACAAATAATAACAGTGTAAATTCCGTAAGTTACGACGCTAAAATCGAGAAGGGATTTAAGGTGTATTAAAAGCAGCTATTAAAACAAGCGTTTAAATATTTTGATAACATTCAACGCGCGATTCAAATTGTTACATTTAACGTGGTAATATTTGGATTTTTTTAGCATTAGTTGCTGATTTTAAATACCTTACCTATCCCCAAAAATCATATTGTGAAGACAAAAAAGCCCTGATGTCGCGAGCTACATCAGGGCTTTGTTACTGTTATCAATAAATCAGCGGGCTAGTATTACAAACCGTTGATGTACTGATCAACCGTTGACTCTGGCACCATGGCGGCAAGTTCTGACTTAACGTTTTGATTGCCTTGTAGCAATTGCTCAAACTGTTTTATCAATGCCAGCTTGTCAGGTGAGACTCGACTGCCTGCACCAATGTTGGTTAAATCAATCATGAAGCCGTCAAATAAATCAGCTAAATCGTCAACGATATCCATGTTCAAGAATTGGTCTTGATTATAAATACTTGGGTAGCCAGCTTTTTGCTTATCAATGGCAAAAGAGTCACCTTTTAAGTTTTTAATGCTGGTGGATTTATCACAAGACAGCATACAACCATTATCAATTCGTGGTTTTTCACAGCCAACACTTTGTTGGAAGAAGCATTGTCTGCTGGCCATTAACAAAATTGGATGATAAATGCTGTAAAGCATTTTAAAGTCTTTAGGTCGGGCTAATTGCTTCATTTGTTGGCGGTTAATTTCATTTGAAATAAACGCACCGCTACAATCAAAGCCTTCTTTTAAGGCTAATAAAGCGTATGAGTTGGTGGTATTTAAAAATGGTCCAGCAATCCATTTAACACCTAGCTTTTGGGCGTGATAAGCAATACCTGTATTGTTAGTTACGATAAGCTCAGGTTTTACTTGTTGTAAAATATTAAGCGCTGCATCGTAATCTTTACCAATCAATACTGGCGGGAACCATGGAATTAAGCGTGGGTTTTGCTTGAAGAATTCCACATATTTAGTGCAGCCACGTTTATAGGCATCTGGCAGTTTGAAATAAATATCAGCATCGGTTGCTTGGGCTAGTGCCACATCCGCTTCATCACAAATCAAAATAGATAACTGTGGCTGGGCTGTTTCAGCGTCAGCTTTTACT
Source organism: Shewanella sp. 3_MG-2023 (assembly GCF_030548765.1). NCBI lineage: Bacteria > Pseudomonadati > Pseudomonadota > Gammaproteobacteria > Alteromonadales > Shewanellaceae > Shewanella > Shewanella sp. 3_MG-2023. Next base: position 149,022 of record NZ_JAUOSH010000006.1, on the reverse strand, counting down.
GCCACTTTAGGGTGGCGTTCAAGTTTTGGTAACTCAACCGTTGGGATCACTTCAATGCCATCGTTTAAATAAGCTAACAGCTGATTTTTAAGGGTGGTGATCTCGCGATATGGAATACTTAAGCCATCTGCTAAACCACTGCAATCTAAGCTGATTAATTCATAATTGGCGTTATTGATATTTTTAAAACGCTTTTCAATGGCTTCTTGGTCAACACTGAGTTTTTCGCTTGGCAGCATACTACTGCTTGAATGCAGCACTAAGGTTTGCTGCTCTGCCGAGGCCAGTTTACTGCTCATTTGTTCAGTGGTAACAGTCAGGCTTAAGGGCTGACCTTGTTCACTGGCAAAGGCCAATGATAGCTTGATTTTCTCAATACTTAAGTGGGCAATTTTATCATCCACAGAGGCATTAATTTGCTGCTTATCGATTTGCAATTGCTGCTGGGCATCGTGGATTTGCACCACTGAAATCGACTCACCTTTTTCTGCTTTTAATTGGTCAACCAAATGATTTTTAGAGTTATCCCGTGGGTTATCAATAAACATTGATTGGTTTAAATCGCCGCGTAAAAAGGCGTTGGTAAAGTCGCGGTTAAATACTTTATATAAGCGCTCGCCATCTTGGGTCAATTCACCTGTTTCAACATAGCCATCAATTTGCTTACGGAAACTATCAATCACAGTATGTACGTAACTGGCACCTTTAATACGGCCTTCAACTTTAAATGAATACACTCCAGCTTCAATTAACGCCGGTAGGTCAAAAAAGGCGGAGTTATCTTTAATGTTTAGCGGAAAATTATTACCTGATTCAGTGGTTTCATACTCTTCACGACAAGCTTGGCTACAGCGGCCTCGGTTACCTGAGTTACCCGCGCTGGCTGAGGTTGAGTAACATAAACCTGAAAACGCCACACATAATGAGCCATGGACAAACACTTCAAGGAGCATGTCATGCTCGCGGCCAACTTCTGCAAGGGTAGTGATTTCACGTAAGTTTAATTCACGAGATAAGTTCACCCGCTCTGCGCCTAAATGCTTTAAAAACGGGATTTGGCCTGCATTGTGGGTAGTTAACTGGGTTGAAGCGTGAATAGCTAAAGTCGGAAAATGTTTTCTCAGTACATACAGTAAGCCCAAATCTTGCACAATAACGCCGTCTAAGGTGGTATTTACCAACTTATTAAGTAACTTCATTAAGGTTTTAAATTCTTGCTCAAGAATAACGATATTCAAGGTTAAGAAGATTTCGCAGTCGTACTGATGGGCAAGTCGAATGATCCCAACCAATTGGTCAAAAGAAATATTAGCAGCGCGATTACGAGCGTTAAAGGTATCTAAGCCGCAATAAACAGCATCTGCACCAGCAATAATTGCGGCTTTAATCGCCTCGACATCACCGCCAGGGGCTAATAATTCAATCTTAGGTTTCATGTTTTAGACTTGCTCCGTTAATTTTAATGCAGGGATGTTACCCGTATATTTTACTAATGAATATGGTTAAAGTAGATAATTAATTAGCCAGTGTGCATATATGTAGTTGGGATTAACATATAACAATGAATAAAATCATAGATTTACCTGTACTCTATTCTCTAAGGAATTGCCCCTTTGCCATGCGAGCAAGAATTGCCATTTATAAGTCAAATCAGCCTATTTGGCTTAGAGATATTGTATTAAGTGACAAACCCGCTGAAATGTTAGCTGCTTCCCCTAAGGCCACAGTGCCGGTGATCGTGACCCCAAAAGGGCAGGTGATAGAAGAAAGTTATGAAGTGATGTTGTGGGCATTAAGCCAAAGCGATCCTGATGATTTACTGTTTGCCACTGACGCCGCTAAATTTGATTCGATGCTTGCGCTTATCTATCGTTTTGATAGTGAATTTAAGTCCTGCCTTGAAAACTACAAATGCGCCAAACGCTATAGCGAATCAAATATTGTGGAATGTCGTCTGGCCTGTGAAGTCTACCTACAACAACTTGAGCTGTTGTTATCCGAGCATGAATTTTTGTTTGCGGATCGTGAGAGTTTAGCTGATATCGCATTGTTACCTTTTATCAGGCAATTTGCCCGAGTAGAGCGGCAATGGTATTTGCAGTCGCCATATCCACATGTAAGAGCATGGCTTAATGCTTATCTGCAAAGCAAAATGTTCAGTAAAGTGATGACTAAATATCCTCTATGGCTTGAAAGCCGACAAGATGTAATATTTCCTGATTAACACTTTTAGCTGCTATTGAGCGCATAGTTAAAAACAAAAAGTTAAAACAAAAAGCCCGCAAATGCGGGCTTTATCTGTAGTTAACACAAGTGCTTAAAGCACTCATGTTAAACCAGTTGAGCTAATATAAGTGCTAATTAAAGCGCTACGTTAATCCACACTAAACGGTGGTCTGAAGACAGCCACTTTCCGCCGCCCTTACTTTTACCTGTACCAACACGTTCGTCATTCATCATCAAACGACCTTCTTCAAAAGTCGCCGGCCAGAACACCCCTGAGTCAGTGACATTTAAATCACTTGATGGAATAACATGGTCTAAGCGTAAACCTGAAGTACTGGTTACCGCATCTGGGTATTTAGTGTCCCAGTTTTCAGGTTTACATTCGCCGTTAGACAAACACTCTGGTCCGCCTAAGCTACTTGGTGCGTAAATTCCGTGAGTAGCAAGTTGGTTAACTTGATCGCTATACATTAAGTCTTTAATGGTATCTAAATAGCCGTCACCGCTTTCAGGATCGGCATTTAGATCACCTAAGATAACGAATGAGGCGTCATCTTTAAGGCCACCTTTTTCGCCTTCGTCATCATAAATGTAACTACCATCTCCAGAGGTGTAATCGTCCCAGAACTTAATCTCAGCGCGGTTAAGTGATTTATTGTTATCCGTCAGCGTGTCAAAAACAGGTGGTGTTGGATGAGACAGTAATAAGTGAATCACTTTGTCGCCATCTGCTGTAGGAATAATAATAGGCGCATCAACGTGGTTTTTTGATGACAAAGGTTTGTCAGCCCAAGCTTCAGCAGTGTACCACTCATCGCCACAAGCCATTCCTTCCGGAATTGGATTGTTTTCATCGTCACAATTAATAATTGTTGGGTTAGTTTCACCAGGCATATCCTTCCATTTAAAATCTTGGAATGTGCGGATATTATCTGTATCAATTGGGTATTGAGACAGTAAGCTGAATGCATATTGACCGTGGTATAAACCGAAGCCCCAGGCGTCATTAGGTAGCGCTATTTTGCCATCACGGTTTAAATCGTGACCACTTAATAGACCTGTGTTTGTAGCGAAGTTTTCAAAGTAACCAAATTGAATAGGCTCAAGCGCTTTGAACTCTTCTGCTGTAGAGCCATTGGCATTTTGTGGTACTGAAAGGTAGTTTAAGCGGAAACCTTGAATCGCTTGCTGGTCTTCTGCTGTGCCGTCATTGTTGAACTCGCCCATCCATAAAACTGCTGGACGTTCTGTTTGGATAATGGCTGCAACATTACGGATTTGAATGACTTTTTCAGCTAAAACGAGTTCATCTTCAGCAAGTGTGCCTGCAAACCATTTCTCCATGAGTTCATCTTGTGCTGCAACGGTAAGCGTCATCTCTGCTACAAGATCTGTGAAAGTGCTTCTGTCAAAAGATAAGTTATAAGCACCGATACGAACATCTGTGGTTTCAGGTGTAGGCTCGCCTGGGTAGTAATTATTAGTTTCGTCATTACAACCAGCAAGTAAAGCAACACTCACTGCCATGGCAGCCGCTGTTTTTAACACTTTCATTTTAAACCCCATTATTATAAAAATATGCCTCCTTTTTTGGAAGCTAAGGGATTTTAAACACCTGAAAAGCTGGCTAACAAGTATAAATTGAAGTTGTGACTAGCTTGTTGCCGCAGGGCTTTTTATTTTAAAGTTACGTTTCGCGCTTGGTGTTATTGTGTTTTTGTTTGGTTGTATTTGTTGGGGTTTATCAGCAGTAACTAAACTGATACATACTGACATTAGCTTTTAGTATGCTAGCGTATAAGCGAAACAAAGCGCTTTAATGAAAACTACTTTCACTTTTAGATGCTGACTTTAAAACCCAATGAGCTGCTAATTAATATTTTTTAGTTTATGTGACAATAAATAATGTAAATTTCCGGCTGCTTATTCAGCAGCGCGAACGATTTAATTAATGATTTTAGGTTGCACCATCAAGTGCCTGTCATTTCCCTATTTTGTAAAACATATAAAGAGGTAAATCATGAGTCGCTTGTTTTCTTCTGATAGCAAACAACAACATCAGAGCCAGCTAGATAGTAAGTTGCCAGATGCTAGTAACAAAGTGCCTTTAGGGAAAAAGATCTTCGGCTGGTTAAAGCAAATCGTCATACTGATTGTGTTCGTGATGGTCATTACGGGTTTAATGGATTTATGGCGCGGCAAAGACATTCAGCATGATAACTTACCTGAATTACAGGGAGTAACCCTTAATGGTGAAAGGGTCGATGTATTGGCGATTAGCCAAGATAAGCCGGTGTTGGTGTATTTTTGGGGAAGCTGGTGCCCAATATGCCGCACAGTAAGCCCAGCCGTTGAAACCATGTCGGCTTATTATCCGGTGATCAGCGTGGCAATGGCGTCAGGCAACAATCATGAAATACAAGCTTACCTTGATGATAAAGGCTATAGCTTTGAAGTGATAAACGATCAGCAAAGTGAACTCAGCAATGACTGGTCGGTACAAGTCGCGCCAACCATTATGGTATTTAATAAAGGTAAACTCACATCCTATACAACAGGGATGACTAGCGTAGTGGGCCTGTGGTGGCGCATGCTGCTGGCATAATTTAGTTGTTGATAGCTAATCAGTTGTAGATAGTTAATCGGTTGTAAATAGTAAAAGCTCCCAAAGCAAAAGGTTCGAGAGCTTTTATTATGATATTTAAAACGAGTTAACAGAGATCTTTTATGGTGGTAGAGCTACCATTATCCATCACTGAACGAATACCATTATCTCGTGATGCGACACTGGCATACATCTGACTGGTACCAATAATTTGATGATTAGCCGCTTTAAGGTTGAAATAGGGCTTATCATTTTTAGCGGTTTCTTTAGTGAATTTATCTTCGCTTTGAGAATTGACTTGCACCGAGGCGATACCATTATTAGCGCCACTTTTAGCGGCATATAGCTCACTGGTCAGTATCACCTCGCCATTGCCAGCCTTTAATGCAAACTTGAACTGACCATTATTGCCTTTGCTTAACTCGAACCATCCAGACATAACACGCTCCTAATTACAGTGCTTATAGTGCTTATAGTGCATATAGTTAGTGCATACCAAAAATGGTATGCACTATGTTTTATGAAATTAAGTCTAGTAAAAAGAACGTTTAGCGGTAGCAACTTTAGTTTGAGATTTAGGTAAGGGAACTGAGTAAGCGGCGGATATCGTAAGTGGGGTAAGCAAGAGGCTAGTTGATTCACTGAGTCGTTATAATGCGGGGGATAAGGTTTTATTGGATGAGCAAAACGACCTGTAGCTGACAGGGTCATCGCTTTCTGTCGTGAGGCTGAGCAGAGGTCTAAACAAGAGTTACAACAGTCAGTGCCACTACAGCTTTCGAGGAAGTTAACAGCCAACTTATTCCCTTAATGACTCTGGCTGCTAGTTAGCACGACAAGCTTGAGGTGTATTCATGTGATGATTGAGAAACATAATTAGCAACACATTAGCAAGTGCGAATGTGGTTAATATCCCTTATGTTAGTTTTTTACTAAGGAAGCTAACCCTTTAAGGATTACCATGAATAAAACCCTCATCGCATCATTATTAGTCACTGCCACAAGCCTGTGTACTTTTTCATCTATTGCAGCACTTACCCCCTTTCAAAAAGATGTCCTCAAAGTGATGAAAATGGAGCATCGTACTGAAGCTGATAAGGAACGCGATGATAACCGAGTGCCATATCAGGCTTTAGCGTTTTTCGGCTTAGAAAAAGATATGAAAGTGATAGAGTTTGCGCCAGGAAATGGTTGGTATAGCAAAATTCTCGCACCACTGCTTAAGGATGATGGCGAGCTACATCTGGCGTATAAAAAAGAATGGTTAGAGGGAATGAATGACACGCTAGCGATTGATGTCATGAGCAAAGCTAAGAAGCTGCCGATTGAACTTGATTGGAACCCAGAGGCGCGAAGCTACAAATTAGGTACGATTGATTTTGGTATGACTGACGCTGATATGATGCTGAGTATTCGTGAATATCATAACTTTAACCTTGAGGATAAAACCAAATTAAACAAAGCCACATTTGATGCATTAAAGCCTGGTGGGACTTACGTCATTGTCGATCACTCTCGTCGTCATATGATGCCAGAAACGGATGAAATGCGTCGCCGTGAAGATCCCATCGATGTCATTTTAGAAGTTCAAGCTGCAGGATTTGTATTAGAAAAATCATCAAAGATGTTTTATCGACCTGATGATGAGCTACGTTATGAAGTGGGTCGCAAATCGGTGACAGGTAATACCGATAGATTCACCTTGGTGTTTAAGAAACCTAAATAAATTATTCAAGTTAGATTGACGAAGCCTAAATAGTACTTGAAGTCAGTTTTTTGCTTTCAGAAAGTGTATTAAGTCTTTAATTAAAGATCCAATACAGAACTTCGATGATTAGTCATCATGTCAACGATTTGACGCTTGATTTTTTGAAGCTATAAAATTGCTTTTTACTAATAAATTACATTTAAATTAAATGAAATATTCAATTTTTAGACTAGTACGATCAATGTCTCATAAATAAAAAAAATATTTTAAGTCTATAAATTTTAAGATTTTTATAAACCTATATCGTAAGCTGCATTATGCTTGGTAATATACAGTATTTTCAATATAATAGATTGAAAGAATTTTTGGTGTGATTTTTGCTTTGTTTGTGTTCAGTTGTAAACTTAAAGTGAAATATTAAGAATTAATACAATAATAACTTGGAGAGTACATGTTTGATAATCAATCTATTCTGATAACAGGCGGTACTGGCTCGTTTGGACAGAAATATACCAAAACTATTTTAGAGCGCTATAAGCCTAAAAGGTTAATTATTCTGTCGAGGGATGAGCTTAAGCAATACGAGATGCAACAGGTATATAACGACCCTTGTATGCGATATTTCTTAGGCGACGTACGCGATGCAGATCGGATGATGCAAGCTTTTAAAGATGTTGATTATGTTATTCATGCAGCAGCAATCAAACAAGTTCCCGCAGCTGAATACAATCCAATGGAATGCATTAAAACCAATATTCATGGTGCAGAAAATGTCATTAAAGCTGCTATCGCAAATAACGTTAAGCGCGTCATCGCACTTTCTACTGATAAAGCTGCTAATCCGATCAACCTGTATGGCGCAACAAAGCTTGCGTCAGATAAATTATTTGTAGCAGGCAATAACATTGTCGGTGAAGGGCGTACACGTTTTTCTGCGGTACGTTACGGCAACGTAGTCGGTTCACGTGGCTCAGTAGTACCATTTTTTAAATCACTTATTGAGAATGGTAAAACCACACTTCCAATCACACATCCCGATATGACTCGATTTTGGATTACTCTCCAAGACGGCGTTGATTTTGTGCTGAAAAACTTCTCTAGAATGCAAGGTGGTGAGATTTTTGTACCTAAAATTCCTTCAGTACGCATTACTGATTTGGCAGAAGCCTGTGCTCCAGGAATGAAACAGGAGATTGTCGGTATTAGACCTGGCGAAAAAATGCATGAAATCATGTGTCCAGGTGATGACTCACACCATACTATCGAATTTGATGATCATTTTGTCATTACACCAAGTATTGCATTTTTTGGTAAAGACCATGATTACTATACGAATAAACTAGGTGAATCAGGTGAACTCGTGCAGTTAGGATTTGAATATCACTCAGGAAATAATCCAGACTTTCTATCCGTAGAACAAATAAAACAACTTGAGGATAATTAGTCATGATTCCTTATGGGCGTCAATCCATTTCACAGCAAGATATTGATGCCGTGACCGATGTTTTACAATCTGACTTTCTTACTCAAGGGCCGCAAGTACCTCGATTTGAAGCTAATATAGCCGCTTTTACACATTCGAAATTCGCAGTAGCAGGAAATAGCGCAACATCATTATTGCATGTCGCTTGCCTTGCCCTAGGTGTGACCTTTAAAGACACTGTCTGGACAAGTCCAATATCTTTTGTTGCTTCATCAAACTGTGCTGTTTACTGCGGTGCGACTATAGATTTTGTTGATATTAATTATGAAACAGCCAACCTTTGCCCAAAAGCATTGGCAAAAAAGTTATCACAGGCAGCATTAAATAATAGCTTACCTAAAGTTATTATAGCGGTACACATGGCTGGTCATAGCTGTGATATGCAAAGCATTGCGCAACTGGCTCGTCAGTATGGAGTTAAAGTCATCGAAGATGCTGCACACGCAATAGGTGGCAGGTATCTTGATTTCCCTATAGGTAGTTGCCAGTTTAGCGACATTACTGTTTTTAGTTTTCATCCAGTCAAAATTATCACTACAGGTGAGGGAGGCGTTGCAACGACTAATGACGCTAAACTTGCAGAAGCGATGAAACGTTCATGCAGTCACGGCATCACTAAGCAGTCTGAAGAGTTAATTAATTCGGATGAAGGTGACTGGTATTATGAACAACAATCATTAGGTTTTAATTATCGTATAACTGATTTACAGGCTGCTTTAGGCAATAGTCAATTATCATCGCTTGAGAGCTTCGTTGAAAAAAGAAATAGTTTAGCTAAACGTTATGTTGAACGATTAAAAAACACCAATGTTCAAATTGTATTACCTCTAGAAGAAACGGTTAGTGCCTATCATTTATTCATTGTTTTACTGCCCCAAAAAGTTGACCGTAAAGAAGTATTTAACGAAATGAGGCAAGCAGGAATAGGTGTGCATGTGCATTACATACCAATTCACCTTCAACCTTTTTATCAAGAGTTAGGTTTTACAAAAGGTGATTTCCCTCAAGCTGAGTCATATTATCAATCGTGCCTGACGCTACCCATTTTTCCAAGTTTAACCGAAATTGAACAAGACTTAATTTGCGAAAAACTCAAGGGGTTACTTAATTGAAAATAGCAATTATTCCTGCTCGTGGCGGTAGCAAACGAATTCCTAAAAAAAATATTCGTCACTTTTGTGGAAAGCCTATCATCGCCAGATCAATTGAGGCAGCTGTTGAGTCAGAGTTATTCGATCATGTGATTGTGTCGACTGATTGCTTTGAAATTGCAGAGATAGCGAGAAGTTATGGTGCCACGACCCCCTTTATGAGACCCGCTGAGTTATCTGATGACATGGCGACAACCCGTGTAGTCGTCAATCATACTATTAATTGGGTGATTGATAATGTGGGCAAGGTTGATCATGTTTGTTGTTTATATGCCACAGCCCCATTTGTTACAGCAGAGGCTTTAAAGCTGAGTTTTGACCAATTACTCAATATGGGGACCGATTTTTGTTTTAGTGTAACCAGTTTCGCTTCAGCGATTCAACGTGCCCTTTATATGGATGATTCCGGTCATGTAAAAATGTTTGCTCCTGAGCATCGACAAAGTCGTTCTCAGGATCTTATTGAGGCTTACCATGACGCAGGGCAGTTTTATTGGGGTAAGTCTGAGGCATTTTTAAGAGGCGATATTATGTATTCAGAAAAAGCGACTTCATATATCGTCCCAAGATACCAAGTTCAAGATATTGATACAGAAGAAGATTGGCTGCTTGCTGAGCGTTTATTTTTAGCTGGAAGCATGTGACACAGGTTTTAATCCGTACCGATAGCGGACAACATATCGGCAGTGGTCATATCATGCGCTGTTTGACTATAGCCAACTCATTGTCCAGAAAAGGGGCTATTGTCACTTTCTGTTGCCGTAACCATAGTGGTCATCAGGCTAAAGTTTTGGAAGGTTTTAATGTTTTACAGCTTTCTGAATCAGCGCAATATATCCAAGGCGATGGAGATTACCCTCATAGTCATTGGTTAGGATGCACTGAAGCGCAAGATGCCGAGGACACATTAGAAGCTGTCAAGCATAATGGAATTAAACCTGATTGGATTATTGTTGATCATTTCTCTTTAGGTGCACAGTGGGAGTCTCGAGTTGCAACAGAGACTCAATCTCAAATTGTTGTAATCGATGGTTTGAGAGATAGGCCTCATCAATGTCAGATGCTAATAGATCCTACTCTACATAGTCGTTCTTGTTCGCCGAGTGACGGAAGAGTATATATAGGACCTTGGAACATACCGCTTCGTGAAGAATTTAGAGGTGTTAATCCGAGTTTAAGAACACAGCTTAAAAAGGTGTTTGTGTGTTTCGGTGGTGTTGATAAAGATGATGTAACAGGCCAAGTTTGCCAAGTGTTATTGCAGCGTTCACTTCGTCAGGAGTTGGATAGAGTCGATGTGGTGGTGGGGGCTTCGTATCCCCATATTGAGCGACTCGAAGCTTTATGTCGTCAACATGCTAACTACTTGAACCTTGAGGTTCAATCTTCGCAAATATCGCGGTTAATGGAACAGGCCGACTTAGCAATAGGTGCTGGTGGCGGTATTTCTTGGGAGCGCTGTGCTGCTGCTTTACCCGCTTTGTGTTGGACGATTGCGGACAATCAATCTGTACCTAATGAACAATTAGCTAAGTTAAATGCAATCATGAACTTAGGTAAAGTAACAACGGCATTAGAACAACAGCTAGAATCGGCTATTTGGTCATTAATAAATCAACCTAATCAGCTGCAGTTAATGTCACAGAGTGCAAAAGAAGTGATGCAAGGATGGCAAAAAAGAAGTGTGTGGATGGCAGAGTTAATTAACTGAGTTATTCGTAATCAGGAATAAAAGAATATGAGTAAAAAGCGAGTGGTCATTATCGGCGGCGCAGGCAATGGTGCAGTCTTAGCTCAAATCATTATGGATATGCAGCGCGCGGGCGATGCAATAGAGCTAGTGGGTTTTCTTAATGACCATCATAGCGCTGGTGAGTTACTTTTCCACTGGCCTGTACTAGGGAAGTCTTCTCAGTGGCAAGAATTAGATAAAGATATTTTATTTGTATTTGCGCTATTAAGCGTGGGGAAAATGCGTGAGAGAGCAGATTTATTAAAATCTTTAGCTATTCCTTCGAGCAGGATGGCAACTTTAATCCATCCTAGTGCGATGATAGGTTTCGATTCTCAAATTGGCGCAGGGAGCGTGATTTGCTCACAGGTATCGATTCAGCCGCAGGTGAACATAGGCGAAAACGTCTTGGTAAGAGCGGGAGCTAATATTGGACATGATGTGCAGGTATCTAATTATGTTGATATTGGCCCGAATGTTTGTCTTTGTGGATATAGTAGTTTGAGCGAAGGCGTTCATGTTGCAGCAAATGCAGTTGTACGTGATGGGTTAAGCCTTGGTGCTTATTCAGTAGTTGGTGCAGGTTCAGCACTGTTAAAAGATGCTGGCGAAGGTTCGACTTGGTTAGGGAATCCTGCCCGCCGAGTTAGCTAAGTAAAAGGTGGTTAAATGTTCGAATTTAAAGGTAATCGTAATTATTTACATGGAACAGATTTTTATTTGTTCACTGTTGAGTATGCCAAGAAGAACTATCCAGAAGGAGCCAGACTGACACAACTTAGCTTTCGAAAACTTGCTCGTTGTCAATGTGAATTAATGACACAAAAACCTGAAACAGGAACAATTGTAGCAACAGGAAAATTCCATCTAACCGATGGGACTAAAGTCCCGTTTTGGTGGGTTGAAGGTAGTGCTTCAGTCGAAGGACGCTATGAGTTTGATGAAGATGGATTAGTTGCTAACGCACAGATGACAACTCATCCAGCAACAATCAATATGCTTAAACCTTCAGGAAACTATACCTGTATTGAAGTGCTCGTTGCCTTAACTAAGAAAATGCACAATGAGATCGCGCGACCAAGCAAAGGGAAGTGGTTATTTGGCCAACTAAACCTTACGAAAAGTTTACCGATACAGTATGAAGCAGCAGAAATTAGGCTTCAGTCGATGTTACATGACAAATTTTCGGTTTCTGAAGTATGGCTGGATGGACAATTAATGGGGCAAATTAGGTTTATCGTGGAGGGGCAATAATGGATATTGGCATAAAAGCGGTTGCAAGTTACATTCCGTCTACCGCAATTGATAATCTAGAGCAGGGGCGTCAATTTGGTGAATCTGCTGAGTTTGTTGAGTCTAAACTTGGCGCCCTTGTTTTACCTCGAAAAAGTCCGCAACAAGAATGTTCAGATTTATGTGTTGCAGCTATTGAACAACTAGTAAAACAGCAGCCCAGTTTTGAAAAAGACAAAATCGATGCTCTTATTGTTGTGACTCAAAATGGTGATGGTGAAAACATTCCTCACACAGCAGCCATAGTACAAGAAAAAACAGGCCTGCCGAAAACAATAGCCGCTTTTGACGTGTCTTTAGGCTGTTCAGGTTATGTTTATGGTCTTTATATCATCAAAGGCTTACTGCAAGCTGCAGGGCTCAAGCAGGCATTATTAGTGACAGCCGACCCCTATTCAAAAGTCATTGACCCTGCAGACAGGGTCACTTCAATGTTATTTGGAGACGCCGCAACCGCGAGTTGGATTGGTCATGAACCTGTTTTTAAACTGGGTTCTGTGCTGTTTGGAACTGACGGCAATGGAGCAGAAAGTTTGCAAACAAAACAAGGCATTTTGTCAATGAATGGCCGACAGGTGTTCAACTTTGCTTCGGTGAATGTGCCTAAACATATTAAAGCGTTGCTAGAAGATAGCGAAATGTCTGAGGCTGATATTGATGCTTTTCTTATCCATCAGGGAAGCGCCGCGATTGTGGACACGATTTCGAGGCGTTTTAAAGACAAGAACCGCTTTATTAAAGATCTCAAAGATACTGGTAATACCGTTTCATCCTCTATTCCTCTTCTTATTGAAAAGCACGCGATGAGTAGTGAATGGAACAATATTGTGTTGAGTGGATTTGGTGTGGGTTTCTCCTGGGCCAGTGCATTAATTCATAGATAATAAGGAGGCCATTATGGTCAATTTAGAAGTAATTAAAAAAGCGCTAGAAGAATCTGGCGCAGTCGATCTTGAAGCGCTAGCACTTGATGTCACTTTCGAAGACGCAGGATTTGACAGTCTAGACATGTTTAATTTATTTGTGGAACTTGAGCAACTTACAGGCCATCAAGTTTCTGACGAAAAGGTTGATGAATTGACCACACCTGCTGCTTTGATTGCTTACTTTGATAGTTTAAATGACTGATTGGCTCCCGAAAAAGGCCATCATCATTGCTGAATTATCAGCCAATCATAATGGTAGCTTAGAAAGAGCTTGTGACACTATTAGAGCTATGGCAGCTTCTGGTGCCGATATTGTAAAGGTTCAAACATATCGCCCTGAATCATTATGTCTTGATATTGATAATGACTACTTTGGTAAGCGCAAAAAAGGCTTATGGAAGGGGAGGACGTTATGGAGTCTTTACCAAGAAGCCGCATTGCCTTATGAATGGCATCAGCCTTTACAAACTCTTACCCATGAGCTGGGGATGGAGTTTTTCTCAAGTCCATTTGACCTTGAAGGGGTGGACTTTTTAGAAAGCCTTAATGTGCCATATTACAAAATTGCCTCCTTTGAAGTTAACCATATTCCCCTGATAGAAAAAGCAGCACTAACAGGTAAGCCACTTATTATCTCTACCGGTGTTGCTGATGATAAAGATATCGAACTAGCCCTTAATACTTGCTTCAAGGCTGGTAACTTTAACGTTGCTTTACTTAAGTGCACATCTCAGTACCCAGCAAGCTTAAATGATGCCAATCTGAAGATGATCACCGATATGCAGCAAAGATTTAAGGTACCCATAGGATTGTCAGATCACACAATGGGCTCACTAGTCCCCATGACTGCAGTGAGCCTAGGGGCAAGAATCATTGAAAAGCACTTTACCTTAAATCGAAATGATGGCGGCGCCGATGGCGCGTTTTCTATGGAGCCCCATGAGTTTCGAGAAATGGTTGATCAGATCAGAGCTGTTGAGTCCTGTTTAGGTGAAGTGAGTTACAAAGTGACTGAAGAAGATAAACTACGCCGCCGTTCGCTCTTTTATTGCCGAAATCTATCCGCTGGAGAAGTGATTGGTGAAGAGGATATAAAAGTGCTGCGTAATGGTAGTGGCTTACAGCCTAAATATATGGAGCAGTTATTGGGTAAAGCCTTAGAACGCAGTGTAAAAGTGGGTGAACCTGTACTTGCAGATGACCTGCCGAATAAAGATGACTGGCAAAACTAGATACAGTAATGAAAGGATGTTTTTCCATGTGGACTGAACAGATTGAACTAATTAGCACAGATATGAAGCAAGCTGATTCCAAATATTTGCCTACCAGCTTTTGGCAATTTGGTGCTAAAGGTTTGCAGCAGGATATTGAAACCAATGGCATTGAGAACTTTCGGGGGCTGAAAAGTGCCTTGTCATTCTTTGTTCCTACCTATACTTTCCATGGTTGGGCATCATCACCTGCAAAGTAACAGGAAATGATGACACTGTGCGAAACGCACTTATCAGGAAATCAAAAAGCAATCCTATCGATGCAGGACTTCTTGTCTGGTGAAAATCATGCAAGAAGTGATTTTCGAGTTTACAAAGCGAGCGATAGTAATAAAAAACCTTTCACTGATAACTTTAATGAAAGCTCAGTTGGCTCACCTGTTGAGCAATTTGAATTTGAACATCGTAAGTTTAGTCGTTCAAGTTTAAACTATTTATTAAGTCTCAATTTTTTAAAGCAACAACTCGCTGATGTACCTATTAAAAAAGTATTAGAAATTGGCGGTGGTTTTGGCTCGTTAGGTGAAATCCTGTTGAGTGATGAGCGAAATGACACTTTTTACTTAAATGTTGATATTGCACCCACTTGTTTATTTTCAACATACTATCTTCAGTCTATTTTCGGTCAAGATAATATTGCTGATTATAAAACCCTGACAACTTGTGATGACTTCTCACTAGAAAATCTATCAAGTCAGTTTCAAGGTGCGGTAATGTGCCCTTGGCAGCTTCCAAAAGTGACCGGTGAGCTGGATTTGTTTGTTAATTTTATCTCGTTTCAAGAAATGGAACCGGACATAGTTGAAAACTATTTGGGTCATGTGTCGCGATTAAACTGTAAATATGTGCTTTTAAGGAACCTAAGAGAAGGTAAGCAACTTGCCATAGATGGAAAACGAGCAGGTGTTAAAAAGCAAATTAAGGGAGAAGATTATGATGTTTTCTTACCTGATTATGAATTACTTGCCACCAATGTTCATCCATTTGGCTTTGAAACCATAGACGGTTTTCATTCAGAACTGCGTCTGTATAAACGTAAGAGCTAAATCGGGAATAAAGAAAGGTTGGTATGGTCTCCCCACAAGGACTCGAACCCTGATCGATCGCTTAGGAGGCGACTGCTCTATCCTGTTGAGCTATAGGGAGACTGTGCGTAATTATACAAGTTTTCTTTTAGTTTTAAAGGTTTTATAGCTATTTGTTAAATACTGACTGGCTTAGCTGTTTATCTTTTAGCCAAAAGTGCAGGGTAGGGGATAAAGCTTCATCAATTTATGAATGATTATGGCTTATTTAAAGCTGATATAAACTCAGTTTCTGGCTTAGTTTTTAAGTAATATGGGTAGCTCATATTCTAAATAATCAGCTAAGCATATCCAATCATGCTTTTCCTGAGATGCAAGGATCTCAGGCAGTATTTTCATAATATTAACTGCGTTATGATGATTTTTAAGTAACGGTTCGAGTAAGTTTATACACTCTCTAAACTGTTGCGACGCACTTGCTTCTTGGCCTAATCTAAATTTAATGGCTGTCGAAATACATAAGGTAGATAGCTCATTTTTTGCAGCATCTGCATTCGAACCATGGTTATTATGTTGATTGGTTTTCATATTACCGACTCCCTGTAAGCCACTCCGTTTATTTTGGCGCCGTCTTTAGTAGATTTATAAAATTGGACTTGAGGTTTCGATTTTATATACAGTTCAAGGTATCGAAGGTAAGCCCTGAAGTTGAGGTCAGTGGCGACTTTATTACCATTACCATCTAGAACCCAATGTTTATTCGAATAATTAATGGAAGGACCTAGTTCGCCATCTTTCCAAAATGCATGGGTTTTATTATGTGGATAGCTAAAGTCACATCCATATAGATTAATCTCTGTGAGCCCGAGTTGAACAGCGAGATCAATTGCTGGATGTATAACGCTGCCATTGGTATAAAGTCTTATTTTTGGCATGCGTGAGTGTAGGTCGTCAAAGGTTGCTCTGTTTGTATAAGCGTTATATTTTTTTCCGCCCCATTGGTTAATGACTATGGGATCTGTATTTGGAAAGTAAACTAAAGATATTTTTTCTGACAGATTTTCTGGTAAGTGCTTTAGAGTAATATTTTTATCAATAGTGACAACAATATCCGGAATGATCCCTTCATTTTCTAAGGCCATAAGCGCCGTATCAACAGCGATCATTAATGGTCTAATTTTAATGGGTAATTTACGCTGTTTTTTTAGAATCTTATACTGACTTTCAAGGGTTGGACCTGTGGCGATGATACTTGCAGCTTTTTGATAAGGAGCTATCACTATTTGTTCGGCACTAGGATCTCTTTGTAGAGCAATCATATTTTGGGTATGTCGCGCTATCATTTTAGCATCATTTACTTGGTGCTGGTTATTGGCGAATTCTCGATTGTTTTCTAAAACCAAGAAATCTCTTAATACACTATTAGCTTCATCTGCCAGCGCCAAATCAGGGGTGATAGCAATATAGTTCTCTGCTAATTGATATTGTGACGGAATAAATAAATTAACTCTTGAGTCTGCTAGCCATTCACTTTGGTCTGTGTAGGTGAGTAATAATGCGAAAAGACTAAGGTTTAGTGGTGCTACATTAATGATGTTTAGATTGCTCTTATCAATGAGCAAGCTGGGAACATCTCCCATACCAACACCATAAAGAGTGACCGTATTACAATTAGTATCTAATTGGTCTATGTACAGTTGCGCTTCAGCCATGCGGTTGTGTCGGCTACTTAATTGAATTCCATTTACACTAATTGTTTGAGTATTCCCTGTTACAAGAGATGCAGAAAAATTCTCTATTGAATTTTGATCTAATTGAGTTGCCAGTTTAGGCCACCGCTGCTTAATTATATTTAAATTAGATAGAAATAGTTCACTCACTTTGGGGACTTACCTTATGTCATCAGGCTAATTGTGTTAGATAGTTGGATGCAGTTAAATTGTCAGGATTAAACGATAGTATTTGTTCAAAAGCTGATTTGGCTCCGTTTATTTCACCTAGGCCTGCGAGAAAAATACCAAGTTTGATTAAAGTGCTCTCATCGGTAGGGTATTTATCTAAAAAGTCCAAATACATGTCTAATGCTTGTTGGTTATTACCTTGTAAAGATAAAATATGAGCATGTTGTGGTAGATATTCATCGCTATATTGTGTGAGTTCACTAAGCGTTTTCTCTGCTAAATCAAGATCGTACAACTTCAGTGAAAGAAATAGAATTTGTTTTCTCTCTATTTCAGTTAACTGAACATCTGCAATTTTCTGTACTGATTCTAGGGCTAATTCAAAACGTTTTTCGATGATATAAAGATAATGCTCTGCTAAATGGAATAATCTGTCCGCCGTTTCATTTTCTTTCATTAAGGGCTCTAAACCCTTCAATAGTATTCTTAAGCCTGTGGCATTATTATTTTTTTGGAGGTCTAATATTTTTGTTTGAGTATTGACCAGTGATTGATTGGATTTTTGCATTGAAAAGTAAGGATGCGATAGACTCGTCAATTGTTGATGGTAGTTTTCTTGTAGTGCTTCTATTAGATGAGTGTCCTCCTTTGAATAAGATATTTTAGACTCTTCAGTTTGGGATGCTAGCCAAATATTGACTCTGCCTGGCTGATTATATTTGAGCCAGCCTTTATGCAGCAATGAAATTGATGCGGTTTCTTTTAATTCTTCTAGTCTCAACTCAACATAATCAATAGATTCAGCAATTGAACCAATTAAAGTAGAACTAATGACTTTAAAAGCATTGTAATATTGGTAAGTCATGTCATTCATCTGATCAACAGTCCAATCCTCAGTATCTTTTGTGGTTAAAAATTTAGAAAACTCATAATAACCATAGAATTTGATAGCATTGGTGTATTCGGCAAAATTGTTTTTTAATGTGTTTTCAATTGACTCAATTTTAGCGTTTATTTTTTGATGTTTCTTTGGTGTTTTTCTATTACTTACTAACTCTGAGTTCAATTCAATAGCTTTAATACATAGGCAATTTATTCTTTTGAAGTCAGTAAGTGCTGATGAAAGTTCATCATGTTTTTTCACAAAGAATTCTGCTTGGCTCGAACTCAATTCATCCACCAGAGCTAACAATTGCTGTGGATTTATGTTAGCAGGAATAATCTTGACGCTATCAATCGGTTGGTAATCGATACCATCAACTTGAGCAGCGTTTATTGATAGGTTAGATATTGTAACATCAGGGTAAGATTGAGCTTCTTCCTGGAGTGCTTGTGCTGCATAAACCAGCTGTATAGGTGTTTCTGCTATTTCACCTGCATAGGTTTCTACCCATTCGTTAATGGCACTATTACTGGTGCCAGCTTGAGCCTCAACAGTTCCTTGTGCATGAGTAATTCCATTATTGGAATGGCAAAAATCAACTCCAGATAACAGGATATTTTTAAAACCATATTCTATGGCAATTCTTAATGCACTATTAGTAACAGTAGGTCCAATGGTTGGAATATTATTTGGCTCGTTTACCCATGGTAAAGCCTCTCCTATATAGAGAGATGTCCCTTGCCATTGACTAACAATTCGGTGATTAACATGATGAGAAGTAATAAATAAACTTTCTTTGGAAAGCGACATCATGTCTCGGTTCACTTCAAAGCTATGCTCTTGAGGATCAACAGAAACAATAATATGTGCTGGAATTCCTGCTTTGGAAAGTATTGCAGCCATCCGAGACACTGCAATAATGAACAAATCTTGATAGTTGTTTTTTATCCAAGCTATATGGTTATCAAAGGATGGGCCTCCACCAACAATGATAGCCATTTTTCCCGTAAATTTATTATTTAATATCGATGCAGGGATATGATTATCACAAACATTCTTTAGCTGTTGTGTTACAAATATTTTCTGTGTAAAACAACTTTTCTGCAGTGATGTATGCTGAGATATTATCCGATGTGCTGTATTGAAAAATTCAATATATTCTTCAATGATGCCGGATGAGACTGCAAGAGAAAGCGTGATAATTGATTGATTCTTTATTAAAAAGAGATCGTCTTGACTTGATTCTAAGTGTTCAGACAATTGTTCTAGATTAAATATTTTTATGTAGCTACTTTTATTTTTTGGTATATCTACGTTAAGTAAACTTAGGACTACAGGTAACTCTACAAAAATATATTTGCTACCACTTGGTCTATCATTCTCTAATATATAGTTAACCAATAAGCCTGAATCAAGACCAAAAATAATATGGAGAGTATCCTCTTTAAAAATGTCCCTGCTATATTTTTGTTTATATAGTGTTTTTGAGTCAATTTTTTCAAATGTATTTCGATTTACACTGGGTAAGTAATACTCACCAAACTGGCTGATAGAAAATTGATTTTTAATCACTGAATGTGTATCCATATTTTTGCCTTTAGTATTAGCCATCTCAATATATTTAAATCTTAATCACGATATCTTGTATTTGAATATTCCCTGTTGCGTCTATGCCTTGTAATACTGCGGTGGCACTTTCTTCTGATACTTGATCAATGGTGACTGTTGCGCGGTTTGGTGTGGCAACGGCGCGCATTAAATTCACTCTGTCAGGGATGTTTTGTTGCAATACAATTTGAAAGCTATCACCGGCTCTCACATGGTGCTTACGGCCTAAGTTAATAATTATTCTATTGCCTTGTTTAGCCACAATTTGTCCCAGCAGTGGGCGACAATTTAGCAAATTATCAATGTCAGCAGTGCTTTGCTGCATAAGCTGGTTAACCGTTTGGCCATAGCTTGAGCGCCAAAAACGTTTAGTGGTGGGTGATACGGTTTCGTCACGTTCAAACTCCCACTGCGCCTGTGCTGAGTAATCTTTACTCCAGACTTTTTCACCGCTAATAGCGTGATACAAAGTTAACTTAAAGCTGATTTGTCTTTGTGGATAGCTTGTAAATAAGCCAAACATTAATCCTGAGGTGGGCTCGGTTGACATATCGAGGATTTCTGGTTGTAAGATATATTGGCTATCGGTGATTTCGCCTAACCAACTTGGGATGCGATTACCTTTAAAATTGATTAACTCATTGCTGTGATCTAGTGCTTCATCGGCGTGAATGCGGGCAAAGCTATTATGGGAGTGACTATTTAGTAGCACGCCATACTGTTGTGATAGTGCTTGAGTAAAGTTTAATAACTGACCATAACGTAATTGAGCGCGATCTTGAATACTGGCCTGAGGCACCATTATTGCCGCTCTTAATTGCTGACCTCGGCATTGCTGAGCTGAGTCGTCTTGAAGATCTAATCTTAGTAATACAGTAATGTCAGTGCTGGTGAGCATTTCAGATACCAGTTCAATATTATTGTCTTGTCCTATATGACTAAACTGAAATGCATCTTGGCTTAACTGCCCCTGACCCATGCTGTATTGGCTATTAACGTTAACACCAACCCCAGCTTGCATGCTGGCATAGCTTAATGCTTGGCTTATTGCCGCTTCACGGGCTTTGTCGACATTACCATTGATGATATTCGCATGGCCTGTTACTTCAATAATTTCAGCTTTTAACGGCAGACTCAAGATACTGACAAACAGCAATATGGCTGCGGAGTAGAGTCGCTGGGTTGTTTTACTGCATATTTTCATATTAATCACTTGCTTAAAGATAACGATGAACGACTAATACAGTGCCAAGTTTATGGCGTTAAAGTACTAGGAGCGATTGTTTGAGAATAAATGCAAAGAATGTGCCTGTTATTGGTTTTCAATATATAAGTCGTTAAGCCAATGCTGAAAGGGATTAATTATCTAAAGTTTTTATCCTGATTGCCGATAGTGTTTTTAGAATTCATTTTTAACCTTTAGGCCTCAAACGCCTTAGCCCATAGCAATGCTTGAGTTAAATACAGGAATGCAATATGCGCCGAATTGGTTTACTTCCAATCATGATGTTGATGACAGCTTGTGCTGGCTCACAACCGACAGAGTATGATGATTTATCTTATGTCAATGAAGGCTATGAGATGAATTTTTGGTATGAGTCTGAGCCCAAAACGGATCATGTTATTCACTACGATATTCAGCAGTCAGGCATAGCGCCCAAAGCTGGGGTTAACCGCTTGGCGGAAAAAATTGTCAATGAATTAGTGCTACAAAACGACAGCTTACGAGCTGATCAACCACTGCTGATCACCACACCTGTCATGCTTGATGATTACGGACAAACTAATTTGCTGGGGCAGCAATTGCAGCAAGGCATGTTGACTGCATTTCATGCCAATGAATTTAATCTTGTTGATATGAATGTGGCTAGTTCACTTCGCGCCACTGCGGAGGGTGAGTTTATTTTAACCCGCGACTGGAAGCAGCTTGCCACAGATTTAGCGGTATCCCATGTGGTCGTAGCCACCATGGGCACTACCTCAGAGGGTGTGGTGGTCAATGCCAGAATTGTCAATAATAGCAATAATCGAGTAGTGTCAGCGGTACAAACCTTTGTTAAAACCCACAGCCTGCCAGGCTATTTAACACCTGCCAATAAGGTGATTTCAAAAGACGGCATCTTGTATCGAAACGAGCATGCAGGTATGGCAAGCGTGACTATTTTAGGAGATAACCAATGAAGGCAATACTGTTTGCAGCCCTGACAGCAGCACTCACCTTGTCCGGGTGTGCGGTAAACGACAAGTATGTGCAATGGGAAACCGAGGCGCCTAAACAATTTCCTAAACTAACCGCTATTGGTTATGCGCCGTTAGCAACGCAACCGGCAACAGAGCAATCTCACAAGGTGTTAATGGCGATGCAAGCGTCTAAAATTGCCGCTTATCGTGAACTGGCTGAGCAAGTGTATGGCCAGCAGATTGATGCCAGTAGCCAGGTCGATGATTGGTTGCTGAATAAGCAAACCGTTACCGCCAGTGTCTCGGGCATGATTAAAGGCGCTAAAGTGGTCAAAAGCTATCCGGCTGGTGATATGTATGTGACTGAGTTAGAACTGGATTTTTCACAGGTATGGAGCCTATATCAGCAGCAAAATAGGCCTAGAACGATTAAGCATGTGACTTACTTTTAGTTAAATTTAATTATTTAAATCCAGTCATTTAAATTAACTTAACTGAAGAACAAAAAAAACCGCTCTTTGAGCGGTTTTTTGGTTTTTAAAACACAATCTAGCAACTCGCAGGGCAGTTAATTACCGCCTCGATTATGCTTTAAGGTTTTGCCCTAAAGAGGAAATCGTTGAAGTTCGGCCTTTGTCATTATAGGTCAGGCTTGATGCATTACGGCTCATTTGCAGCGCTTGAGAGAAGCGATTAAGGCTGGCTATATTAAGCTCAATTAAGCTGGCATTTTGACTATTGATGGCCTTGCACTCGTCTAGAATCGCTTTGGCTTCTTCGACTTTAACAATGAGTTCTGGCTCAGCGTTTAATAATGCTTTTTCTGGGTGAGAGGCTAACTTTTCATCATTAAGTTTGAGGTTGTTTAGGCAGTCAACCTTGTCTTTTGCCAGTGACAGTAGTTTATCTGCGTCACGTTCAGTAAGGGCTAATTTTTCTTCAGATACAAGTAATTTCAGCGACGACAAGGTGTCGTGCTGAAAAGATAACAGCTGTAGTAATTCAGTCATAAGTTACTCTTTATTAAAACCCACATTACCCGTTAAGTAATGTGTGGCCGATAATATCAAGAGTAACGATGAGGTTACTCTTGGTCGAAATTTAATCCGTCAAGATCAGCTTCAAAGCTAGCAATGTTAGCAGCTAACTTTTCAGGATCGACTTTGTAGCGACCTTCTGAAATTGCTAATTTAATTGCATCAACTTTGCTTTGGTCAACTTCTGGTAAAGATGCCATATTACTCTGCACTCCCTGCAGCTGCTGCGCTTGTGCAGTAATACTGACCGAATCCGTTTTTACTGGGGCAGCCGTGGTCTTAGCCGCTGAGTCAGCTGTTTGCGTTGTTGCTCCTGCGTCGCGATTGGTGCGCAACTGAGCATGAGAAGCTGTTTTTAGATGGTTAATATCAATTGCCATGTGAGGCTCCAGCGTAATGTTAGGGTTTTCCAAACAGGTTATCGGCCTTGTCAGAAAAAACTTTAGAATATTTTACATTCTAACTTCAACTTCGCCAACGCCTGTGACAATGACATCTAATCGCCTGTTAGAATTGCTATTTCTGACTCTAATAGCATCGCCAATATTACCATCTCTTAGTGCTTCTCCGGCAGTTTTTATTTCAAATGCGTTTGTTTTAGCATAAATAGATACCGAATCTCCTTTGCAAACAAAGCATAAATTATTGTTTAGCAAAGGCGCTTTAGCTGACACACGCCTTTTTGAGCGGGTACCGAGTAATTGTGAGATCTCAGAAAAAAACTGCCCGCGGATACTGTGTTGGTCAACATAGTTAATTGCCACATTATCTGCTGTGATTAACTCACCTTTTTCAATAATTCCCAATGCTGTCACCACTGGATACATAACCTCAACTTTAACCGAGATAAACATTTGCCATGGGTAGTCATAGTCAGGGCTGATACAGCTAATTTTGACTGTGTTGGTGCGGCTAATTTCGCGGTCACTGGCCATTTCAACACTAATGGGTGGCAAACATCTTGGCGGTGTTAATCGGCCATCAAGATTTTGCGGGCTAATGTTGATCACCGCATTGGGCTTTTTAGCAATTTTTTTTGCTACTACCTCTTTAGCTAATTCAGTAATGGTCGATAGAGAGTAAGTTATGGTGGCATCTTCACTGGCGTTAACCGGTAAAGATAAAAAAATAATGATCAATAGTAGAATGTTTTTCTTCATAATATTCTAACTAGCTTGATTGGCCAGGTTACCTCTAAACTTCAATTTTAATTAGCAATGATAAGGCTAAACATTCTCAATGTTATCTTTGTCAGAAGTTTGACTTTTTTCATTGAAATCGTCGCTTAAATGCGATGTGACCACAATCAAGCAAAAACTATGCCTATAGCTAAATTTAAGCGCTAAACCAGCAAATTGGCATAAATTACTGTGTTACAATTTGCGAAAATGGTTTTACTGTCGCTTTAAAACACTGATTAACAGTGAACTCTAATAATAAATCCCACTAGGGAAAGCATTCATAAAACAAGGCAGGGTTATGTCGAGCATTCTTGATTCAGTTAATAAACGTACCCAACTGGTAGGCCAAAATAGACTGGAGTTACTGCTTTTTAAACTTAATGGTCGCCAACGTTTCGGTATCAACGTTTTTAAAGTAAAAGAAGTATTACAGTGTCCGCCACTGACAAAGTTACCCCGTTTAAGCCCAATGATTAAAGGCATTGCTCACATTCGGGGCTCGACTATTTCAGTGATTGATTTAAGTGCGGCAACCGGTGGCCGTCCGTTGGCATCGACTGAAAATTGCTTCATCATTATTGCTGAGTATAACCGCAGTATTCAGGGCTTTTTGGTTAGCTCAGTAGAGCGCATTATTAATATGAATTGGGAATCAATTATGCCACCGCCACAAGGGGCTGGGCGCAACTCTTATTTAACTGCAGTAACCGAAATCGAAGGTGAATTGGTTGAGATTTTAGATGTTGAAAAAATTCTTGATGAAATATCACCAGTAAAAACGGAATTAAGCCAAGCTGCCAGTGATGCTATTACCATTGATAAAGAGCAGCATTACCATATTATGGTGATTGATGACTCTGCAGTTGCTCGTAAGCAAATTATCCGTTCATTATCGTCATTGAACCTGCAAATTGACACCGCTATTGATGGTAAAGATGCCTTAGAGAAATTAAAAGCGATTGCCACTGAGATGGATAATGTTGCCGATGAAATTCCACTGATTATTTCAGACATTGAAATGCCAGAAATGGATGGCTATACCTTAACGGCGGAAATTCGCGACGATCCAAAACTTAAAGATATTAAAGTGGTGCTGCATACTTCATTAAGTGGCGTGTTTAATCAGGCCATGGTTGAAAAGGTCGGCGCAAACGACTTTATCGCTAAGTTTAATCCCGATGAGTTAGCGTCAGCGGTCAACAAACATCTCATTTTATAATAATTCAATCGAAAACCTAGGGCTGATGATTCACCATAGGTTGTAGATTTCACGTTTGTTACCAAGCGCTCGGTAACCAAACAAAGCGGCGGCTTTAGATTGCAAACAATGTAAAGCGCCTCTTTAAAATAGGATGTAAAAGTGCCGAACAAATCACTTGCTGAAGCAGAATATAATCAGTTTAAGCTTTTTTTAGAGCAACACAGTGGCATTGTATTAGGTGACAACAAGCAATATTTAGTAAAAAGTCGCTTAGCGCCTTTAATGGGCAAGCATGATTTGCCCTCATTATCGGAAGTGGTTAAGCGCTCAATGAAGCCAATGGAGCGGCATTTACGGGCGGAAGTGATTGACGCTATGACCACAAATGAAACTCTGTGGTTTAGAGACAAATACCCGTTTGAATTACTTCATGATGCTTTATTACCTGAATATAGCCGCTTAGGTCGGCCGTTAAAAATATGGTCAGCCGCTTGCTCGTCAGGGCAGGAGCCCTATTCATTGGCAATGACTATTTTAGAGTATCAGCAGCGTAAGCCGGGGGCATTGCCTGGTAGCGCGACGATCCAAGCCACCGATTTATCACCTTCAATGCTAGCGCGTTGTAAAAAGGCCGAATATGACAGCTTAGCCTTAGCCCGTGGGCTATCAGATGAGCGAAAGCGACAATTTTTTGATCCAATGCCGTCAGGTCATATGAAAGTGAAAGATAATGTTCAGCGGTTAGTGAATTTTAGAAGTCATAACCTGCTTGAAAGTTATAGCTTATTGGGTAAGTTCGATATTATCTTTTGTCGTAATGTGTTGATTTATTTTTCTCCAGAGGCAAAAGCTAAAATTTTGCGGCAATTTGCTGCCGCCCTTAATCCCAATGGGATTTTATTTTTAGGGGCGTCAGAATCTATCTCAGGCTTATCTGATGAATTTACGATGGTGCGTTGTAACCCAGGGATTTACTATCAAAAGAAAAATATATTGTAAGTTTATGAATTAATATGTTTTTAGTTAATAAAATGCCGACTTACGTCGGCATTTTTCATTTTTATCCTTTCTCATCTTAAAACCGCAATATTTTGGCATAAGGTTTGCTTTGTTAGTGACAGTTAGCTGATGGAGGCAATTTTATGGCGATTAATTTTGAAAATGGTTTAGGGGTACATCAATACTCGTTGGGCATACGTGCTCAAAGGGCTGAAGTGCTATCTAGTAATATCGCCAATGCCAATACCCCGGGTTACAAAGCCCGTGATGTAGACTTTGCCTCTGCCATGAATAGCGCCCGCTCTCATCAGCAAGGGCTGCAAATGAGTCAAACAACTGACAAGCACTTTGACCTTAAAGCGTTAAGCCAAGAGCATGTGCAGTTTCGGGTGCCAAATCAGCCAGACACAGGTGACGGTAATACGGTGGATATGCAAGAAGAGCAATCTGCATTTATGCAAAACTCTTTGGAATATCAAATGTCACTGGGCTTTCTTGAAAGTAAGTTTTCTGGCATGCGTAAAGCCATTAGAGGTGATTAATTATGAGTCTTTTTAATATTTTTAATGTGTCAGGTTCGGGTATGTCTGCGCAATCGGTGCGCTTAAATACCACCGCCAGTAATATTGCTAATGCCAACACAGTATCAAGCAGTGTCGGTGAGACCTATAGAGCTCGTCATCCTATTTTTGAGGCTGAAATGGCCAAAGCCAGTCATCAGCAAAATAGTTCTCATAGTGTCAGTGTTAAAGGCGTTGTAGAAAGCGATAAACCGTTATTAAAAGAATTCTCACCTAATCATCCAATGGCTGATAACGATGGGTTTATTTATAAACCCAATGTCAATGTGATGGAAGAAATGGCCGATATGATTTCTGCTTCTCGGTCATATCAAATGAATGTTCAAGTGGCTGATGCCGCCAAATCAATGTTGCAGCAAACGCTTCGTATGGGTAAGTAATATGAATTTAGTTGGAGGTAAACAATGAGCCTCGTTAATCCTTACAGTAGTCAGTCATTACCGCAGTTGCAGACGTCTACCACGGCTTCCACCGTCTCCACTAATTCAGTGGCGACAAACTCACAAACTACACAGGTATCAGACAGTAGCTTTTTAGATAGCCTAACTGCTGCGCAATCAGCTAGCACCACCGAAACTGGTGAAGCTAAAAGCCAAGAGCTAACCCAATCGGATTTCTTTGCGCTTTTGAGTCAACAGCTGTCAATGCAGGACCCGTTTAAACCTGTTGAAAACGATCAGATGATCGCACAAATGGCGTCCTTCGCGACCGTTGATGGTATTGCCAACTTAAATGCTGAAATTTTGAATTTGAACAGTGTGATGAGCTCAAGTCAGGCATTACAAGCCTCGGGCTTAGTGGGGCAAAAGGTGCTCATTCCATCAGATATTGGCCATGTCTCAGAAGAAAACCCAGTCATTAACGGTGTCATTAGTACGCCACAGCCAATCGATACCATTACCGTCACCATTGAAGACGAGTCAGGCCAAGTGGTTAAAACCTTTGAGGTTGATGGCTCTGCAGGCGGCAACATTGATGTCAGCTGGGATGGCCTTGATAAAGATGGCGAACCCGTAGAAGAAGGCATGTATGCCATTAAAGCTAACGGTAAAGTTGATGGCAACGCCGAAGATTTAGCGGTTTCAACTTATGCCCATGTCACTAGTGTGTCTTTAGGCAGTGTCGCCAGCGGTCCGATCCTTAACCTCAGAGGCCTAGGTGGTATTCAATTGTCTGATGTACTGGCAGTGGCAGAAAGTTAATAACACAAACAATAATAAGCTGCCAGAAATCTGGCAGCCACACAGAACCTAATTTAAAGCGCTAAGAGGTGATTTATGTCGTTTAATATTGCATTGAGTGGTATCGCAGCTGCTCAAAAAGATCTCAACACCACGGCTAATAACATTGCCAACGTCAATACCATTGGTTTTAAAGAGTCTCGCGCTGAATTTGCCGATGTTTATGCTAATTCAATTTTTTCAAATGGTAATACCGCAGTGGGCGGCGGCGCAACCACAACTCACGTAGCGCAACAGTTTCAGCAAGGTAGCTTACTGTTTACCAACAACTCCTTAGATATGGCTATTAGTGGCGGTGGTTTCTTTGTTACTTCATCTGAAGCGGGCAGCCAAGATCATGCATTCACCCGTGCAGGTGCATTTAAAGTAAACTCAGAAAGTTTTATGACAGATTCAGCCGGTAACTATTTACAGGGTTTCCCTGTGGATGATAAAGGTAATTCGACCTCGGTCAGTTTAACCACCACTCAACCGATTAAAATCCCCGATACTGCAGGTAGCCCTGTGAAAACTGGTAATGTGGGTTTTCAAATGAACCTCAATGTTGGTGATGAAGAACTTGATCCCGCAAAGTTTGATCCAGAAGACCCTGATACATTTAATAACTCAACCTCAGTGACGATTTATGATTCACTTGGTGAATCCCGCATCATGACCACTTATTTTGTCAAGCCAGAAGGCGGTTCCCATACTGGTGAGAATAACTGGGTTGCCTTTTATGCTGTTGATGGTAAGCAAGTGGATATTGATGCACCAACGGGTGGTACATATAAAACAGATACCACTGATGATGGTATTGCTGATTCAACTGGTACCGCTGAAACCGCAGGCGGTTGGAAGGGATCGGTACTTACATTTAATGATGCCGGAACTTATACAGGATCTGATCCTGCGGTAGTGTCTACGGTTGAACTAGGTAGTAATGGCGCAGGTGTTATCGGCACCGGCGCTGACGGCTCGCAAAAGGTGAACATCGATTTTAATAATCCTACTCAATACGCCTCACCGTTTGAAGTGACAGAGTTAACCCAAGATGGCACCACAGTCGGGCGCTTAACCAATGTCGGTGTCGGCGATGACGGTTTAGTAACAGCCAGTTACAGTAACGGTTCAACCGTGCCATTAGCTCGGGTAGCATTAGTACGCTTTTCTAATGAGCAAGGCTTAACTCAAGTAGGTAATACCTCTTGGAAAGCCAGCTTAGACTCAGGCCCAGCACTAGCAGGTGAGGCCAATAGCGGCACTTTTGGTAGTATTCGCTCGTCAGCACTTGAGCAATCAAATGTTGATTTAACCACCGAGCTGGTGGATTTGATTTCAGCTCAACGTAACTTCCAAGCCAACTCACGTACCCTTGAAGTGAACAATACCCTTAACCAAACGGTATTGCAGATCCGCTAATTAATCTCGCGCTTTAGTAAACTCGCGCTTTAGTAAACTCGCGCTTTAGTAAACTCGCGCTTTAGTAAAGAGTTGCCGCCATGGCAACTCTTTGCCTTATTGTTCACCTCATTCTTCACCTCGTAACTACAGCCATTAACCTGCCCAATATTGCTTATCTTGTAAATTTCCCCGCTGTTTATAACTGCAAATTTCATCTAAAACTCAAACCCTTAATTTTTTGGCACGTTGATTGCTAGTTCTGTGTATATCTTTTGTTATGAAGAAAGTTTGACGGAGCGGTAAATGGACAAATTACTTTATGTTGCCATGAGCGGCGCTAAGCAGAATATGAATGCTTTGGCGGTGCGAGCCAACAATTTAGCTAATGTGAATACTGACGGCTTTAGAGCTGATTTGGTTCAAGCACGCTCTATGCAAGCTTTTGGCGAAGGTTTACCGACTCGTGTTTTTGCAATGACAGAAAGCCCCGGGCATAACTTTGACTCAGGCCCACTTAAAACCACAGGTCGTGATTTAGATATTGCCGTTAAAGATAAAGGCTGGATAGCTGTGCAAGCTGCTGATGGCGGTGAAGCCTATACCCGTTCAGGCAGTCTAAATTTTGACACTACCGGCTTACTCACTAATGCGCGTGGCAATCCGATTATGGGGGAGGCTGGGCCAATTGTGCTGCCACTGCCGGTTGAAAAAGTGCAAATCTCCCCTGACGGTATTATCTCGGTTAGACCCCAAGGCGCCACAGCCGACATAGTCGAAGAAGTTGCGCGGATTAAATTGGTTAACCCCAACAACGCCGACATGATGCGCGGTGAGGATGGCTTGTTTCGTTTAACCACAGGGCAAAACATCCCTAATGATCCCAATGTTCAAGTTGAAAGTGGCGCAGTTGAAGGCAGTAATGTCAATGCGGTATCTGAAATGGTGGCGCTAATTGATATTCAGCGCCAATACGAAATGCAAGTGAAGATGATGAAAAACGCCGAAGATCTTGATCGCGCCTCGTCAGCTTTAATGAGAATTAGTTAGGAGTAATTATTATGCATCCTGCTTTATGGATCAGTAAAACCGGCCTAGATGCCCAACAAACCGACATTTCGGTTATTTCTAACAACGTGGCCAACGCCAGTACCATTGGCTATAAAAAAAGCCGCGCAGTGTTTGAAGATTTGCTTTATCAAACCGTTAACCAAGCGGGCGGCGTCAGTGCTGATAACACCAAACTACCTAATGGCTTAAACCTCGGTGCGGGTACCAAAGTGGTTGCCACGCAAAAGATGTTTACCCAAGGCAATATGTTAACCACAGACAATGCCTTAGATCTAATGATTGAAGGTCCAGGCTTTTTTGAAGTTGAAATGCCAGATGGCACCGCAGCTTATACCCGTAACGGCCAATTTAGCCTAGATGAAAATGGCCAAATTGTGACCCCAGGTTCGGGTTATGTCATCCAGCCTGCCATCACCATTCCTGATGATGCCACTTCAATCACAGTGTCATCTGAAGGTGAAGTTTCAGTGAAACTTTCAGGTGCTACAGAAAATACCGTCATTGGTCAGTTAGCCATGAGCGACTTTATTAATCCATCAGGGTTAGACCCACTAGGGCAAAACCTTTACACCGAAACCGGTGCCAGTGGCACGCCGATTCAGGGCACGGCTTCATTGGATGGTTTAGGGGCTATTCGTCAAGGGGCGCTTGAAACGTCAAACGTTAACGTGACTGAAGAACTGGTTAACTTGATCCAAAGTCAACGTAATTACGAAATGAACTCGAAAGTGATATCAGCTGTTGATCAGATGATGTCTTACGTAACACAGAACTTATAAGCTTTGATGATAAGAGAGGGGATGATGAATAAGGTTTTAGTCTTAGCATCAGCATTTGTGATGCTGGGTTGCAGCTCAACTCAGCAAAAACCCATAGCCGATGATCCATTTTATGCGCCTGTTTACCCAGAAGCGCCGCCAACCCAAATGGTGTCAACGGGTTCAATTTACATGGATCATCAATCATCCAGTTTGTACTCGGATATTCGTGCCCACAAAGTGGGTGACATTATTACCGTATTGCTTAATGAGTCGACCCAAGCGAAGAAAAGTGCCAATAACGAAATTAAAAGAGGCTCTGATTTAAGCGTCGATCCGGTTTATGCTGGTGGCAGCAATCTGTCGATTAAAGGAATACCGCTAGATTTTCGTTATTCAGATGACATGAATACCAAGCGTGAGTCAGATGCCGATCAGTCAAACAGTTTAGACGGCAGCATCTCAGCCAATGTCATGCAAGTGCTTAACAATGGCAATTTAGTTATTCGCGGCGAAAAGTGGATTTCAATTAATAATGGTGATGAGTTTATTCGCGTTACTGGCATGGTACGTAGTCAAGATATCACTCCTGATAATACCGTTGAATCCACCCGTGTTGCCAATGCTCGGATTCAATATAGCGGTACCGGCACTTTTGCCGATGTCCAAAAAGTGGGTTGGTTAAGCTCCTTCTTTATGGGCCAATGGTGGCCTTTCTAAGGAGTTAACCATGAAAATCAAATCCCTCATTTTATTATTGCTCAGCATGGTGTTGCTGTCACAGCCAATTCAAGCCCAGCGCATTAAAGATATTGCCAATGTCCAAGGGGTGCGAAGTAACCAATTAATTGGTTATGGCTTAGTGGTGGGGTTACCCGGCACAGGTGAAAAAACCCGTTATACCGAACAAACCTTTAGAACCATGCTAAAAAACTTCGGCATTAATTTAGCCGATAATGTTAACCCTAAAACCAAAAATGCCGCTGTGGTAGCCGTGCATGCAGAAATGCCTGCCTTTATTAAGCCCGGTCAAAATCTTGACATCACGGTATCAAGTATTGGTGAAGCAAAAAGCTTACGTGGCGGCACCTTGCTGCAAACCTTCTTAAAAGGGGTTGATGGTAATGTTTACGCCATTGCCCAAGGCACCTTGGTGGTCAGTGGCTTTAGCGCAGAAGGTCAAGACGGTTCACGGGTGATACAAAATACTCCTACCGTTGGGCGTATTCCTAGCGGCGCTATTGTGGAGCGCAGCGTGATGTCACCTTTTGCCAGTGGCGATCACCTCACCTTTAACTTGCGCCGTGCAGATTTTTCAACCGCCAAAAACATGGAACAAGCCATTAATGATTTGCTTGGCCCCGGTATGGCAAGGGCGCTTGATGCTACCTCGGTGCAAGTGAGTGCGCCTCGTGATGCATCCCAAAGAGTGTCATTTTTATCGACCCTTGAAAACATTCAAGTTGATATGGCCGATGAGTCAGCCAAAGTGATAGTCAATTCGCGTACAGGCACCATAGTGGTGGGGCAAAATGTACGCTTAATGCCAGCAGCTGTGACCCATGGTGGCTTAACCGTCACCATTGCTGAAGCGACCCAAGTATCACAACCTAATCCGTTTTCGGATGGTCAAACGGTTGTTACAACCGATAGCACCATAGATGTTGCCCAAGACGATAGCCGAATGTTTTTATTTGACCCTGGCACCTCGCTCGATGAGCTAGTCAGAGCGGTAAATTTGGTGGGCGCTGCCCCTTCAGATGTACTGGCAATATTAGAAGCGTTAAAGATGGCAGGCGCTTTGCATGGAGAGCTTATCATCATCTAAAAATTGTCGGTATGACTATGGAAAAGCTGTCAAATTCATCGAACTATCTGGATCTAGGGGGACTAGATTCATTACGTTCCAAGGCCCAGAAAGACGAGAAGGCGGCATTACAAGAAGTCGCCAAACAGTTTGAAGGGATATTTATTCAAATGCTGATGAAAAGTATGCGTGAAGCTAACGCAGTCTTTAAATCAGACAGCCCGATGAACAGTGAAACCACCGAATTTTTTGAAAACATGCGCGATCAACAAATGTCGGTGGATTTATCAAACAAAGGTATGTTGGGCATCGCAGACATGATGGTGCAGCAACTTTCTCCCCAAGAAAGCGGTTTTACCCCAGCCTCAGTGCTGCGCGGTAATATTGACGCTAACAGTGCACAGTCATTAGTTAACTCTACGAATAAGCCGGTAGATTTTCTTAGCACAGTGGTGAGTGCAAATTCTGCCCCTGAGCGCTCAGAGGCTGATCAGTCAATGTTTAACCACACAATGCCTAATCACTCAATGTCTGATCACTCAACTGTTAATATCTCAACTGCGAACGCTGCAATGGCTAAGCCGATAATTGATAGCCAAGAATTAGATCAAGTTTTGGCTGGTGATCGTGTTGCCACTAGTGGCAATAGCTTGCCGCAATCGATGGCACCAACGCCGAATCAGTTTGACAGCCCGCAACATTTTGTCTCAGTGCTTTATCCCCATGCTGAAAAGGCCGCGAAACAGCTTGGCACCACCCCTGAAGTATTACTGGCGCAATCGGCATTAGAAACTGGCTGGGGTCAAAAAATGATCCGTCGTGATGACGGCACAGCCAGCAACAACTTGTTTAATATCAAAGCCGACAGACGCTGGGACGGCGATAAAACCTCAGTCAGCACCTTAGAGTTTGAGCAAGGGGTGGCAGTAAAACAACAAGCAGACTTCAGAATGTACGACAACGTTGAACAAAGCTTTAATGACTTTGTGTCATTCATCTCCAATGGCGAGCGCTACCAAGAAGCCAAAAAAGTGGCAGCACAGCCCGCCAAATTTATTCATGCCCTACAACAAGCAGGTTACGCAACTGATCCTCAATACGCCAATAAAGTGTTGAAAGTCATGGAGTCAGTAACCAATGGACTTAAGTCCGTATTACCAAAAGAGACTAACTAATGGCTATCGATTTATTAAACATTGCCCGTTCAGGTGTTATGGCAGCCCAATCGCAAATGGGCGTCACCAGTAATAACATTGCCAATGCCAATACCGTGGGCTATCACCGCCAAGTGGCAGAGCAGTCGTCATTAGGGTCCCAACAAATCGGTAGTAGCTTTTATGGTACAGGTACTTACGTATCTGATGTGAAAAGGGTTTATAACGAATATGCCGCAAGAGAGCTGCGCATTGGCCAAACCTCCATGAGTGGTGCTGAAACCCGTTACAGCAAAATGAACGAAATGGATCAGCTGTTCTCGCAAATTGGCGCCATGGTGCCAGCCAGTTTAAATGACTTTTTTACCAGCATTAATAATGTTGGCGATTTACCGACAGATCTCGGTATGCGTAACAACATGCTTAGCTCTGCCGGGCAAGTGGCTAACAGCCTTAATCAAATGCAAAGCCACCTTGACTCGCAAATGAAGCAAACCAATGCGCAAATCGGCGCGGTTGCTGATCGCATTAATGAGATCAGTACTGAGCTTGCCAACATCAACCTCGAGATCATGAAGTCGCCAGGGGCTGACAGCCAATTATTAGACCGACAAGATGCGCTGATTTTAGAGCTAAGCGAATATTCTGAAGTTAATGTTATCCCGCTAGATAATGGCGCTAAAAGCGTCATGCTCGGCGGCTCAGTGATGCTAGTGTCCGGTGAAGTGGCGATGCAAGTCGGCACCACTACAGGCGATCCCTTTTCGAATGAGCCAAGGCTAACCACATCAACCGGTAATAGCACGTTAGTGATTGACGGCTCTAAATTAGGTGGCCAATTAGGCGAGTTATTTAACTTTCGTGATCAAACCTTAATTCCAGCCTCTCAAGAGCTAGGGCAACTGGCCTTAGGCGTGGCAGATGCCTTTAACCAAATGCAGCAAAATGGTTTTGACCTAGACGGCAATATTGGCAGCAATATTTTTACTGATATTAACGACCCCAGCATGGCCGCAGGTCGAGTCGGTGCCTACAGTACCAACACTGGTGACGCCAATCTGAAAGTTAATATTGACGATGTAGGCCAATTAACCGGCAGCGCATACGAATTATCTTTCACTGCGCCAAACACCTATGAGCTTAAAGACACCCAAACAGGCAAAGTTGAGCCACTAACCCTTAATGGCAATCAGCTTGAAGGCGGCAATGGTTTTAGTATTGAAATTGATGCTGGCAGTTTTGCTGATGGCGACCGTTTTGAAATTAGACCTAATGCGGGCGCTGCAGCAGGGCTCAATGTGGCAATGACAGATCCAAGAGGCATAGCTGCAGCTGGGCCTAATATCTCAGCTGACTCAGGCAACTCAGGTAACACCAGTGTAAAGCTCACAGACATTGACCGAACTCATACCAGCTTCCCTGAAACGGGTAGTGAGCTTACCGTCAAAATTGATACCGCTAAAAATACTTTTCAAGTACTGGATGCCAATGGCGCCATAGTCGGCGCTGAAAAATCCTTTACCCCACCACAAATTGACACCGGCTTTGGTTTTAGTTTTGAAATTAACGACTCATCTTCAGCGGGGGTCACTGACAGCTATAGCTTTGATTTGTCCTTTGCCGAAGGCGACAACAGTAATGCGGTTGCTATGGCGCAATTGGCCGATGCCAACATTATGAATAATGGCTCAACCACCTTAACCGGGGTGTTTGAAGGCACCAAACTGGATATCGGCAGCAAAACGCAAGCTGCAGCGGTGAGCTTGGCCTCAAATGATGCCATGTATCAGCAAGCCTATAACCGAGTGCAAAGCGAGTCTGGGGTAAATTTAGATGAAGAAGCGGCCAATTTAATGCGCTTTCAGCAATCGTATCAAGCTTCAGCTCGCATCATGACAACTGCCCAGCAGATGTTTGACTCATTACTTAGCTCAGTTCGCTAGGAGAATTAATTATGCGAATTTCAACGGCGCAAATGTTTCAGCAAAACAGCTACAGCATAGCCAAAGGCCAATCTGAGACCAGCAAAACCCTCCTGCAATTAGCCACAGGAAAAAAAATTAATACCGCCGGTGATGACCCCGTGGCCGCCATTGGTATCGATAAGTTAAACCAGCAAAATAACTTGGTTGATCAATATGTCAAAAATATTGACTACGCTAAAAATCGATTAGGTGTTACAGAATCTAAAATAGGTAGCACTGAAACGCTTATCGATAGCATGCGACAACAATTACAAAAAGGTGCCAACGGCAGTTTATCGCAAAGCGAGCGGCAAATGATTGCCGATGAAATGAAAGTCAGCCTTGAAGAGTTACTTTCCATCGCCAATTCTAAAGACGAATCAGGAAATTATTTATTTTCAGGCAATAAAACCAGCTCAGTACCGTTTGCTTTTGATAACAATGGCGACATTGTTTATAGCGGCGACTCAGGTGTAAGGCAAAGTGTGGTGGCATCAGGGGTAACTATTGGTGCCAATGTTCCAGGTGATAGCATCTTTATGAATGCACCCAATCCTTTGGGCGATTATGGCGTCAATTATCTGTCATCTCAGCAAGGCGATTTTGTAGTTGATAGTGCCAAAATTGTTGATCAGTCAACCTATGTAGAAGATACCTATAGCTTTAATTTTGTAGCTAATGGTTCAAATGTTGATCTGGAAATTGAAGATGCTAACGGGAATATAGTCAAGACAGTGGCCAATTTTGATCCAAGTGTTCCTGTTAAATTTAATGGTATAGAAGTTGAAATATCAGGAACCCCAGCGGCTGGCGACAGTTTTACCATGGCGCCTCAATCAACAGTGAGCATTTTAGATGAGCTAAATAGCGCTATCGCCCTGCTAGAAAGCCCTGACGGCGCCAATTCTCCCCAAGGAAAATCAAAGTTGGCACAGCTATTGAATAATATTGATAGTGGTCAAAATCAAGTCAGTACGGCAAGAAGTATTGCTGGTAATAGTTTAAAAGGGCTTGAGAGTATCTCGACGAATCATGCTGAAGAGAAAATTGTTAATGATAGTGCGCTGTCTATGCTTGAAGACTTGGATTATGCCGAGGCTATTATAGAGTTTGAAAAACAGCAGCTTGCACTTAATGCAGTATCCAGTGTTTTTAGCAAAGTCGGCACTATGTCTTTATTTGATTATATCTAGTAAGAGTTTTCAGATTAATTACATAACAAACCTAACGTTAAATTGTAAATTTAGCCAAGCTCCAAAGTCTTGGCAACAAAACTAAGAATGAGGATTTATCTATGGCTATTACAGTAAATACCAACGTAACATCAATGAAAGCGCAAAAGAACTTAAGTGCTTCAACGCAAGGGCTTGCTACCTCGATGGAGCGTTTATCATCAGGTCTTCGCATTAACAGTGCTAAAGATGATGCGGCAGGTTTAGCGATTTCAAACCGTTTGGACTCACAAGTTCGTGGTCTGGATGTGGGTATGCGAAATGCCAATGATGCCATTTCTATCGCGCAGATTTCTGAAGGTGCGATGCAAGAGCAAACTAACATGCTACAACGTATGCGTGATTTGACCATTCAATCCGAAAACGGTGCAAACAGTACTCAAGATCTCAAAGCAATTAAAGCTGAAATGGACGAATTAGCATCTGAAATTAGTGAAATTGGTAAAAATACCGCTTTTGGTGAGACTAAGTTATTAGATGGCAGTTTCGGCACTGGTAAATCTTTCCAAGTAGGCCATCAGTCTAACGAGAAAATTACCATTAGTGTCCAAACATCTAATGCAACTTCTCTATCAGTTTCTAGCCTAAGTAATTCTACAGCGGCTTCGCGTTCGACGGCACTAGATAAAATTGATAAAGCAATCGCAACCATTGATAGCCAGCGCGCAGACTTAGGTGCAAAACAAAACCGCTTAGCGCACAACATTGCTAACAGTGCAAATACTCAGGCGAACGTTGCCGATGCTAAGAGTCGCATTGTTGATGTTGATTTCGCGAAAGAAACAGCTGCAATGACCAAGAACCAAGTATTACAACAAACTGGCAGTTCAATGCTTGCGCAAGCGAACCAGCTTCCTCAGGTCGCGCTATCTTTATTGGGTTAATCCTCATCCAATAATAATGTCAAATTATGCAATAAAAAACCGCAATTGATAAATTTATTGCGGTTTTGTTGTTTAGGCTTTATGACAAACCGTACCAGACATCTAGTAATAGATTTGAAGCTGCTCTAAATAAAATATTATATTTGTGTAAAAAAAAACCTAAAGAATAAAAACATACTGCCGTTACAGTATTTGTAACCCAATAGACCCGCCTGGCGACACTAGACAGGCAATGTTTTAAAGCCAGGTATAAAGAGGAATCAAATTATGGCTATTACTGTAAATACAAACGTAACGTCAATGAAAGCACAAAAGAACCTTAACTCGTCAACTAATGGTCTTGCTACCTCAATGGAGCGTTTGTCTTCAGGTTTACGTATTAATAGTGCAAAAGATGATGCTGCTGGTTTAGCAATTTCAAACCGTTTGGACTCACAAGTTCGTGGTCTGGAAGTGGGTATGCGTAATGCTAACGATGCCATTTCAATCGCACAAATTTCTGAAGGTGCAATGCAAGAGCAAACAAACATGCTTCAGCGTATGCGTGACCTAACGGTACAATCAGAAAACGGTGCCAACAGTACCGCTGATTTAACAGCAATTAAAGCAGAAATGACCGAATTAGCGACTGAAATTACTGAAATTGGTAAAAATACCGCTTTTGGTGAGACTAAGTTATTAGATGGCAGTTTCGGCACTGGTAAATCTTTCCAAGTAGGCCATCAGTCTAGCGAGAAAATTACCATTAGTGTCCAAACATCTAATGCAACTTCTCTATCAGTTTCTGGCCTAAGTAATTCTACAGCGGCTTCGCGTTCGACGGCACTAGATAAAATTGATAAAGCAATCGCAACCATTGATAGCCAGCGCGCAGACTTAGGTGCAAAACAAAACCGCTTAGCGCACAACATTGCTAACAGTGCAAATACTCAGGCGAACGTTGCCGATGCTAAGAGTCGTATTGTTGATGTTGATTTCGCGAAAGAAACGGCTGCAATGACTAAGAACCAAGTTCTACAGCAAACAGGTTCTTCTATGTTGGCGCAAGCGAACCAACTGCCGCAAATAGCATTATCTCTTCTTTAATCGAAAACTAAGCTAAAGTTCGATTAAAAACGATTTAAAGAAGGGAGATTCTACTAGAATCTCCCTTTTTTTTAATCAAATTGTTTTTTTGTGGGGGTATAATATGACCATGGAACTGAATTTTACTGGACCTCAAAATGTAGTCTCTGATCATCTTGGTACTCAGCGACTAGTTGAAAATAATATTAAAGATAAAGAAGACAAGCTTAAAGTGTCTGAATTAACTAAAGCTGAATCGCTAACCGAAGAAGTAGCAAAAGAAAAACCTAAAGATGTTGAGGTTGCTGAGTTGGTTGATGAACTCAATAGTATGGTATCGCTAATGCGTAAAGGCTTAGCCTTTAAAATTGATGATGAATCCGGTAAGCAAATCGTCAATGTGCTGGACCTTGATTCTGGTGATATTATTCGGCAAATTCCCAATCAAGAAGCATTAGAATTATCGCAAAAACTAGCAGAAGTGGCAGGTTTTTTGCTTAAAACTGAGGCGTAAGTCAAAATTAGCTAGTAGCATTTTAGGAGTACATCATGGCATTAACAGCAACCGGTATCGGATCTGGATTAGATATTAACACGATTGTTGGGGTATTGGTTGATGCTGAAAAGCTGCCTAAAGAAGCCTTATTTGATAAAACGGAACAAACCATTGAATCAAAAGTTTCAGGTATTGGTACTTTAAAAAGTAAGTTAGCCACGTTCCAAGATGCTCTCGAGAAATTGACCGATCCAGACTCTTTGAATATCAGGAAGGTTTCAACGGGTGACAGCATTTACTTTGGCGCTTCAGCCGATAAAACGGCGCAAACTGGCAACTATCAAATTCAAGTGGAGCAATTAGCTTCCTCACATAAAATTGCCGGAACGAATGTTGCTGATGCAACGTCTGCCATTGGTGAAGGTAGCCTCGATTTATCGGTAAATGGCGAAGCATTTTCAGTTGATATTGAAGATACCGATAGCCTTGAAGATATCGCTAATAAAATTAATAGTGCTGATGACAACTCAGGTATTACAGCCACCATCATTAAAAGTGATGCAGGTAGTCGGTTGGTATTTAGTTCTGATGAAACTGGAACTGATAATGAAGTTTCTGTTATTGCAAATGATACAGCAGGTTCCGGTTTAAATGACATGTTTGGCTCTGGCAATTTGACCACATTAAGTGATGCAAAAAATTCAATAGTCTACATTGATGGGCAAAAGGTCACATCACAATCTAATGAAGTTAAAGATGCCATAGTGGGAGTGACTTTATCATTGACTGAAGCTGATATGAGTAAAACCTCGACGCTCAGAATTGAGCAAGATGATGAATCAGTTAAAGAGAATATTCAAGGGTTTGTCGATGCTTATAACAGTTTAATTGACTCTGTTAGTGACCTTTCTAAGTATGATGTAGAGAATGAAGAAGCCGCTGCACTGCAAGGTGACTCAATGATCCGCTCTATTGAATCTCAAATGCGCAGTGCTATCAGTAATCGGGTGGATGT
Source organism: Shewanella sp. 3_MG-2023 (assembly GCF_030548765.1). Taxonomy (NCBI): domain Bacteria; kingdom Pseudomonadati; phylum Pseudomonadota; class Gammaproteobacteria; order Alteromonadales; family Shewanellaceae; genus Shewanella; species Shewanella sp. 3_MG-2023. The sequence continues at coordinate 107,963 of NZ_JAUOSH010000006.1, read as the reverse complement.
TGGTGGGACAACCGTTGCTTTATATGACATAGGCATTGAAACCGACCGCTATGGGAAGTTATCTATTAATGACGACAAACTGGATAAAGCCATCAATGATGATATGGGTTTAATTGAAGGTCTGTTTGCTAGCCCTGACATTGGGCTTGCCAATCGATTAGATACCATGGTCGAAGGCTATGTTAAAACCGGCGGATTAATTGACACCCGAAATAACAGTTTAACCAGCGAAAAAAGCCGTCTTGATGATCAAAGAGATGCTTTTAGCTTAAAAATGGATTTGTTAGAAGCTAGGCTATTTAAACAATTTAATGCAATGGATTTAGTTGTGGCTAATTTAAATCAGCAAAGCTCTGGTTTAATAAATAGCTTAGGTTCATTACCAGGCGTTGTGCCACAATCATAGAGTTTTATAATTGGCTTAGCTAGGAGTTACATTGCTTACAAATATTAATCACTTAGTTGATGAAACACTCATTCAACTGGAAAGCTTACCTTCTGAAGATGTGCAATCAGACGAGCTGGTACTAAAATTGCAAGAATTGGTACAGAGGCGTCAAATTTTACTTGATGAGATTAAAGCTAAAGACATTGCAGCTGGAGAGGTTGAATCTGCAAGAGCTATTTTGAATGCGCAATTACTAATAACTCAGGCATTTCAAGCAAGAGCTTATAAGATACTTACGCATATTCAATCTTTACTTAATCTCAAAAAGAAAAATAAGCGCCAGATAAATCTATATCAATCCGTTGATGCAAATAAGTAAAAGGTGGTTCCTATGAGAGGATCAATACAGTCTTATCGTAAAGTCTCTTTAGATAGTGAGATAGCAGTTGCTTCTCCGCACAGAATTATACAAATGATGTTTGACGGCGCATTACTGCGTTTGGCTCAAAGTCGCTATGCTATTGAAAATAATGATACTGCAAGTAAAGGCGTGTTCATCAATAAAGCTATTGGGATCATTAATGGTTTAAATGGCAGCTTAAATATGGATGATACAGATTCTGTAGCAAGCAATTTAGCTGAACTGTATGATTTTATGCTTCGCCGAATAACTGAAGCTAATTTGAATAATGATGTAGCAGCTATTGACGATGTTACTTCAATCCTCAGAACCATTAAAGAAGGTTGGGATGCTATTCCACAGGACATGCATCATATGACTTCAGAAGCCAGTTAAGCTGTGACGTAAAAAAACAGGCGCTTTTAGCGCCTTTTGTTTGTTTCATGATGGCTAACTTAGTAACAGTTTGTTTGCATCTGTTTACTAAATCATCTGTTAATTTATTAAATCAATGAGATGCTGTAATTTTGTGGTTTGTCACTTGATTCTCACTGGCTGATAATACAATATTCATTTTATAAAAACGTTTAAACTATATTGCGCAGATGTCCGTGTTTACACTATGTGTAACCAAAGCGTATAGGTAGGATGTTGTATTAATGTATTTGTGGTAAGTTTGTCACCAAATATTTATCCATATTGCATATAATAATCACAATCAAGTCGCACTTCCGTTTTATCTCGTATAGCGTGATAATGGCTGTGAAATAATAATAACTCGAGCTTTGGCCTTCTTAATGATGCAAATAGAACAACGAATATTAATTGTTGCTGACCCTTCTGAGCGTGTCTCTCGTCTTTGTTGTATTTTTGATTTTTTAGATGAAAAGTATCATCTAATTACTAAAGACGATCTTGCCTCATTAACCGCAGACTGTCGTTATCGGGCGTTAGTGCTTGATACCCAATCAGTCACGGCTGAGTTTATTAAAAGCGTGAAGTCATCAATGCCTTGGCAGCCAGTGCTATTATCAGGTGAAAGTAACCTTAATGGTGGCAACGTATTAGGCACCATTGCTGAGCCAATAAGCTACCCGCAATTGACCGAATTACTGCATTTTTGTCAAGTCTATGGCCAAGCTAAACAGCCGCAAACACCCACCAGCGCTAACCAAACTAAACTATTCAGAAGTTTAGTGGGCCGCAGTGAAGGTATTGCCAATGTCAGACACCTTATTAGCCAAGTGGCCAGCTCTGACGCAACCGTGCTGGTACTGGGTCAGTCTGGCACCGGTAAAGAAGTGGTAGCCCGTAATATTCATTACATGTCTGATCGCCGCGATGGACCATTTATCCCGGTCAACTGTGGTGCTATTCCGCCTGAGTTATTAGAAAGTGAACTATTTGGCCATGAAAAGGGCTCATTTACTGGGGCGATTTCAACCCGTAAAGGCCGCTTTGAATTAGCTGAAAATGGCACGCTGTTTCTTGATGAAATCGGCGACATGCCACTGCAAATGCAAGTAAAGTTACTGCGGGTATTGCAAGAAAAAGTATTCGAACGTGTCGGTGGTTCTAAAACCATCAATACCGATGTACGCATTGTTGCGGCCACTCACCGTGACTTAGAAACCATGATCAGCGAAAATGAATTTCGAGAAGATTTATATTATCGTTTGAATGTGTTTCCAATAGAAATGCCTTCATTAAGTGAGCGCAGTGATGATGTGCCATTATTATTGCAAGAGCTTGTGAGCCGTGTTTTTAACGAAGGCCGCGGTAAAATCCGCTTTACCCAGCGCGCAATCGAATCATTAAAGGCCCATAATTGGTCTGGTAATGTCCGCGAACTGTCGAATTTAGTCGAGCGTTTAACGATTTTATTCCCTGGTGGCTTGGTTGATGTGAATGACTTACCAAGAAAATATCGTTATATCGATGTGCCAGAATATTGTGTTGAAGTCAGTGAAGAGCAGCAAGAGCGTGATGCATTAGCATCTATCTTCAGTGATGAGGAACCCATAGAGCTACCTGATACCCGCTTTCCAAGTGAATTACCGCCTGAAGGGGTAAACCTTAAGGATTTATTGGCAGAGCTTGAAATTGACATGATCCGCCAAGCGTTAGAGCAACAAGATAACGTGGTTGCCAGAGCCGCTGAAATGTTAGGCATACGCCGAACCACCTTGGTTGAAAAAATGCGTAAGTACGGTATGGGTAAAGATTAATCAAGCTCTTACCGACAGTAACTTACAGCTAAATAACAAATAGACAAAACGAGTAAAAAGCATGCATTAGGGCATGCTTTTTGCTTTTGCGCCGTTAAAAACTTTAAACTGGCATACCAAATGCATTGGTAGTACAAAGTTATTATTTTGACGGAGTGACCATGTATTCAGCGCAATCACTAGTAGAACAGCCGCAGTATTGTGATAGCTACAAACTAGCCGAGCCTGCAGCAATTGTCAGCGAGGCGCCAGCAGCGCCAATTACACTGCGTCAATCAGTGAACCTCGATCTGCAAGCTGAAACATCACGTCCGCAAAAGGCAGCTAATATGTCTAATCAAATGGCGCATATTCTTCAAGCTATGCCTTCAGGTGTAGTGATTATCAATGGTGACGGTATTGTGACCTTGGCCAACCCAGTCGCAACTGACTTATTAGGCCGGCCGCTGCAAGGGGCCAAGTGGTTTGACATTATTAACCGCGCTTTTTCACCCCAAGATGATGACGGTTATGAAGTGTCACTAAAAGATGGCCGCCGAGTAAAGCTGGCGATTACTCCGCTGTCGCCAGAGCCTGGGCAGTTAATTGTGTTAACTGACTTAACTGAAACCCGCTTATTACAGAAAAACCTCTCTCATTTACAGCGCTTATCAGCACTGGGCAAAATGGTGGCAACCTTGGCGCATCAGGTCAGAACGCCGTTATCGGCCGCGATGTTATATGCATCAAACCTTGCTAGCCCTAAATTAAATGATACGGCTAAAAAGCGTTTTCAAGGCAAGTTAGTCGATAGGCTTAATGAGCTAGAGCGTCAAGTTAATGACATGCTACTGATGGCAAGAAACAAACAAGATGGCGCCGCAGAGTCGACATCTACTGCAGATATTATTGAGCCTGTGCTGGCAAATTGTGAGCCCATTGTTGAAAACAAACAGTGTAAATTACACTTTATTGATCAAACCGATAAACACATTATGGCTAACACGAATGCCTTAAGCTCGGCGATTAACAATCTGGTGATGAACAGCCTAGAGGCCAATGCCACAGAAATTCAGATTGTGACTGGCGAAGATGAACACGGCATTAATATTGATGTGATTGATAACGGTAAGGGTTTATCAAAAGAGATGCAGCAACAAGTATTGGAGCCTTTTTTTACCACTAAAAGCCAAGGGACAGGCCTAGGCTTAGCGGTAGTGCAAACCGTGGTGAGAAATCATGGCGGCAGATTACAGGTGACATCGCAGCCGCACAAAGGCAGCTTAATTCGACTATCATTTCCTATGGCTAAAGACACGGAACAAGCCAAAAAAATAGTGGAGGGATCCCATGAGTGAAGCCAAGTTACTGTTAGTTGAAGATGATGCTGCGCTGCGTGAAGCCTTACTTGATACCTTGATGTTAGCCCAATATGACTGCGTTGATGTGGGCTCTGCAGAAGAGGCCATTATTGCCATGAAAACCACGACGTTTGATATGGTTATCAGTGATGTGCAAATGGAAGGTATTGGCGGGCTAGGGCTATTAAACTATTTACAGCAAAACCATAGTAAAGTCCCCATTTTATTAATGACCGCTTTTGCCACCATTGACAGTGCGGTTAGCGCCATAAAACTTGGTGCGGCGGATTATCTGGCTAAACCTTTTGCGCCTGAAGTGTTGTTAAATCAGGTATCTCGCTACTTACCCCTTAAACAAAATTTAGGTCAACCTGTGGTCGCCGATGACAAAAGCTTGGCGCTACTGAATATTGCCCAGCGGGTGGCAAGCTCTGATGCCTCAGTGATGATCATGGGGCCAAGTGGATCGGGCAAAGAAGTGCTAGCACGTTATATTCATCAAAACAGCCCTCGAGCAGAAAAACCTTTTATCGCCATTAATTGCGCAGCAATACCTGAAAATATGCTTGAAGCCACCTTATTTGGCTATGAAAAAGGCGCTTTTACAGGCGCTTATCAGGCATGCCCTGGAAAATTTGAACAGGCTCAAGGCGGCACCATATTGCTTGATGAAATTTCTGAGATGGAGCTAGGGCTGCAAGCCAAATTGTTGCGAGTACTGCAAGAGCGTGAAGTTGAGCGTTTAGGTGGCCGTAAAACCATAGCCCTTGATGTGAGGGTACTTGCCACTTCAAACCGTGATTTAAAGTCCATGGCAACATCGGGCGCATTTCGAGAAGATTTATATTACCGCATTAATGTATTTCCACTAACCTGGCCGGCATTAAACCAACGACCGGCTGATATTTTACCCTTAGCAAGGCACTTGCTGGTTAAGCATGCTAAGGCATTTAATGTCTCACCAGTGCCAGAGTTAGATGAGATAGCTTGTCGTCGTTTATTGGCTTATCGCTGGCCAGGTAATGTCCGTGAGCTGGATAATGTTATTCAGCGCACCTTGATACTGAATAATGGCGAGGAGATAACTGGCGCGGATATTATTCTTGAAGCTGAAGATGTTACTTTGAGCCCCAATGAGCAACCCGTGGCCGCTGCTGAAACGGATGGGCTTGGGGGCGAACTGCAGGCTCAAGAGCATGTGATTATTTTGGAAACCTTAAATCTATGTAATGGTAGCCGTAAAGACGTAGCTGAGAAGCTGGGAATTAGCGCCAGAACATTGCGCTATAAAATGGCTAAAATGCGTGACTTGGGTATTCAAGTCCCTGCTTAAATATCGACGTTTAGTTCATTTTTATACTTAACTCTAAATTCTAAAATATTAGCTTAACCGCTTTGATGTTACTAAAGCGGTTCTATTTTGTGTGTTTTTCACCCTTTCAAGTTGTTTTTAAGCTCTTTTCATGGGCTTAAGTGTATTTAAGCTATTGTTGGCATCCTACTTGCTAATTCTATTGTAACTGTTTTTAAGTCGTCAAATATCCGACGAATGGAGTTTACAATGCAGATTAGTTCAAATCCTTTTTTACAAGAAATGCAATCCTTAAAGGGTGAGATTTCGCCTAATCTTGGCTTACCTATTCAAGCGGATATGATTCAAAAAGTCGGTAATACTTCTGGTGCTGACTTTGGCCAATTGTTATCTCAAGCGGTTGGTGGCGTGGCTGATTTACAATCAAACTCAGCTAATTTAGCCACCCGATTAGAGATGGGCGATAGCACTGTGACCTTATCTGATACCGTGATTGCCCGTGAAAAAGCCGGGGTTGCATTTGAAGCAACGGTGCAAGTGAGAAACAAACTTGTAGAAGCGTATAAAGAAATTATGAGTATGCCTGTTTAGGCTTTTGTTAATAGTATTGTTGTTGATATTCTGGTATTGAAGTAGGTAAATATTGTGAGCACAGATCTAGTATTAGATTCAGATAAAGTCGATAGCACAGGGATTCAGCAGGAAAATAAACCTGGCTTGAAAAGCTCGTTTGGTAGTGCTGACTTTATGCGTCAAATCACTATGATATTGGCTTTAGCTGTATGTCTTGTGCTGGCAGTATTTATGATTATTTGGGCGCAAGAGCCTGAATATAGGCCGTTAGGGCAAATGGAAACTGCTGAAATGATCCAAGTATTGGACGTTTTAGATAAGAATAAAATTGCCTATAAAATCTCCGGCGATGTAGTCAGTATTCCTGAAAACAAATATCAAAATGTCAAACTGCTGCTGGGCCGTGCAGGCGTTGAAGCCAGTAGTCAACCAACCGATTATTTAAGCCAAGACAGCGGTTTTGGTGTTAGTCAGCGCATGGAGCAAGCCCGCCTTAAACAAAGCCAAGAAGTTAATTTAGCCAGAGTGGTAGAAGAGCTAAAAAGTATTAGCCGCGCCAAAGTGATATTAGCTATTCCCAAAGAAAATGTGTTTGCCCGTAATAAATCTAAACCTAGCGCTACCGTAGTTGTGAGCGTTCGTCGTGGTAGCCTTGGCCAAGAAGAAATTGACTCTATCGTTGATATTGTCGCCTCAGCAGTACAAGGCTTAGAGCCAAGCCGGGTGACAGTGACCGATTCAAATGGCCGCCTGCTAAATTCAGGTAGCCAAGATGGCGCCTCCTCAAGAGCCCGCCGCGAGCTTGAATTAGTGCAGCATCAAGAAGCAGAATATCGTAACAAAATCGATTCGATATTAATGCCTATTCTAGGCCCTGAAAACTTCACTTCTCAAGTGGATGTCAACATGGACTTCACCGCGATTGAGCAAACCGCGAAACGATTTTCGCCTGATTTACCCGCTGTACGCAGTGAAATGACCATAGAGCGTAATTCAAGCGGTCAATCAATGGGTGGCATTCCTGGGGCATTAACCAATCAGCCTCCTATGGATTCAGATATTCCACAAGAAGCAGGCGCAGAGCAAACTACAGCGGTTAATGGCAATAGCCATCGAGAAGCAACCCGTAATTTTGAACTTGATACCACCATCAGCCATACCCGCCAGCAAGTGGGTGTGGTGCGCAGAGTCAGTGTGTCGGTGGCCATTGATTATAAACCGGGACCAGCTGATGAAAGTGGCATAGTGACCCGCATTCCGCGCACCGAACAAGAGCTAACCAATATTCGTCGCTTACTTGAAGGGGCGATGGGCTTTACCAGTCAACGTGGTGATAGCTTAGAAGTGGTCACAGTACCGTTTATGAACCAGCTTATTGAAGAGCTGCCCGCCGCTGAAATGTGGGAGCAGCCTTGGTTTTGGCGCGCGGTGAGATTGGTGTTAGGGGCGTTTTTAGTCTTAGTGCTGATTTTGTTTGTGATTCGCCCTATGTTAAATCGTTTGTTTAATAACGACGAAGTCGAGATGCCCGAAGAGCCGCGCTTAGGTCATGAATTGGCTGAGATTGAAGATCAGTATGCCGCCGATACCTTGGGTATGCTCAATAGCCAACAAGCAGATTATAGCTATGCCGATGATGGCTCGATTCAAATACCAAACCTGCATAAAGATGATGATATGATTAAGTCGATTAGGGCATTAGTGGCTAATGAACCTGAACTTTCTACCCAAGTAATTAAGAGTTGGTTACAAGAAGATGGCAAATAATACCCTGGCAGCACCCGTAGGCGAACAGGCTAGTCTTGAAGAGCTGAGTGGCATTGATAAAACTGCTATTTTGTTACTGAGCTTAAGTGAAGCAGATGCCGCCTCAATCTTAAAGCACTTAGAGCCAAAACAAGTGCAAAAAGTCGGTATGGCCATGGCCGCCATGCAAGACTTTGGTCAAGAGAAAGTCATTGGGGTGCATAAGCTGTTTTTGGAAGAGATTCAGAAGTTTTCTTCCATTGGTTTTAACAGTGAAGAGTTTGTCCGCAAAGCATTAACTGCGGCCCTAGGTGAAGACAAAGCCGGTAATTTGATTGAACAAATTATTATGGGCAGTGGCGCTAAAGGCTTAGATTCGCTTAAGTGGATGGATGCACGCCAAGTGGCGACCATTATTCAAAACGAGCATCCACAAATCCAAACTATTGTTTTATCTTATTTAGAACCTGATCAAGCGGCTGAAATCTTCAGTCAGTTCCCTGAAAATACCCGTTTAGATTTAATGATGCGCATTGCTAACTTAGAAGAAGTTCAACCAGCAGCTTTGCAAGAATTAAACGACATCATGGAAAAACAATTTGCCGGACAAGGCGGCGCACAAGCTGCGAAAATGGGCGGCTTGAAAGCGGCGGCCAATATCATGAACTTCCTTGATACGGGTGTTGAAGGCCAGATCATGGAAACCATGCGTGAATCTGATGAAGAAATGGCGCAGCAAATTCAAGATCTGATGTTTGTGTTTGAAAACTTAATTGATGTAGATGATCGCGGTATTCAAGCTTTGCTGCGTGAAGTTCAACAAGATGTGCTAATGAAAGCATTAAAAGGTGCTGATGATCAGTTATCTGACAAAATTATTGGTAATATGTCTAAGCGAGCAGGTGAGCTATTACGTGATGATCTTGAAGCCATGGGGCCGATAAGGATCAGTGAAGTGGAAATTGCTCAAAAAGAGATCCTTGCGATTGCGCGTCGATTAAGTGACAGCGGCGAAATTATGCTCGGTGGCGGCGGTGGTGATGAGTTCCTATAGTCCGATTTAAGCCGATTTTATAACGAGGTACAACCAGACCAATCATGACTAAAGCTAATAACAATAATAACCTAACAGAAGTTGATGAAGATTTTAGCCATTGGCAATTACCGGATGTTTCCCAACAAAAAACTGACACTGGCTCAAATTTATTTGGCCAACTAGGACGTCAAAATTCCCAGCCTGTTGCTGAAGACAAGCCCCTTTTACCGCCTACCATGGCTGAAATAGAGCAAATTCGAGTTGAAGCTGAACAAGAAGGTTTTGAGCAAGGCCAGCTTGATGGGCTAGCGAAAGGCACGGAGCAAGGTCGGCTTGAAGGTTTAGAGCAAGGTCACGCTGAAGGCTTTAGCCAAGGAGAACAACAAGGTTATGAAGTGGGTTTAGCCAAAGCTAATGAGATGCTTGAGCGTTTATCTGGCTTAGTTGAGCAATTTGAGCAACCCTTATTAGTGCTTGATGCTGAAATTGAAGCTGAGCTATTACAGCTATCCATTAATCTGACCAAATCCATCGTCGGTAATGAATTACAAACTCATCCTGAACATATTTTATCTGTACTGCGTCAAGGGGTAGATTCGTTACCGATTAAAAAACAACAAGTCACTCTGAGGTTTAGCCCAGATGATGCTGCACTTGTTAATCAATTATACAGTGAAGCGCAATTAGCTAAGAATCGTTGGGAAATTGAAGCTGATCCATCTCTTAAAAACGGTGACTGCATCATTCACAGCGAGCGCTCCAGTGTCGACTTACGAGTTGAAGCGCGTATGAGTCAAGCTCTTAGTGGCTTGCAGCAACAGGTCGCAGCGATTCAGGCCAATGTGCAAACGATTAAGTCAGATTCAAGTCACTACACCACTAGCATTGCCGAGGATGCTAGCGAATGTAGCCTTAAGGTGGTGGGAGCAAAGCGGGATCAACTCACTGATGACAATGTTTCTTCTGTCGTACATGAAGAGGGTTTACACCTTGTTGATGAGGTAGATGATGCTAAATCGCCAACATCAGTTACTAAATAAATTTAAACTCCATAGTAATAAAGTCACCCCCATTCGGCCTGTGGCCAGTGGTCAGCTGGTTAGGGTTGTTGGCTTAACCCTCGAAGCTACCGGCTGTAGAGCCCCTGTTGGCAGTTTATGCTCTATCGAAACCATGGCCGGTGAGCTAGTGGCTGAAGTCGTTGGATTTGATGATGAATTACTTTATCTCATGCCCGTAGATGAATTAAGAGGGGTGTTACCGGGAGCAAGAGTGCAGCCTTTAGGTGAGCAGTCAGGGTTAAATGTCGGCTTAAGTTTACTTGGTAGAGTTTTAGACGGTAGTGGTTTACCCCTTGATGGCCTTGGACCATTAAATACTGAGCAACATGCCTCGCGCCATGCGCCGCCCATTAACCCTTTATCGCGCCGCGCGATTACCGAACCATTAGATGTGGGGGTTAGAGCCATTAATGCCATGTTGACCGTAGGTAAAGGCCAGCGGATGGGCCTGTTTGCCGGCTCTGGTGTGGGTAAAAGTGTGCTGTTAGGCATGATGACTCGCGGCACCACTGCTGACATTATTGTGGTGGGGCTGGTGGGTGAACGTGGCCGTGAAGTAAAAGAGTTTATTGAAGAGATTTTAGGCCCAGAAGGCCGAGCCAGATCTGTGGTGGTCGCAGCACCTGCTGATACTTCACCATTGATGCGATTACGCGCCTGTGAAACCTCAACACGTATTGCGGAGTATTTTAGAGACCTTGGCTATAACGTATTGTTATTGATGGACAGTTTAACCCGTTACGCCCAAGCCCAGCGTGAAGTAGCCTTGGCAGTGGGTGAGCCTCCGGCGACCAAAGGTTATCCGCCATCGGTGTTTGCTAAATTACCCCGCTTGGTCGAACGGGCAGGTAACGGCGGCCCAGGTCAAGGTTCGATTACCGCATTTTATACCGTGCTTACCGAAGGTGATGATCAACAAGATCCCATTGCCGATGCGTCACGGGCGATTTTAGATGGTCATATTGTGTTATCAAGAACGCTGGCAGATTCTGGCCATTACCCCGCGATTGATATTGAGCAGTCCATTAGCCGCGTCGCACCTATGGTGATTAGCGCTGAGCATTTAGAGTCCATGCGTCTGGTTAAACAGATGTATTCACTTTATCAGCAAAACAGAGACTTAATTTCAATTGGGGCTTATTCCCAAGGCAGCGATCCACGCATTGATAACGCTATTCGGTTACAACCAGCGATGAATGCATTTTTACGCCAAGGATTTAAAGATGTTATTTCCTTTGATAACAGTCAAACCATGGTTGGGCAGATTGCTGCTCAGTGTAAATAATGCGCCGGGCTGATCCATTAATCACAGTGCTTAAACTCAATAAAGAAGCAGAAGAACAGGCGGCTTTACAGCTTAAATCTGCACAATTAGAACTACAAAAATGTGAGGGGCAATTAGAGGCGTTAAATAATTATCGTCTCGAGTACATGAAGCAAATGAATGAAAATCAAGGCAAAACGCTAAGTGCCAGTGAATATCATTCTTTTCATGAATTTATTAAGCAAATTGACCAAGCACTAGTGCAGCAAGTTAATACCGTTAAAGAAGCACAAAATCAGACCCAACATCGACAAGTTAATTGGCAGCAAAAGCAACAAAAGCGTAAAGCGGTTGAATTGTTGTTAGCTAAAAATGATCAAAAAGCTCAGCAAATAGCCAATAAACAAGAGCAAAAAGCCTCAGATGAATTTGCGATGCAGCAGTTTATTCGTAAAACCCCGCGTTAAATTCCCTTATCCGTTTTTAGCCTAATTAATTTTTATTCTGGCACTCTTATTGCTTGGTTCGTTATTAATAATAAAAGCGTCAGCAATGTGACTTTCATAATTTTATAGCACCAATAGGTTTTCGGTGTTATTAACTCGGAGTTTGTTATGCAGCAAGTGAGTAATATTTTACTTGGAAATAGCAATAAAATAGCGAATTCCCCAACGGGAGAGACGCCGCAAGGTACTGATAGCTCATCTTTTTTGTCGGCGCTTAATCAAGTTTCTCAAACTGATGAGATACAGGGTAGCACTGAGCAAGCTTCTGAAAATAACACAGATATCAATCTGGTGGATGACAATGCCTCACAAGAGCATATTGCTGCAGAAACCGATATTGCTTTAATCTTTGCTCAAATTGACTTAGCAGAAAATTTTGAAACCAATAGCCAACCAACAGGTGGCAACATATTGCCGCTGGCTATTGAGGCCGATTCAACTACAGAATTTTTAAGTGACTATTCAGCTGAGCAACTACAAAATTTATCTGAATTTAGTGCAATGTCTGCAGCTGAGTTGTCAGCATTATCAGTCAAGGAGTTAAATCAGCTGATCACTGACTTTAACCAGCAAACTCCCATCCAAGGTGGAGCCTTACTCCCTTTGATTGAGTTAGCAACAACCAGCGCCATAGATAATGCTGAAAAACCAGCCCTTGCACTTAGCAGTGGCTTTAGTTCAATTCATAAAAACATAATGGATAACAATAGCGCTGCTGTTGATGTAAACAAAAACCTAGTTGATGTAAACAAAGGCTTAGTTGATGCAAACAAAACTTTAGGCGATCCTGACAGTATTGAAGGCAAAATAACCTCAAAGGAATCTGGGGTTAACCTGAGTAAAGCTGAGTTCTCGGTATCCATGGATAAGTCTGCTATTCCTTCCTCTGCCAATAGTCCTAGTAGTAATGCCCTAGCAAATAATGCCATTGCCCTTAGCGCTGGTGAGTTTACTCTTGATGCAGAATCTGTGGATCTCAAGGCGATACAAAATCAAAGTAGCTTAACGTCAGTGCATAAAAGTGACGTGCCGCAATTTCAATTATCGTTACGCCAAGGATCTGAGTCGGTAGGGCAAATGCAGGAGATGATCCAAAAGTTCGCCCCTGTGATGAAGCAACAACTCATGACGATGGTAGGACAGGGCATTCAACATGCGGAAATTCGATTAGATCCGGCAGAGCTTGGCCATATGGTGGTCAGAGTTCAAGTTAATGGCGATCAAACCCAAGTGCAATTTCAAGTGGCGCAGACACAAACCCGAGACCTATTGGAGCAAGCTATTCCGCGGCTTCGGGAAATGCTAGCAGAAGAAGGGCTGCAATTGGCTGACAGTCATGTTTCTCAAGACGGCGAACAGCAGAAAAACGCTGATTATGATGAGTCGAGTGCTAGTAATGACAGGCTTTTGGATGAAATTTCAGCACAAGAACTTGAGATAGTCACAAAACATGCCATGAGTGGCAGTTCAGCTATAGATTATTACGCTTAAGTCGGTAACCTATGGGTTAATGATCGCAAAATCAAAAACTAAGCTGAAACTTAGTTAACACAATAATAACAACAGCGTGATGGAATCATTTATGCCAGAAGAAGCTTCTTTAGAATTAACTACCCAGAACCCACCAAAAAGTATCAATAAAATGATTATTTTTTTGGTGGTTGGCATGTTGCTGCTGGCAGGCATTGCTGTGACAGTGCTGTTTTTTATTGGCGACAATGCGAAAGCGACTGCAAACTCACCTGCAACTGACATAAGTACTGCAACTGTAGTAACTGATGCTGCTACTGGTAAGGCAAATTATGTGGGTATGCCAAGACCATTTTTATTCAATCTAGCGGGTGCTAATCGTTCACGTTTAGTTGAAATAAAAGTGCAGTTAATGGTGCGAGGCGATGACGGCGTTACTGCAAAAATGCACATTCCTTTAATTGAACATGCGCTTTTAAACACATTTAGCGCAGCAGATGTACAAAAGCTAAGTACCCAAGCGGGTAAAGATGAATTACGCCAATTAGCCCTATTAAATGTTCAAAATACATTGCAACCCATAACCGGCCAAAAAGTCGTTGAAAGAGTACTTTTTACTGGTTTTGTAATGCAATAACGCCATGAAAAATCCAAGGTGATGATGTGAGTGATTTATTAAGCCAAGACGAAATTGATGCGCTACTCCATGGCGTCGACGATGTTGATGAAGATGATATCTATGATACTGATGAAACCAGAGCATATGATTTCTCCTCTCAAGATCGCATTGTTCGTGGGCGAATGCCAACCCTTGAAATTGTAAATGAACGTTTTGCTCGTCACTTACGCATCAGCATGTTTAACATGATGCGCCGTGCTGCTGAAGTGTCTATTAACGGCGTGCAAATGCTTAAGTTTGGTGAGTACGTTCATACCCTATTCGTACCAACCAGCCTGAATATGGTGCGCTTTAGTCCGTTAAAAGGCACGGCGCTTATCACCATGGAAGCAAGGTTAGTCTTCATTTTGGTGGATAACTTTTTTGGTGGTGATGGCCGCTTTCATGCAAAAATTGAAGGGCGTGAGTTTACTCCCACAGAGCGTCGTATCGTCCAGCTGCTATTGAAAATCATTTTTGAAGATTATAAAGATGCCTGGGCACCAGTCATGGATGTTGAGTTTGAGTATTTAGACTCAGAGGTCAACCCTGCCATGGCCAATATTGTTAGCCCAACAGAAGTGGTGGTCATTAACTCTTTTCATATTGAAGTGGATGGCGGCGGCGGTGATTTTCATATCACCATGCCATATTCGATGATCGAGCCTATTCGTGAGCTGCTTGATGCCGGTGTTCAAAGTGATAAACAAGATACTGATATGCGTTGGGGACAAGCATTGCGTGATGAGATCATGGATGTGCAAGTAGGGATTGATGCCAACATCATTGAGCATGAAGTGACATTAAGAGATGTGATGGGCTTTAAAGCTGGGGATATTATTCCTATTGAGCTGCCTGAGCATGTGATGATGCGAGTTGAGGACTTACCGACTTACCGCTGTAAGCTAGGTCAATCCCGCGAAAATCTGGCATTAAAAATTAGCGAAGTTATTCCAAGGCCTGAAACGGCGAAATCAGAATTACAGCTAATTACTCGTAAAGGCAAAGCCCGCGATCTTACTGTGCTATAGACAGGCTTATTTCAAAAAAAGTTTTATTTTAACAATCTTTTTTAAAAAGTTTTTTAAACAAGGTGCTGAAATTAATAATAATTTATAGATTTAATAATTATTGTCCGTGAATGTTTAACGGATAACATGTCAGAATTTTAAGGTGAAATAAATGAGTGATACCGATGATTGGGCTGCAGCAATGGCAGAGCAGGCACTTGAAGAAGCAAAAGAAGCTGAACAAGTCGCCCTTGATGAACTGGTAGATGAAGCCGCGCCAATCTCGCATGATCAAGCTGAAAAGCTCGATGCCATTATGGATATACCGGTAACGATTTCGATGGAAGTCGGTCGCAGTTTTATTAGTATTCGTAACTTGCTGCAACTGAACCAAGGTTCGGTGGTCGAGCTAGATCGGGTGGCGGGTGAGCCCCTTGATGTGATGGTAAATGGCACGCTTATCGCTCATGGCGAAGTGGTTGTGGTGAATGACAAGTTTGGTATTCGTCTGACAGATGTGATTAGCCAAACAGAACGCATTAAGAAGTTAAAGTAATCGAACAAGTATTAAGGATTTAACCCTGTGTTGAATGTGTTCTCCTCGCTAGCGTTAGCTAGCTCTGCGCTTACTGACACGGCAACAACCGCAGTTGCCACAACCGTGTCTAAAGCCCCAGAAACATCAAATGTGGCTGCGCTTTCAAGCATGGTGGGCGGGCTTATTCTCGTTATCGCCATCATCTTTTTACTGGCATTTATTGTCAAAAAATTAAACTTAGTGCAGTCAAATCAAGGGGTGATAAAAACCATTGCCATGACGCCACTTGGTCAAAAAGAAAAGCTGGTTCTGGTTGAGCTTGAAGGTCAGCAATATCTTTTAGGGGTGACCTCACAGCAAGTTAACCTTATTGATAAGCTAGACACAAACGTTGAAATAGAAAGCACTAGTTTTGCCACTCGTCTCAAGCAAGCCAAAGCGCAAGCAACAGTCAAGGCCAAGGATCTGCAATAATGAAAAGATGGATAGTGCTGGCTTTGTTGGCTGGATTAATGTTCACGCCAGTTAGTTTTGCAGAAGATGGCTTACTAAAAGCAGTGACAGTGACTGCAGGGGCTGACGGCAGTACCGAATATTCAGTCACTATGCAGATTTTACTGCTAATGACGGCCATGAGCTTTATTCCAGCAATGGTAATAATGCTGACCTCATTTACCCGCATCATCGTGGTGCTATCAATTTTGCGCCAAGCATTAGGTTTGCAGCAAACCCCATCAAATCAGGTGCTCATTGGCATTACCATGTTCATGACCTTTTTTATCATGGCGCCAGTATTTGATAAAATTCATGCTGAAGCGGTAAAACCTTACATGAATGAAACTCTGACAATGCAGCAAGCCTTTGAAGTGGGTAAAGAGCCCTTAAGGCAGTTTATGTTGGCGCAAGTCAGAACCACAGATTTAGAAACCTTTGTCGAAATTTCAGGTTATACCGATATCACTTCCCCTGAGCTGGCTCCGATGAGCGTTTTGATACCAGCGTTTATCACCAGTGAGCTTAAAACCGCGTTTCAAATTGGCTTTATGTTATTTGTGCCATTTTTGGTATTGGATTTGGTGGTCGCCAGTATTTTGATGGCAATGGGTATGATGATGTTATCGCCGATGATTGTGTCCTTGCCCTTTAAAATCATGCTGTTTGTGTTGGTTGATGGTTGGGGCTTAGTACTGGGCACCTTGGCCAGTAGTTTCGGCACTTAGGTTTAGGGAGCAGGGCTAATGTCACCAGAGTCATTGATTGATATTTTTCGTGAGGCGCTGTCCGTTATCGTGCTCATTGTCTCGGCTATTATCTTACCGGGTTTATTTGTCGGTTTGATTGTGGCGGTGTTTCAGGCTGCCACCTCCATTAATGAACAAACCTTAAGTTTCTTACCGCGTCTATTAATGACCCTGTTTTCACTGATGTTTTTAGGCCATTGGCTGGTGCAAACCATGATGGATTTTTTCTATAATATGGTGGATATGATCCCGCAGGTTATAGGTTAGGTCATTGGATATTCTGTTCGAGGAAATTAGCCAAACCATTGCCGCCTATATTTGGCCGCTGTTTCGTATTTCTTCAATGCTAATGGTAATGACGGTCTTTGGCGCCAATACGACTCCGTCGCGGATCCGCTTATTATTGGCGATGGCCATCACCATTGCCGTTGCGCCGGTACTGCCAAAAACAGCATATGTGGAGCTATTTTCATTAACTGCAGTATTTGTTTCAGCTCAGCAGATTTTAGTGGGCACAGCTATTGGTTTTGTGACCATTTTAGTGATGCAAACTTTTGTATTAACAGGGCAAATTATTGGTATGCAAACCAGTTTAGGCTTCGCTTCCATGGTGGACCCAGGCTCCGGTGAGCAAACCCCGGTAGTGGGTAACTTCTTTTTATTGCTGGCGACCTTGATTTTTTTAAGTGTAGATGGTCATTTATTGATGTTTAAAATGCTGGTGGCCAGCTTTGAAACCATTCCGGTTTCAACCGAAGGCTTTAGCATTGCCAATTATAAAAAACTTACCGAGTTTGGCAGTTATATGTTTGGCGCGGCGTTAACCATGTCAATATCAGCGATTGTGGCATTATTGCTTATTAACCTCTCGTTTGGAGTAATGACCCGGGCTTCACCGCAGTTGAATATTTTTGCCATCGGTTTTCCAGTGACTATGGTCAGTGGCTTATTTATTCTCTGGCTGACCCTAGGCCCTATCATGTCTCATTTTGATCAGGTGTGGCTGCAAGCCCAGCTGCTGATGTGTGATATTTTACAACTGACCTGTCACATTGACGGTTCCATAAGCCAGTAGGGACAAGATGGCAGAAGATACCGGTCAAGAACGCACCGAGGACCCCACCGCCAAGCGACTGGAACAGTCCCGTGAAAAAGGTCAGGTCGCCCGCTCTAAAGAGTTAGGAACCGCAGCAGTATTATTAGCATCTGCTTTGGGGTTTGCGTTTGTTGGCCAAGATCTGGCGCGCAGCTTACACAGCGTGATGACGCAAATGCTCACCATGGAGCGGGATCAGATCTATGACACCAACTCTATGTTCCTAGTTTGGGGGGTTATTGGCGCTGAGCTTGCTTGGCCATTATTCAGTTTCATTGCTTTTCTCGCCTTTATTGCCTTCCTTGGCAATATTGTCTTAGGCGGTATTACTTTTTCGGTTAAAGCTTTTATGCCTAAGGGCAGTAAAATGAACCCTGCTAAAGGCTTTAAAAGAATGTTTGGCACCCAGGCCTTAGTTGAACTAACTAAAGGTATTGCTAAATTTTTGGTGGTGGCAATATCGGCGTATTTTTTATTGTCGTTTTATTTTTACGATATTTTGACCTTATCTATGGGTCATTTACCGGGAAATATTTACCACGCGCTGGATCTATTGGTATGGATGTTTATTTTATTGTGTTCATCAATGCTATTGATTGTGGTGATTGATGTGCCATTTCAAATATGGAACCACAATAAACAGCTTAAAATGACCAAACAAGAAGTTAAAGACGAGTATAAAGACTCTGAAGGTAAGCCTGAAGTAAAAGGCCGTATTAGGCAATTGCAGCATGAGATGGCCAATAAACGCATGATGTCTGAAGTGCCCAATGCTGATGTGATTGTGGTTAACCCAGAGCATTACGCTGTAGCAGTAAAATATGATGCCAGTCGTTCATCTGCGCCATTTTTAGTGGCAAAAGGGGTTGATGATGTGGCCTTTAAAATTCGCGAAATAGCCCGAGAGCACGAAGTGCCAATTGTATCAGCGCCGCCGCTAGCCAGAGCCATATATCATACAACTAAAATTGACCAACAGGTACCGGAAGGACTATTTACCGCCATTGCACAAATCTTAGCTTACGTATTTCAGTTAAAACAATACCAAAAGGGTCGCGGTAAACGTCCAAAACCTATTCCGCTCAATCAACCTATTCCGGATGATTTAAAACATTAGCTGCGGTGTTTTTAGGCACTCAAACCGCAACAGCTGCTATTAACTAATAGCTTGGCTTAGTAATTGCATTTCGCTGATGTCAGCGTCAAAAATATTACGAAAGGGTTTACGGTTAATGGATGTAAAGACAGCGCTAGGTCAAGCAAAGCAAATACGATTTAGCACATTCAAAGGTATTGGTACCCCTTTATTGGTGCTGGCTGCATTAGGTATGGTGGTATTGCCGATGCCGCCATTTCTGCTTGATATTCTATTCTCCTTTAACATTTCCCTCGCTTTAATCGTGTTACTTGTCGCTATTTATAGTGATCGCCCACTAGATTTTGCCGCATTTCCGACTGTTTTACTGGTGGCCACCTTATTACGCTTAGCATTGAATGTGGCCTCAACACGAATAGTGTTACTTGAGGGGCATAACGGTGGTGACTCCGCGGGTAAAGTGATTGAAGCCTTTGGTTCGGTGGTGATTGGCGGTAACTATGCTGTGGGTTTAGTGGTGTTTTTAATCCTGATCATCATCAACTTTGCCGTAGTAACCAAAGGTGCGGGGCGTATTTCAGAAGTGAGCGCGCGTTTTACCTTGGACGCCATGCCGGGTAAACAGATGGCCATTGATGCCGATTTAAATGCCGGCACATTAACTCAAGATCAGGCACGTATTCGCCGTGCTGAAGTGACGAAAGAAGCTGACTTTTATGGCGCGATGGACGGTGCGTCAAAATTTGTGAAAGGGGATGCTATTGCTGGGATTATGATTCTGGTGATTAATATCCTTGGCGGTTTTGTCATCGGCATGGTGCAGCACGGCTTGGATTTTTCAAGCGCGGTGGAGATTTATACCTTACTGACCATTGGTGATGGTTTGGTGGCGCAAATACCCGGATTGCTTTTATCTATCGCCGCCGCCTTGATGGTGACGCGCCAAAATGAGTCTGGCGATATGGGCGGGATGATGATCAGCCAAATGTTCCATAGTCCTAAGTCTATGGCCATTGCATCAGCCGTGCTTTTTGTTATGGGTGTTGTACCTGGTATGCCACATTTCGCGTTTTTAACGTTTGCATTTATTACCGCAGGCGCAGCTTACTTTATTTATAAACGCAATAACGACAATAAAACCCTTGCGCTAGAAAAAGCAGTTAAAGGCCCAAGCGATGTCAAAGAGGCTGAGCCCAAAGAGCTAAGCTGGGAAGATGTACATCATGTAGACACCATTGGCCTTGAAGTGGGCTATCGACTTATTCCGCTGGTAGATAAAGGTCAAGGCGGCGAGTTACTCAGTCGAATTAAAGGGGTACGTAAAAAATTATCGCAGGAATTGGGCTTTTTGGTACCGGCAGTGCATATTCGTGACAACTTAGATTTATCCCCCAACTGCTATCAAATATCCTTAATGGGCGTGGTAGTTGGCGAAGCAGAAGTAAGACATGATTGCGAGTTAGCGATTAATCCAGGTCAGGTTTACGGCAAGCTTGATGGCATAGAGACCAAAGATCCAGCTTTTGGTTTAGAAGCCGTTTGGATAGCTCCAGCGCAACGTGAACATGCGCAAACATTAGGTTATACCGTGGTTGATACCGCGACTGTTGTTGCTACTCATATAAGCCAGTTACTGACCAATAATGCGGCTAAATTATTGGGCTATGAAGAAGTGCAGCAGTTAATGGATATGCTATCGAAAAACTCGCCGAAGTTAGTGGATGGCTTTATACCAGACGTTATGCCGCTAGGTTCAGTGGTAAAAGTGATGCAAAACCTTCTTAATGAAGGAGTTTCTATCCGAGACTTGCGCACAATCGTGCAAACACTGTTAGAATACGGCAGCAAAAGTAATGATACTGAAGTGTTAACCGCTGCAGTACGTATTGCCTTGAAACGAATGATAGTGCAAGAGATCTCTGGGCCCGAATTGGAAATCCCTGTCATAACATTGGCGCCAGAGTTGGAACAGATGTTGCACAAGTCTATGCAGGCAACCGGCGGTGAAGGGCCCAATATTGAGCCAGGCCTTGCAGAACGTATGCAGAAGTCATTATTAGATGCTTCTCAGAAGCAAGAAATGGTCGGTCAACCAGCCATTTTATTGACATCAGGCATGCTTAGGTCAACTTTGTCGCGGTTTGTGAAATACACCATTCCTAATTTACGGGTTATTTCTTACCAAGAAATACCCGATGAAAAGCAAATACGCATAGTATCTGCAGTTGGGCAATAGCAATGACTTTCAGTTTGAAAGAGGTACGTAGTGAAAATTAAACGATTTTTTGCCAAGGATATGCGCTCAGCATTAGCTCAAGTCAAAGAGACTTTGGGCTCTGACGCGGTGATCATGTCGAATAAGAAAGTAACTGGTGGCATCGAAATTGTTGCAGCAGTTGACTACGATGAGCCTAAAGTTGATGTTGCAGTAAAATCGCCCGTTGCAGCCTTTATGAATGTGACTGAAGACCGTGTGTCAATTGGTGCTAATAAACCTGCTATTAAAACACACACTAAAGTCAGCCCACCGCCAGTAGCTGATTCATTACAGGCGTTATTAGAAAAGCAGCATAGCCGCCTGCAGCAACAAATTTCCCAGCAACATGAAGAGCCGGAATTACCAGATTGGGCTAAACAGTTAGAAGCAAGCAAACCTGCAGCTAAAGAACCAAGACAGCATCAGCAACACATTGAGCCGTCTAGATCTCCAAATAAAGGTCATTCAGCTGAAATGGAAGCAATGCGCGAAGAGATGGCGTCACTGCGTGGTTTGCTAACTCATCAAGTTTCTTCATTAATGAAAGAACAGAAAAAACGCACCGATCCTGTGGGCGCGATGCTTGAAAGTAAATTAATTGCCGCAGAGTTCTCGCCTGCTGTCGCTGCCAAGTTATCCAGCCTAAGTCAGCAGTTTTCTCCCGCCGATTTAGTCAGAGCCTTACCCCAAAGTTTGGCCAACCTGCTCGATAACCAAGGTGACGATATTGTGCGCACTGGTGGCGTAGTCGCATTTGTCGGTCCAACTGGTGTCGGCAAAACCACTTCATTGGCTAAAATTGCTGCCAGATTTGCCGCTCATCATGGCCCAGAACAAGTTGCGTTAATTACCACAGATCATTATCGTATTGGAGCCTTTGAGCAATTGGCAACTTATGGCAAAATAATGGGCTGTCCAGTTAAACAAGCACATGATTTAACTGAATTAGAACAAATTCTTTATCAGTTTAAGAATCGTAAGTTAGTATTGATTGACACTGCGGGTATGGGGCAACGAGATTTACGCCTTTATCAGCAGTTAGATGATTTGATGGCAAACACCAGAATACCCATTCGTAGTTATTTGGTGATGTCGGCAACCTCTCAACGAAGAGTGTTACTCGATGCCGTAGAACATTTTAAAAGAATCCCGTTATCTGGGTGTATACTGACAAAATTAGATGAGTCAGTATCTATTGCTGGCGCATTAAGTGTATTAATCCAAAATGGGTTGCCACTAAGTTATGTTACTGATGGGCAACGTGTTCCAGAAGATATGCAGGTTGCCGATACGCTTTCATTAGCAAGACAAGCGTTAGCAGCACTTAACGAAACAAAACCTCAAACGTCACCTGACACTGCGTGGTCAAATGACATGGCCTATGCATTCGAGTAAAGATATGACCCGAGATCAAGCAAGTGGTTTACGTATGATGAATCAACCAAATAACGATAAAGTAAAAGTAATTGCAGTCAGCGGTGGTAAAGGCGGCGTGGGTAAAACCAGTGTGTCGATTAATACCGCGGTAGCACTTGCTGAGAAAGGCAAACGGGTTTTAGTACTCGATGCCGATTTAGGACTTGCCAACGTTGATGTGATGTTAGGTATTCGAGCTGAGAAAAACTTATCTCACGTATTATCTGGCGAAGCAGAATTAGACGACATTATTGTTCGAGGCCCGAAAGGCATTGGTATTGTACCTGCCACATCAGGCACTCAAGCGATGGTGGAATTGACCCAAGCGCAACATGTTGGATTAATTCGTGCCTTTAGCGATATGAAAACCCAGTTTGATATTTTAATCGTTGATACCGCAGCGGGTATCTCTGATATGGTGCTGAGTTTTTCCCGTGCCTCACAAGATGTATTGATTGTAGTTTGTGATGAACCGACATCAATAACCGATGCCTATGCCCTGATCAAAATATTAAGTCGTGAGCACGGTGTGTTCCGCTTCAAAATTGTGGCAAATATGGTGCGCAGTTTGCGAGAAGGCATGGAGTTATTCGCCAAGTTAAGTAAAGTAACCGATAGATTTTTAGATGTGGCTTTAGAGCTTGTTGCGACAGTGCCATTTGATGAAAATTTACGTAAATCAGTACGTAAGCAGAAGTTGGTTGTGGAAGCATTTCCAAAATCACCAGCAGCCATTGCTTACCACGGTTTAGCCAATAAAATCATGAGCTGGCCTGTGCCACAGCAGCCTGGTGGTCATCTAGAGTTCTTTGTTGAACGTCTTGTTCAGCGCAAAGAAGTAAAAGAGGATACACCGAGTGAATAAAGCCGCCGCGTATACTCAGTTTGATAATAAAACCTCAATTGTTGAACAGTATGCACCGCTGGTAAAAAGAATTGCACATCATATGTTGGCAAGGCTGCCAGCATCGGTACAACTTGATGACTTATTGCAAGCTGGGATGATGGGGCTGCTGGAAGCATCATCAAAGTTTGATGGCTCTAAAGGCGCCAAATTTGAAACCTTTGCTGGGATCCGAATTCGTGGTTCGATGATCGACGAAATTCGCCGTGGTGATTGGGTGCCGCGCTCGGTACATCGTAACCAACGCCGTGTTGCACAAGTTATCGATGAACTGGGTCAAGAATTAGGTCGTGATGCCAGAGATACTGAAATCGCAGAAAAATTGGAAATATCTCTTGAAGAGTATCACCATATTTTAAACGATGTTTCAGTAGGAAAAGTTATTGGGATTGAAGACTTAGGTGTTTCAGAAGATGTGATTGTGTCTGATGAATTAACTGAGGATGAAAGTTTTGATTCTTTAGCCGAAGTGCAGTTTAAATCGGCATTAGCACAAGCAATTACCACATTACCCGAAAGAGATGCGCTAGTTTTGTCGCTATATTATGACGAAGCGTTAAATTTAAAAGAAATCGGTGCCGTTCTTGAGGTCAGCGAGTCGCGTGTTAGCCAGATTTTAAGTCAGGCAATGCTGCGTCTCAAAGGCAAACTCAAGCATTGGACACAGGTATAATTACTAATAAGAGCAACGAATTAAGCTCACCGGAGGAAACCTTGGACAAGAATATGAAGATACTGATTGTTGATGATTTTTCAACAATGAGACGTATCATAAAGAACTTGTTGCGAGACTTGGGATTTAATAATACTCAAGAAGCAGATGATGGCAATACCGCACTACCGATGTTACAAAAAAGCGATTTTGACTTTGTCGTAACCGATTGGAATATGCCGGGTATGCAAGGGATTGATTTGTTAAAAGCCATTAGAGCTGACGATTCATTAAAACACTTGCCAGTATTAATGGTAACAGCAGAAGCAAAACGTGAACAAATTATTGCCGCAGCGCAAGCTGGCGTTAATGGCTATGTGGTTAAACCTTTTACCGCAGCAACGTTAAAAGAAAAACTCGATAAAATCTTTGAACGTTTAGCCTAAGCAAAGGATAAGTTATGCAGGCAGCAATATCAGGGCTCATAGATCTTGAGCAAGCCCAGCAACTTGTTAAATTGCTTGAAGATGGACAACAAGAGCAAGCTGATGCGGTCATTCGTGACCTGTCAGTGCCAATACAACGTGAACTGTTTGATGAAGTTGGCAAGCTGACCCGTCAGTTACACAGTTCACTAAATGACTTTCAATTGGATACTCGTCTGGTTGAACTTGCTAACCATGAAATACCCGATGCAAAAGAAAGACTCAACTTTGTCATTGATATGACAGAGCAAGCTGCAAATAAAACCATGGATGCAGTTGAAGAATGTTTACCTTTGGCCGATACAATAATAAATAACATTCAATCGGTCACGCCAATGTGGGACAAATTGATGCGTAGGGACATTTCCTTAGTGGAATTTAAGTCCTTGTGTCATGACGTTCAACATATCATGTCCCATAGCGAACATGATTCAAATCGACTAAGAGAACTGCTCAATCAAATATTGATGGCGCAAGATTTTCAAGATTTGACTGGCCAAATGATCCGCCGAGTTATTGACTTAGTCATCGAAGTTGAAAGCAGTTTAGTGTCTATGCTGACAATCTTTGGCGAAAATGCAGCCGACTCGGATCGAGTCATTGATGATAATAAAATTGAAGCAGAAGGCCCTATCTTAAATGCTGACACCCGCGAAGACGTGGTGACTGGCCAAGATGAAGTGGATGATCTGCTATCAAGTCTGGGTTTCTAATTAGGAGTCAAATTTAATGTCTTTTGATGTTGATGAAGAGATACTCCAGGACTTTTTGATTGAAGCTGGTGAAATTTTAGAGCTTCTACAAGAGCAACTCGTCGCTCTTGAAAATAATCCTGATGATGCTGATTTACTGAATGCGATTTTTAGAGGTTTTCATACTGTAAAAGGTGGCGCAGGCTTTTTGAGCTTAGGCCCTATGGTCGATGTGTGCCACGAAGCTGAAAATACCTTTGACTTACTGCGAACGGGTAAGCGTCAAGTAAATGCCGAATTGATGGACATCATTTTGCAAGCTGTTGATGCGATTAATTCGATGTTTGCACAGACCCAGCAAGGTCAGCCACAAGATGATGCCGACGCCGACTTATTAGCTCGTTTAAAGCTGTTAAGTTCTGGAGCGCCATTAGCCTCAGAGCTTGCCAGCACGCCCGAAGACGCGTTAATTGCTGAAGAGGCTTTAATTGAAGAGGCTTTAATTGAAGAGACTTTAATTGAAGAGACTTTAGCTGAAGTTGAGCCGATTGCTGCAGACTCTGAAGCATCAGTGGGCTCTATTGATGATATCGACGAGAGTGAATTTGAAGCCTTACTCGATGCACTTCATGGCGCAGGAAACAGTCCTACCTCTAATTCAACAAAAGACCTTATTGATGATACCTCGAGTGCTTCAGTCGCTAATGGTGACACTGCTGTTGCCAGTGATGAAATCAGTGATGATGAGTTTGAAGCCTTACTGGATGAATTGCACGGCGCTGGTAGTTTTAAAGCCGCGAGTACCCCAATTGCAGAAGTAAAACCTGCGGTAATAGAACAAGATCCAATTGTTGATGGCGATGATATTACCGACGATGAGTTCGAAAAGTTATTAGACGAATTACATGGTAAAGGTGCCGCTCCTCAGGCTGTTAGCCTAGCGCCTTCAGCAGTTACTCCCGCAACTCCCGTTTCAATGCCCGCAGATATTGCGCCATCAAAAGCCGTCTCAAACACAGCTGCGCCAGCACAGCCAAGTGCGACAGACACAAAACCAGTGCCAGCCGCTAAAGCTGCCGCGCCAGTAAAAAAAGCAGAACCTGCTAAAACCCAAGGTGCCATGCCACAGGGTGAAACCACCGTAAGGGTTGATACTTCACGCCTTGACCAAATTATGAATATGGTTGGTGAGCTGGTGCTGGTACGAAACCGCTTAGTGAGTTTAGGTATTTCTCGCGATGATGAAGAAATGTCGAAAGCACTTGCCAATTTAGATCTGGTTACTGCCGACCTACAAGGCGCGGTAATGAAGACCCGCATGCAGCCAATTAAGAAAGTATTTGGCCGCTTCCCAAGAGTGGTTCGCGATTTAGCCAGAACACTGAATAAAGAAATTGATTTAATCATGGTAGGTGAAGATACCGATCTTGATAAAAATCTAGTTGAAGCACTGGCAGATCCATTAGTCCATTTAGTACGTAACTCGGTTGATCATGGCATTGAAATGCCTATTACTCGCGAAGCGAATGGCAAACCAAGAACCGGTACGATAACTCTTTCTGCAAGCCAAGAAGGCGACCATATTCTTCTTAAAATTGAAGATGATGGCGCAGGGATGGATGCCGATAAGCTAAAAGAAATCGCCATTAGCCGCGGGGTTCTAGACGAAGAATCAGCCGCAAGAATGACTGATAATGAAGCTTATAACTTAATTTTTGCCCCAGGTTTTTCAACCAAAGTTGAAATTTCAGATATTTCAGGCCGCGGCGTTGGAATGGACGTGGTGAAAACCCGCATCAGCCAATTAAACGGCACAGTGCATATTGATTCGGTAAAAGGCCAAGGCACCATTTTAGAAATTAAAGTGCCACTGACAT
Source organism: Shewanella sp. 3_MG-2023 (assembly GCF_030548765.1). Taxonomy (NCBI): domain Bacteria; kingdom Pseudomonadati; phylum Pseudomonadota; class Gammaproteobacteria; order Alteromonadales; family Shewanellaceae; genus Shewanella; species Shewanella sp. 3_MG-2023. Next base: position 80,717 of record NZ_JAUOSH010000006.1, on the reverse strand, counting down.
TAGCGATTATGCCCACATTAATGGTGGATGTTGCTAAGCAGGTGTTTGCCTTACCGCTTTCAAGCGTTAATGAAATTTTCCACCTCGATTTAACTAAAACTAATGTTGTCGATGGTCAGCTCACCGTCATAGTGCGCGATAAAGCCGTGCCACTGTTTTATTTAGAGCAATGGTTACATCGCAACAAGACCACGCTTACTCATGGCGATAAAAAGCAAGGCCATGTAGTGATTGTGCAACTTGGTACCATGCAAATTGGTTTTGTGGTTGATGCATTAATCGGTCAAGAAGAAGTTGTGATTAAGCCTTTAGGCAGTATGCTGCAAGGTACGCCGGGTATGGCAGGGGCAACAATTACCTCCGATGGAGGTATTGCATTGATCCTTGATGTACCGGGTTTATTAAAATATTACGCCAAAAGTAAAAGATAAAATTCCAATTGATAAGGAATGAAATGGCTACCAAAGTTTTAGTTGTTGATGATTCAAGTTTCTTTAGACGTCGAGTCAGCGAAATAGTGAATCAAGATGACGACCTCGAAGTGGTGGGTGTTGCAGTCAATGGCCAAGAAGCCATCGACATGGCTGAGAAATTAAAGCCACAAGTCATCACCATGGATATCGAGATGCCAGTGATGGACGGCATTACTGCTGTGCGTAAAATAATGGCAACTAACCCAACACCGATACTGATGTTTTCGTCTTTAACCCATGATGGCGCTAAAGCGACGCTTGATGCGCTTGATGCCGGCGCATTGGATTTTTTACCGAAACGCTTTGAAGATATAGCCTCTAAAAAAGAAGAGGCCATTAAGCTACTGCAACTAAGGGTTAAAACCTTAGGCAGAAGACGATTATATAAGCCATTACCAAGAACGGTTACAGCTCGAAATGCAGCAGATGCAGCTAACCCTGCAAGCTTGAGAACCACATTAGCATCGAAACCGGCCTTAAATAATCGCTCGCAAGCGAATAATTCACAGGCCAGTAGCGCCCAAAACGTGTGTTCTGCCAGCGCCATTAGAGCGAGCGGTAAAAAATATAAAGCCTTGCTGATAGGCACTTCAACGGGTGGGCCTGTTGCACTGCAAAAAGTCTTAACGGCATTTCCTGCAAATTACCCACACCCAATATTACTTATTCAGCACATGCCGGCTGCGTTTACGCCTGCTTTTGCCAGTCGCTTAAATAGCTTATGTCAGATTACGGTAAAAGAAGCGCAAAATGGGGATGTACTGCAACCCGGTTGTGCTTATTTAGCCCCAGGTGGCATGCAATTGATGGTGGAGCGAAGTGGTTCATTTGGACGTTTAAAAGTTATCGCCGGTAATGCCGAGATGAACTACAAACCCAGTGTGGATATTACCTTTGCATCAGCCTCAAAAGTATTTGGCGGTGATGTATTAGCGGTTGTACTTACCGGTATGGGCGCAGATGGCAGAGAAGGCGCCAGAATGCTGAAAGCCGCTGGAGCAACGATTTGGGCACAAGATGAAGCTAGTTGTGTGGTGTATGGTATGCCGCAAGCGGTTACCGTAGCAGGTTTATCAACTCATTCCATTGCTATCGACAGTATGGCGGAGTCCATTATCAAAGAGACGGCCCGTGGCTAAGGTCAACAAGGCAATGAACACCCAACAAATGTCAGTGGTGTTTTTATTGATTATCGCGGTTATTACGCTGGCAGGATTATATTTTGAGGCGGCAAAAACTAACCGCGAATTGTCTCAACAAGTTGCGCAACTAAAAGCATCGCAAGTGTTGTTAATGGTGCCTGATGAGCAGGCAGCGGACATTGCTGCTTGGCTTGGAAAACATCCAGAACCCACCAAAGCATTAGTGCAAAAGGCGGCGAATGGTGAAGCGGTGACATTAAGCCTAGGGCCTGGAACGACAGCTGAAAATAACCAGCACTTTCAGCCAAAGGAACAGCAGAATATACAAACGCTTGAAAACGCTCAAGGGGTAAAAGTAATCCCCTTACCCCATGGTGGGATCAGGATAACCACCCGTGAATCAGACTCACTTTAGAGCAGATTGTAATCTAGTGTAGTCAGTTAATAATCAATTGAATAATAACAATAATAAAGCTGTGAGGCGTCATTTGAAAGTTTGGACAATCGCAAATCAAAAAGGCGGCGTAGGTAAAACAACTACGGTTGCCAGCCTTGCTGGCGCGTTAATTAAGCGTGGTCAAAGGGTATTGATGATTGATACAGACCCTCATGCATCGCTAGGTTATTATTTAGGGATTGATTCTGAGCAAATCCCCAGTTCACTTTACGATATTTTTTTGGCGCATAAGCCGTTATCTTTAGCGGATGTTGAAAAGCATATTGTGCCGACCTCAATTGATGGTTTAGATCTTATTCCTGCCTCAATGGCGCTAGCCACATTAGATAGAGCTTTGGGACATCAAGAAGGGATGGGACTGGTTTTACGTAACCTATTAGCCTTGCTAGATGACAAATATGATATTGCTATCATTGATTGCCCGCCTATTTTAGGGGTGTTAATGGTTAATGCTCTGGCGGCAAGTGAACATATAATCATTCCAGTTCAAACTGAGTTTTTGGCCATAAAGGGCTTAGAGCGAATGGTGAAAACCATGGCGCTAATGGGGCGTTCAAAGAAAACAGATTACAGCTTTACCATTTTAGCAACCATGTATGATCGGCGCACTAAAGCGTCACCTGTAGCGTTACAATCCTTGCAGCTAAGCTATCCAGAAACTTTATGGCCTGATGTTATTCCTGTGGATACTAAATTTAGAGATGCCAGTTTAGCCCATGTGCCACTATCCCATCATATGCCCAGCAGCCGTGGGATGAAAGCCTATAATCGCTTACTGGATTTTTTAATGTCTAGGGAGTTAACTCATGTCAAAATCGGTTGATGAAACTGTTTTTGATTTCTTCTCAGTATTATTACAAGAGCCTTCTGATAAGGCTTTAGATGCTGCTACAAGCTGCAATAAACAGACTTCAATCAGCAGACTACAAGTCGCTCAACACACAGACTCTGCTAGCAGTACAGAGGTTGCAGAAATTTATGAAGGCTCCCTGCACAATAGTGAAGATAAATATTTACATGTCACAACTAAGTTGGCGGCTCCAAGTCTTCGCTTGCAAACGGTCGCGACGCTGGGTGAATCTTTAAGTTCGTCATTTGCTGAGCCGCAAGTGGGTAAAAATGCCTTATCTAAATTATTGGCGGTAGTCTCAGCACCAGTATCAACAACTTCAGAACAATGTGTTGAATCTCCACTTGAGGTAAAGCAAGTACTTAAAGGTACGGTGCAACAGGCAAAGCTGCCAATAGCTCAACCTGCAGCACAGGCCGCGAAATTATCCGTAGTGGATAATAAAGATTCTCAAATCTCAGCCGATATAGATAATCATAAGCGAGCTTATGTTGAAACCGCGGTTATCGACGTCAGTCAGTCGCCCGCTAAAGCTGAATTAGCATCGATTCCGCCAAGTATCACCACAGATTTACAAGATGTTTTAGATGATGAATTTCAGGTGTTATTTTTCAATGTGGCAGGCTTGACGCTTGCGGTGCCATTGGTGAGTTTGGGCGGTATCGTAAAAATTGAACATATTAATCACCTGATAGGGCGCCCCAAATGGTTTTTAGGGGTACAAACTCGTCGAGATCAAAAGGTGAATGTTGTAGATAGTTGCCGCTGGGTGATGCCAGAAAAGTACACCACCGAAATGGCGCAATCTATTGATTATCAGTATATCGTCATGCTTGAAAACAGTGACTGGGGACTGGCATGTGAATCCTTAGTTAACGCGGTAAAAATTAATAAATCTCATGTCAATTGGCGTGAAAAAGCGGGTAAGCGTCCATGGCTTGCCGGCGTAGTAAAAGAACAAATGTGTGGCATTTTAAATGTGCAAGCGCTCATTGAAATGCTAGATGCAGGATTAGGTTGTCAAGATTCGATTGTCTGAGGTTATTTATGACAGATTCAAGAAATGTAGCAGCGGTTGCTGCAGGTAAAGAAGATGTAGTTTTACAGTGGGTTACTTTTAAGTTAGATAATGAAACTTATGGTATCAACGTCATGCAAGTTCAAGAAGTATTACGTTATACCGAAATTGCCCCCGTTCCCGGTGCGCCTATGTATGTGCTTGGTATCATTAATTTACGTGGCAATGTCGTCACTGTGATAGATACTCGTTCACGCTTTGGCCTTGATGCTGCAGAAGTTGATGACTCATCGCGAATAGTCATCATTGAAGCAGAAAAGCAAGTGATTGGTATTTTGGTTGATAGCGTTGCCGAAGTGGTTTACCTACGCCGCTCTGAAATCGATAATGCCCCGAATGTCGGCACTGAAGAAAGTGCTAAATTCATTCAGGGAGTCAGTAACCGAGATAATGAGTTATTGATTTTAGTCGACCTTGATAAGTTACTATCTGACGATGAGTGGGCAGAAATAACTCAGTTATAAGCGTTTTTTGCGTTTCAACTAAAGCCAGCATTATTATTTGCTGGCTTTTGTGTTTTAATGACAAAAATCAGTCTTATCAGGAAGTATGAATGTCGCAAGAATTGCTTATCACTATTGTTATTTATGTTGTCACTTGTGCCGCAATAGCGATGTTTTTTTCAAAAAGAGCCAGCAAGCTGCAAAGCAAAGTAGATGCATTAACTGTGTTGGTAAAAGAAAATGATCGCCAGCGAGAAACCGTTAAACGAGAGCTGCAGGAATTACGCAGTGGCACTATCGGTGTTGGTAAGCGTGTTTTAGAGTTAGAGCAAAAATTAACTAAACAATCACAACGCCTAGAAGAGGCAAGTCAGCAAGACCCACAATCTAAATTATACTCTAGAGCATTAAAAATGGTGGGGTTAGGTGCTGGAGTGGAAGAGCTGATTAATGAGTGTGAACTACCTAAAGCAGAAGCGGAATTAATTATCCGTTTACATAAAAAGTAGCTCGTCATTTTGCGAAAGCGCTAAGCTTGTTCAATGATTTTTTGATGTAAGTTATCCCATTGCTCTGGAAATTTACCATCTAACATATACACAAATGCAATGAGCTCGGCGATTAAGGTGTAGAGCTCTTGGGGCACTTGTTCACCGAGTGCTAATAACTGTAAAAATTCACTTAAATTCTCATCTTGATGGATATAGACGCCAGCATCTTTTGCTAGTGCTATTATCTCTTCAGCGACTAAATCTTTGCCTGTGGCGGTGACCGTTGGCGCGCTAATGCCATCAAAGCTTAGCGCGACCGCTTTCTTAATTTTAGTCATTATTTGCTCCTAATTTCACGTCTTAAAGTGCATCTTAAGCATTGGTTTTTACTAGATAATGATCGCCTGGTAATAAGGTTGCGGGTACATTATCAATTACCGTGGTGAACTCTCGCGCGACAAAGCCTGCCTGATTTATTTTTATGCTTAATAGCGCTTGAAAATCACTCACTTTATCTAACAGGCTTTGATTTTCACTGGTAAATTTAACATCAAGAAAATCTCCTATCTTATGGGCATTAACCAATAAAGCCCCCTGAGCCAGATTAAATTTTAATTGCAACCGCCAACTTGTTATCGCGCTGTTATCATTAGAAGAGCCCCGTTCAAACTTGCCCTCTAATTGCTCTTTTCGTGGGCCAATGGAGTAAGGAAGCGCTATAAACCAAGCGAGATGCTGATTAGCGTCGCTACTCGCTTGTTGGTATCCGCCAAAGCTAGAGGCTAGTTTGCCTAAGGACTCGACGCTGCGGGCTTTATCTAAGGCACTTAAAAGCAATTGGCTTTGGTCAGTGTTGTTGAGTACTTTTTGCTGCAGTTTATCAAGGTAGTACTGCAATGACGGGCTCAGCTGGGTGTGAGCGCCTTGGCGTTTAAAGCCAATGAGCAACTGAAATAGTGCGCTAATTGCCCCAGCTGTTAATGCTGTATTGGGTAGCTGCTGCGTATTGGCCAGATTTAAGTTGGTTAAGCTCAGTAGCTCTTGTTTTAATAAGCTTTGATCTGCAAGTTGGGTTAATGGCCGTGGATTTAAGCTCGGCAGTAATGCTAATAAAGCACTGACAAGGGTATTAGTTGCATTATTGCTGCAAGCATTTTTAAGTGGCATTGCGCCAGCTTTATGTAAATTTTGTTTCAGTACTTCAACGGGGCTTTTGTTTACTTGAGCCACAGTTGAGCTTGCAGCGTGTTGATGCGAGTTTACCTGTTGCTGAGGTGGTTTTACATTGGTCACCGTGGTTTCAACACTGGCTCTTAAAGGTAGTTGCTCAAGCTTTTTTAATAGCTGACTCAGTAATTGGGCCGGTTCATCTTTTCTTACCACAATATGTTCTGAGATCGCCTTTAACTTATTGTGATTGTTGTCATTGTGGCTATTGGTGTCAATCGCAAACAAATCAGCAGTCGCAACATGCAATATTGGGGTTAATGTTAACAGCGGTTTCCCAGCCACTTGGTTGATATGAGCAAGGTGTTGGCCTTGAGGCAATTTTGCTGATGCTGACACTGAAATCTCAGCTCCGGTATTAAAGCGCAAGTGATTATGTTTTATTTCAACCACAGGTAGCGGGTAACCTTGTGCTCTGGCGGCCAAGGCCAATAATTGCGGTGATGAAATATTATTGCTTTGTGCCAGTTTTAGCAGCTCAATAGGCAGCTTAGTTTGTATCGCAGGTGCGACTAGCACTAACTGCTTATTGGTGAGACTGCTCGTTGTGGCCTGTTTATGAGATGCGGTACCAGTGAGCTTAGTTAATTGCTTTATCGTGTCATTGTTTAACATTAACTGCCCACCAGAACGCAGGATTTGCTGTATTTGATGGCAGGCTGAAAATTGAAATGTTTTATTCGCGACGGCAAAGGTAACCGCGGCATGGTTTTTGGTATCTTGAGATAACTGGGGTATAGATGATGAGCAGGCTGTAGACGCTTGGTTTGTAGCTGATAATAGCGGTGTCGATGATGATTGTGTTGTCGATGATGACCGTATTGAAGATGGCAGCGTAACAGGCACTAAGCTTGCTGGTTTAGCGATATTCGCGCTGGTTAAATTGTGGCGCATTTTTGAGGCTTCAGTTGTCGCCAGTCTTGCTGTGATTAAGCCTTGTGTCATATTTTTTTATCGTCACTCAAGTTGTTTATTGCTATTTACGTAACAATTTACGAAACCATTACCTAACTATCACCTTTAAATATGTTCTATTACAATTTAAGCGTTGATCTCCTACACTCCTTGAGTATCCTTAGCCGTAATTGTTGACTATAGGTGTTGTAGTTGTAGTATTTTTGACTATCAACAGTGATAAATTCGCGCAATTAATACTGTAAATGGAATCTTAAAAGTTTATTTGGCTAACTTAAATAGCGTTACACAGAATAGGTTATACAGACTGTATCGACTTGATAGTCCTTTGCTTTAATCTTCAATGTAAATCTTTGCTAGAGTTAATCTGTAAGCTTTACTGGTAAGTGAATACAAGTTGAATTTGTAATCTAGCGCGACTGAAATAGAGCCTTAACTCAGAGTATTTCAGTATTGAATTGTCCCGAAAGAGAGATGTATGAAGTATAAATTGTTGTTGCTTTCTTTATTGATGGCTTGCAGTGTCTTTTCATTAAAAGCCGAACCTATTCAGCAGGCAAACAAGCCTGATGTCGAAGTCATCTATGATGATCCTCGCGATCCCATAGAGGGATTTAACCGTGCCATGTGGGATTTTAATTACCACTATCTTGATCGTCATTTTTTCCGCCCTATAGCCCATGGATATAATGATTATTTGCCAACACCAGTAAAGTCTGGGGTAAATAATTTTGTGCGTAACTTTGAAGAACCAAGTTCGTTAGTGAATAACGCATTACAAGGTAAGTGGGGCTGGGCAGCCAATGCTGGTGGCCGATTTACCGTTAATACCACTCTAGGACTTTTTGGGGTGATTGATGTGGCAGACATGATGGGCATGACCCGCAAACAAGATGCCTTCAATGAAGTGTTAGGTTATTACGGCGTGCCAAACGGCCCTTATTTTATGGCGCCTTTTTTTGGTCCTTATGTGACAAGGGAACTCGCCTCAGATTGGGTTGATAGTCTATACTTTCCTTTGTCAGAGTTCTTGTTATGGCAGTCAGTCCTTAAGTGGGGCTTGAAAAACCTCGACTCACGAGCATCAGCCATCGATCAAGAACGTCTATTAGATAATGCACTTGATCCATACACATTTGTCAAAGAAGCCTATTTTCAATATATGGATTACAAAGTTTATGATGGCAACGTGCCAGTCAAACAAGATGATGATGAATTACTAGAAGAATATTTATTAGAGCTTGAGTGATATTGCTGAACGATGAGGCTTCTTCGACAGCAGTGCTATCGGGGGAGTTTTATGGCATTAACCAATGTCGCCGTGTTATTAGTTGAAGATGATGCAGTTTTTAGGCAGTTAGTCGCTGACTTTTTAACTCAGCAAGGCGCTGTGGTTTTTGAAGCAGAAAATGGTGAAGAGGGCGTCAAAGCCTTTCAAGCACAGCCTGTTGATATCGTCATTGCTGATTTAAGCATGCCACGCTTAGGGGGCCTTGGTATGCTTAAACAGATAATCGAGTTAAACCCTTCAGTCCCTTCAATTGTCATATCAGGTAATAATGTGATGGCTGATGTCGTGGAAGCTTTGCGCTATGGCGCCAGCGATTACTTAGTCAAACCCGTTTCTGATCTTTTTATCATCCAGCAAGCCATTGAACAAGCTATAGCGCCGCAGGCTCAGTCCGATAAGCTTGATTTTAATGACAGCCATGCAGTTATCAACTCTGCCGCTAGGATGAGCGAAGATTTATCATATCAAGAATTAGCTGATAACTTTAGCCTACTGGAAAGCAGTGCTGAAGCAGCTAAGAGTGTGCAGCAGCAATTGTTTCCTACCTCAAATATTGGTTACCCTAACGCCGATGTTCACTATAGCTTGTGTAAAAATAGTGATGTAAGTGCTTATTTTATCGATTCCACTATGGTGGGAGATAAGCATTTAATGATGTACATGGCGCATTTTTATCCTGAAGATAATCGCGCCGCATTCGGCTGTGTATTAATGCGAAGCTTTGTTAACCAAAAATTAAAACAATACCGTAATGGCGTCAGTAATACCTTAATCGAGCCTTACAATATGCTGAGCTACTTGAATGAGCGTATGGTGACTTCAGGCCTGAACTTGTATGTGGATATGGTGTATGTGTGTGTTGAGCTTGAACACTTCAGAGTTGCGATTGGCCAAGCTGGTAGCGGACTGCGTTGCTATTTACGTAATAATAACGGTTTAGCACCATTGGCGATTTCACCTTCACGACAACTAGGCTCAGATGAGTGGAATAAGCCTAGTATGCAGTTTAGGAGTTTACTGCCAGAAGAAAAGATCTGTATTGTCAGCAGTGATGCAAATCATCGAGCTCGATTACTGAATAACCAATTTAATGGCTTGTTCTATGATGAAGCGCTAGCCGCTGGCGGCTTTATGGAGTTAGCTCTTAAGCTGTAATAGATTAAATGCAAGCTGCCCACGTCATAAACACAGTATTGGATAAATAAAGCTGAAATAAAAAACCTCGCAAATGGCGAGGTTTTTTAATTCATGATGCACTAAAGCTAAGTATTAATGCTTTATTGCTTCATGTTCAGCCGTCACTGCAATTTCTTCAGTTAACGCTTGCTCTTCAGTTTCGTTGTGACCTTCAGCGCCGTGCATCCAATCAACTAGCTTGTCAGCCATGAAGTATAAGATAACCGCTGAGATACCTGCTGTGATCGCAATACCAGCAAAAATAGACATTGCATTGGCAAGTTGATCTTCCACATCACCGCCGTGACCAATTAATGAACCTACTAAGCCACCAATTTTGTTAGCCGCTGCGATAAATAGGAACCAAGCACCCATCATTAATGATGCGATACGCAGTGGAGCCAACTTAGTGACCATTGATAAGCCAATTGGTGACAAACATAATTCACCCATGGTGTGGAAGAAGTATGCACCGACTAACCACCACATGCTTGACTTAGCGTTTGCGTCGCCGCCCATTTCAAGTACAGCACCGATCATGAATAGGAAACCAATACCCAGTAATACTAAACCTAATGCAAATTTAACTGGTGAGTTAGGTTCGTTTTTACCTAAGCGGATCCAAATAGACGCAATAACAGGGGCAAAAACAACGATAAAGATAGCATTAAGTGATTGGAAATAAGTCGTTGGAACTTCCCAACCACCAATCATACGATCGGTAAAGTTGTTAGTGAATAAGTTCATTAATCCGCCAGCTTGCTCAAAGCCTGCCCAGAAAATAACCGTGAATAAACCCATTACCATGATCACTTTAATGCGATCACGTTCAACTTTAGTTAAAGGCTCTTTACGTGTTTCACCTTTAGCTTCATTTTTTTGCTTTTCAAGTTTAGCGGCAGGAACCGTACCGATATCTCCAAGTAGCTTTTGCGCGAATAGGAATTGGATGATTAATGACGCAACCATACCAATACCCGCACAGAAGAAACCTGCTTGCCAGTTGTTAACAAATACTTCTTTGCCGTCAATAACAATGCTATGGCCAAATTGGGTGTATGCCCATGCCACAATGAAACCTGATAATGCCGCACCAACGTTAATACCCATATAGAAGATAGTAAATGCACCATCACGACGGTGATCGCCTTCTTCATATAAGTCACCAACCATAGTTGAGATGTTTGGCTTAAATAGACCGTTACCAATAATCAAGGTGCCTAGGCCAATGTAAAACATGGTTGTTTCTAGACCTGGCATCCAGCTATGTGGTGCTGCTAGGGTAAATTGACCTGCAGCCATTAAGAAGCCGCCAATATAAATCGCTTTACGTTGGCCTAAAATATTATCCGCTAACCATCCGCCAATGAGCGGGGTTAAGTACACTAAACCGGTAAATGTTCCATAAAGAGAAAGTGCGTCTGCTTGAGTCCAACCAAGACCACTACCACCATTAGACTCAACTTTATCGACCAGATAGAGCACCAAAATGGCACGCATCGCGTAATAACTGAATCTTTCCCATAGTTCTGTTGTAAACAGCAGGAAAAGCCCCTTGGGATGACCAAGCATGGTCCCCTGTGGTTTTGCATTGCTCATTAAGTCTTCCACCTTAAGCTTGTGATTTGCCTGCGGGACCACTGTCGCCACAGAAATTGTTGTTTGCAATTGTGATTATGTTCAACGTATTGATATTTTCAGAATAACATTCTGTCGCGTTTCAACTTAGTTGCTATAAATTTAACCACTTTGTTGTTTATTTATTATAGTAAATGTTGTCATTTTAAAGTTTTAAGGATTAAAACCTTAAAAAGCTACCCTTATATACATCTTATAAGCCGTAAAAGTCAATGGCCATGGGCGATCAGCGTTTGTAAATGTAGACGTTGAATCAGTTTTTAACCGCTTGCAAAGATACCTTTGTTGTTTTTTTGGTGCTAGTTGGCAAGCTTTTAGCTGGCAAATGCTATTAAAGTCACCATAACAACGGATAACAGAATTTGTGACGATTATTTAGTATGAGGTCGGTTAGCGGGCTGACAAATAGAATCTATACTTGTTTTAATTGTGTAAACACTTTGCAAATTTTTAACAAGTATATAAAATGTAACTCATTGGATTTTAGTGTCAAAAAAACAATTTTTAGTTTTATTGCATATTAAGTGTCTGGCCATTGAGTGTAATTAACTGACTTTGATGGCGGAGGCAGGATCTTGTATCGACAACTTGTTTGTTTATGCAGCTTAGTTTTTAGCAGTTCAGTGCTTGCTTGGGTTGATAGTGATCTTGATGGCGTACCAGATAAAAAAGATGCCTGTCCCAATACACAGGTTAATACAGCTGTACTTGCCAACGGTTGCCAGCAAAGCTTGGGCTTAGTGAGCGTCAGCCCGATATATTTTAATTTTGGCCAGTCTCGGGTGTTAAGGTCGCAATTACCCAGTATTGAGCGGGCGCACCAGCTCATTAAGGACAATAAGCTTGTCAGTATTTCTTTACTAGGTCACACCGACAACATTGGTAGTGAGCAATTAAACGCCAGTTTGTCAGTAAAAAGAGCCCAATCAGTTAAAGATATTTTGGTCGAGCAGTTTGCGATTGATGCCGATGTAATAGAAGTTAGTGGTATGGGGAGTTTGGCTCCCATATCAACAAATCGTACCGCGCTAGGTAGGCAAAAAAATAGACGCGTTGAATTCAAGTTTGAATAATTATTATTAATAAAGGGAGTAAACCATGGAAAGCATCGAGAGTTTGATGGCACAAGCGCCTGAATTTTTAATCACTTATGGATTAAAAGTTGTGATGGCCATTTTGATATTTATCGTAGGTAAATATCTATCTAACGTAGCTAAGAAATTAACTACAAAACTATTACTGGGCCGTAAAATTGATGAAACCGTAGCATCATTTGTCGGTAATTTGGTTTGGGGCGTGGTATTTGTATTTACGATTATCGCAACCTTAGGTCAAATTGGCGTACAAACAGCATCACTAGTCGCTGTATTGGGTGCTGCAGGTTTAGCTGTAGGTTTAGCGCTGCAAGGTTCATTGTCAAATTTTGCCGCAGGTGTGTTGATGGTTATCTTCCGCCCTTGTCGTGTAGGTGATTTTGTTGAAGCCGCTGGTGTAGCGGGAGTGATTGAAGAAATAACTATTTTCTCAACTAAACTTCGTACTGGCGATAACAAGACCATTATTGCTCCAAACTCAGCGATGATGGATGGCACTATTATTAATTACTCAACTAAAGAAACACGTCGAGTTGATTTAGTTATCGGTGTGGGTTACACCTCAGATATCGCAGCAACCAAAAAAGTTATCTCTTCTGTATTAGACAATAATCAATATGTTCTTAAAGATCCTGCATACACTGTTGCACTAGGTGAACTAGCAGATTGTTCTATTAACTTCGTGGTTCGTCCATGGGTTAACACTGCCGATTACTGGCCAGCTCATTTTGAGTTACTAGAACAGATTAAGAATGCGCTAGATGCTGCAGCTATTGAAATTCCATTCCCACAAATGGATTTACATTTAAAAGAAATGCCAGCTAAATAGCCTATTTAGTGCATTTTGTTCACAAAGCCAGCTATTATGCTGGCTTTTTTATGGCCATTTTATCGCAATGATTTCGTGAGGTTAAAAATGTACAATAATATTCTATCTTCAGTCGCAGTGGTTATTGCACTTACCTTGCCTAATGTCAGTGTTGGCAGTGAAGTGACGACAATTACTATGGGCGGTAAGCCGATGGAGTTAGTAGGCCAGCAATTAAGCGTTAATACTCAAGCGCCTGACTTTACCCTTGTTAATGAGATATTCGAGCCCATAAGCCTGGCTGACTTTAAAGGAAAAACCGTATTAATTAGTGCTGTGCCTAGCTTAGATACTGGGGTCTGTGCGTTGCAGACTAAGCGATTTAATAAATCAGTCAGTCAATACAACGACAATGTGGTGATGTTAACTATTAGCACCGATTTACCTTTTGCTCAAAAGCGTTTTTGTCAGGCAGAGCAAGTGGATAAAATAACAGTGCTATCAGATGCTGTATGGCGAGATTTTGGTCATAAATATGGTTTACTGATCAAAGACCGCGGTTTACTTGCGAGAGCTATTTTGATTATTGATACGAACGGAACACTCAAATATAAAGAACTTGTAGCTGAGGTGGCTAATCATCCAGATTACGACGCCGCATTATCGGCATTAAATAAAATTTCTGCCGACTAGCACAAGCTTAAGCACGAATAACTGGGGTAGAATAAGCTAATTTTACAGTACTAGAAACAGTACTCGCGCCAGTTTATTGAGAGTGGATATGATTGATTTTCGCAGTGATACGGTAACAAAACCCACAGATGCCATGCGTAAAGCCATGGCGAATGCCGAGGTTGGCGATGATGTTTATGGTGATGATCCCACGGTAAACCATTTACAAGATATGGCTGCTGACTTATATGGCTTTGATAGTGCTTTGTTTGTTAGTTCTGGTACTCAAGCTAATTTATTGGCCTTAATGGCACATTGTGAGCGAGGTGATGAGTACCTTTGTGGTCAACAGGCTCATAATTATAAATTTGAAGGTGGCGGGGCAGCAGTACTGGGCAGTATTCAACCGCAACCGTTAAACAATCAGCCAGACGGTTCAATTTTACTTGCAGATATTGAAGCTGCTATTAAGCCTAATGATATTCATTTTGCGCATACTCGTTTATTGAGCCTTGAAAATACCATTGGTGGTAAGGTGTTACCGCAGAAATACCTTGCTGATGCCCAAGCATTAGCCTTTAATCATAATTTAAAAATCCACTTAGATGGCGCGCGCGTAGCGAATGCTGCAGTGGCACAAAATATACCCATTAGTGAGATTACTCAGTATTTTGATTCGGTTTCAATTTGCTTATCAAAAGGCTTAGCTGCGCCAATAGGTTCAATATTGCTAGGGGATGAGCGCTTAATACAAAAAGCTATACGCTGGCGTAAAATGCTCGGTGGCGGTATGAGGCAAGCGGGTATTATTGCAGCAGCAGCCCAATTGGCTATTACCGAGCAAGTGGATAGGTTGGCAGAAGATCATGATAATGCCGCGCTTTTAGCACAGCTGTTATCTGAAATGCCTGAGTTTTCAGTGGATATCAATTTAGTTCAAACTAATATGGTGTTTGCATCTTTAGATAAGGCATATGATGTCAAGCATCTCGCTTTACTATTGGCGCAAAAGGGCATCATTATCAGTCCGTCATCGTCATTACGCTTGGTGACCCACAAAGATATTAGCCGGCAGGATATTTTGACTTTTATCACTACCTTGAAGCAAATAATTGTCCAGCTGAATAATAAATAATCCAGATAAAACTGTCTTAGCTCAAATGTGGCACCCATAAATGAGCGCTCAATCAGTTATTGATTGTCTTTAAAAGCACTTCTGCCAAGAGGTGCTTTTTTTTGGTGCAAGCAAGTACTGAGGTTGTAATATTATGGCGCAGTTAAGAGACCATATTTAAATCATGGTTTTATTATTTTTAATTATTTCAACAGCTTGAAGAGTTGGCTTTAAAGTTGCTACCTATAAAGTGGTATAGTAATTCAAGGAGCAATATTATGGAATATTTAGGCCGTCATATTGTAAAACCAGTAAATTTAAATGCAGAACAAAGTCTATGTTGTGGCCAGCTACTGATGTGGCTTAATCAAGAAGCGTCGATATTTGCCCGCTGTCAAATGCACAGTAAGCAGCTAATGGCTAAGTTAGTGTCAGAAATTAATTTTATGAGTCCCGCTAAAATGGGTGATGTGATTGAGTTTGGTATGGAAGCCATTAGCTTAGGGCAAAGTTCTATTACATTAAGATGTAAAGTGAGAAATAGCCTTAGCAATGCACCGATCGCTTATATCGATAAAATTGTGTTTGTGAACATTAATGAAAGAGGTTTACCGATCCCTCATGGCATTAGAGCGAATGCCGCCTAAGGGGATGGTTTAATCATTGCGAGTACCGGTAAAGGTAAGTGTTTAGCAAACTAGCCCCAATAGAGTCGTTCACTGGCGTTAACCTTGCCAGCTTTAATTGATCTAAAGCTGGCAAGGTTAATGTTTTATCTTTATCAGTTAGCGCTTAAGCGCCTAATTCCACTTTAGTGTAATTTAAGATGCGGATGAATAATGCGGCTGATCCCTTTTACCAGCATCATTAAGGTGCCTTTCACCACACCGTGCAGCTCAATTAAGTGACGACGATAAAGTGAGGTGTAAACAAAACGGGCAATTTTACCCTCAACCAAAACCCCGCCACCCATAAATGACATTAGGTTACCGACAGTGTGGAACTTCGACAGGTTCACCAGCGAACCTAAATCTTTGTAAACGTATTCATTTTTAGGATCTTTGCCAGCAAGCATCAACATAATGTTATCAGCTGTCATTAATGCCATTTGTCTTGCTGACTGGCCTCGTGGAGGTACCCAGCTGCCATCAGCTTGTGGGCAAGCTGCACAATCGCCAATAGAGAAGATTGAGGGGTCTAGGGTGGTTTGCATATTTTGCTTCACCATCACTTGGTTAATATGATTACTTTCAAGACCACCAATATTATTTAAAAAGTTTGGTGCTTTAACACCTGTTGACCATATAACCATATCTGCAGGGATCAAGGTGTTATCTGTTGTCGATAAGCCTTCTGGTGTCACTTGTGTAATGCGGGTGTTTGTCATGACCTTCACTCCCAATTGCTTGAGTTCACGGGTCACTGAGTCAGAAATTTCTACTTTGCCGACTTTAGGTAAAATGCGCTCATCAGCTTCAATGAGGGAAACTTCCAGCAAACTGGTATCAATTTTATAGCCAAAGCCACTGAGTTGCTCTACCGCATGGTGCATTTCAGCCGACATTTCCACACCAGTCGCACCTGCACCTACCACAGCAATTTTAATTTTATCATCCAGTTGATGATGACTGGCATAGCGCATAAATTTATTTAATAACAGCTTACGAATTTGCATCGCTTGTTCAGTGTTATCTAAAAACAGGCTGTGCTCTTTGACGCCAGGAATATTAAAGTCATTGGCTACGCTGCCAATGGCAATCACTAAATAGTCATAAGGAATATGACGAGCGGGTAAGAGTTCATCCCCGTTTTCATCATTAATTGGCGCTAAAATAATATGTTTATC
This sequence comes from Shewanella sp. 3_MG-2023, assembly GCF_030548765.1. Classification (NCBI taxonomy): domain Bacteria; kingdom Pseudomonadati; phylum Pseudomonadota; class Gammaproteobacteria; order Alteromonadales; family Shewanellaceae; genus Shewanella; species Shewanella sp. 3_MG-2023. Next base: position 64,002 of record NZ_JAUOSH010000006.1, on the reverse strand, counting down.
ATCACGATTAATATCAATCATTGCACCTTGTTGAAAATGGTAACCATGTGCTGAGGCGTGGCCACGGTAGCTAATTGCATCAATGCCAATATCTAAGGCGCCAGTAGCCACTTCATGAAGCAGTGGTTTCCACACATGGCTTTCGGCACAATCCACGAGTGTGACTTTTGCTTTGGCTTTTCTACCAACTTTATGACCCAATTTAGTGGCGATTTCCATGCCACCTGCGCCGCCGCCAACGATGACGATATTCGGAACTGCTTGCATCTAAGATGCTCCTTTAGTGAAGTTAAAATAATTCGGTTATATTTTTATCGGTATGGCTTTAACGACAAGGAACAGAATCGACAAAATCTTATAAAAATTATGCGCTTTAGCGTTGCAAACTCACTTGTCATGTAAAGGTAGTCAGAGTAAAGCGAGTTAATTTATAAGATTAAAAAAGAACGCAGCATATCGAAGCGTTAAAAGGCAGTCGTAAAGCGTGTTAAAAATTATGAGAAGCAGTTTATATAGTAAACAAAGCTGGGATGTCTTAATAAGAGTGTGGAACTGTGAACTGATGGTTAACTAGTTTGGAATAGTGTTAACTGGATCACGTATTGGCTTTGGTAATATTTGAGATTGTCACCGAAAAACATAACAGCGTTTTTCGGTGATTCAGTAATCCTTGGAAACGTTACTGAGCTCTAGCAAGACGCTTGTTATAGTCTTCGACTAAGTGGGCAATGATTTTCTCTGGATCTGCATCTTGGCAGCAATCATCGAGGAATATCTTAAAGGTGACCATAGCGTGGGCATCATTTAACAGGCGATTGCTTTGCATTGAGTAATAAGTGTTGTCGGTGTCCGACTTTCTAACGACAAACTTTCCGCTTTCAAATGATTTTGAACCGGGTGCATTGTGCCATTTGGTGATGCGGTTTAGTGCAATTTCTGAGGATTGGTTGATTTCTATGTGGTTTAACCAGCTAGCTGTTTTATCTTTTTCTTTATAGTGAGGACATCTTACTGTGTAGTTATACACATGAGTGATTGCAGTCATAGCTTACCTACTTATTTAAGAATGTAACTTCATCATAGACCCCTATTTTAAGGCAGGTCAATGGTTATTTTGAGAAGTTAGACGCGGTTAACAGTTATGTGTGTAAGTGTATTATTTATTAAATAAAAGTATCAGTTTGTAGTTAGAATACTTAAGTGTGACTATTATTTTTAGCGCTGTGGCTGGCGCTATTTCAATAGCTTAATGGCAATTTTATTGGCCTTAAGCTGTGTTTTAGTCAGGTTGTTCTCTAGTAGAGAATGCCAGCCTTTGACAGGCTTTATTCGCGGATCAGCTTGAGCCGCGAATATATGAAACTTACGGTTGTAACCTATAGTGCGTTAGTGAATATTTCACAAATCTCACCATGGGTCGCTTGTTTTGGGTTAGTGAGGCCACAGGCATCTTTTAACGCATTATCAGCCAATGTAGGGATGTCTTCTGGGTTAACTCCAAGTTCAGTTAAATTTGCTGGGATATTGACTGCAACAGACAAGGTTTTAATGGCTTCGATTGCAGCCGCTGCGCCTTGAGTATCATCTAATTGCGCCACATCTACACCCATTGCTTTAGCAATGTCTTTTAATTTACCTGGCACCACTTGCGCATTGTAAGCTTGTACATGCGGCAGTAATAGTGCATTACACACACCGTGTGGTAAATCATAAAAGCCGCCAAGTTGATGGGCCATCGCATGAACATAACCTAAGCTAGCATTATTAAATGCCATTCCCGCTAAGAATTGCGCGTAAGCCATTTGCTCACGAGCATTGATATCATCACCTTGTTCAACCGCATTAACCAAGTTAGCTTTAATCAGCTCGATGGCTTTAATTGCACAAGCATCGGTAATTGGGTTCGCAGCTGTTGATACATAAGCTTCCACCGCATGAGTTAATGCATCCATACCGGTTGCGGCTGTTAACGCCGCAGGTTTTTCAACCATGAGTTCAGGGTCATTTACTGACAAAATAGGGGTGGTGTTTTTATCGACAATCGCCATTTTAATATGACGTGACTCATCAGTAATAATACAGAAACGGGTCATCTCACTGGCTGTGCCAGCCGTAGTGTTAATTGCGACTAGCGGCATTTGTGGTCTTGTTGAAACATCTAAGCCTTCGTAGTCTTTGATGCTACCACCATTGGTCGCCACTAAAGCGATACCTTTAGCGCAATCATGTGGAGAGCCGCCACCTAACGAAATAACAAAATCACACTCGTTGGCATTAAGCATTGCTAAGCCTGCTTCAACATTTCCCATGGTTGGGTTAGGTTGTACGCCATCAAAGATAAATACTGCAATGCCATTGTCCATAAGCTTAGCCGCTACTTTATCAACTAAACCAATTTTTACTAACGGTGCATCAGTAACAATAAGTGCGCGCTTAAAGCCCAGTGTTTTGATGTCATTGATTGCTTCATTAACACTGTCTTGACCGAGAATATTTACGCTAGGAATGAAAAATTTAGTCGCCATGGGAAACCTCTTTAATGATTAAAATAATTAATACAGAATTCTTTAATGTCATTAAATTACCAATCATATTGACTATAATTTGTGACTTATTTCATACATTTAAACTTGTTCATGTTGTTTCTGTGGTTTTAATCGTAATTAGCGGAGCTAGCTCTGATTTTGCTAGTGAAGTGTAATCTTGATTGTACTTTTGGTTTTATTTGCGCTGTAAACCAATAAAAAGCCCGCAACGATAATTGTTGCGGGCGTTAATAATAAAGCGCTATACATTAGTCACATACAAATTTTTTGCTAGGTTATCATTGTGGGCGGCTGGTTTCTTCAACGCTGTTGATGACGATATCTGTTACAGGTACGCTATTACTATTAATCGATACCATGTTAATTTGATCGACCACTTCAGCCATACCGTCATACACTTGACCAAAAACCGCATAACCACGTTGGCCACTGGAATAATCTAATTGAGGATTATCGAGGGCGTTGATATAAAACTGTGATGTGGCTGAATCTGCCACTGTGGTGCGCGCCATCGCTATGGTGCCACGTGCGTTAGTTAGGCCAACATTGTCTTCTAATGTGATAGCTTCAAAGCCAGGCTTGCTCACTAATCCTGTGGTAAAGCCACCGCCTTGTGAAACAAATTGATAGACAACGCGGTGAAATAGTGTGCCATCATAAAACTGCTCATCGACATAGCGTTTAACATTCGCTCCAGTAATGGGTGTATTAGTGGTATCGATGGCTAAGCTGATGTCGCCCATTGTTGTCGACATAACATAGCAAATATCGGCAACTAGCTCAGTAGGTTCGACAGGTGGTGTAGTCTCAGGAGTTTCTGGAACTTGAGAGTCAGAGTCTGAGCCACCACAAGCGCTAAGGGTTAATGCAAATAATAACGGGTATAGCAGTTTCATCACAGGCCTATTAGTTGTTTTATTATTGTGAGGCCTGTGTTGCTAAAATGTGCTAATTAAATCAATAAATAAAACCATAAGATACAAAGTGTTACCTAAAGGCCGAAATAACATATCTTAGCGTGTTATAAAACAGAGCTAACTTATATGTACTTGGCTGATTTTACAGGTTAATGCATTGCATTAAGCCTAAGTGCCTTTATTTAGCTGTGGTTTTTATTTCGCTAATATTAACCTAAGTCGCTACAATAGCGCCTTTAACAGTAGTTTTCAGAGAACAATATGACTTTTGATTCATTAGGCTTGTCACAACCGATTTTGGATGCGGTTAACACATGTGGTTATAGCGATATGACCCCCGTACAACAAATTGTGATCCCATTAGCTATTGAAGGTAAGGATATATTAGCCAGCGCACAAACTGGTACCGGTAAAACTGCTGCATTTGCTTTACCTTTATTAACTCGTCTTGAGCTTGAAATAGCCGAACAAGAGAGCAAAACAGCTTGGCAACGTTTACGGGTACTGATCATGACCCCAACTCGCGAGCTGGCGATTCAAATCGAACAAAATCTGGTTAACTATGCCCAGTTTTTACCCTTTGAGAGCCTCGCGGTTTATGGCGGTTCGAATATCAACCCGCAACGAAAAGCCCTCGCTAAAGGTGTCGACATTTTGGTAGCAACTCCTGGGCGATTATTCGATATTATTGGTCAGCATGACCTTGATTTATCCTTTGTGACCCATTTAGTTATCGATGAAGCCGATCGCATGTTGGACTTAGGTTTTGTTAAAGATATCGAAAAAGTGAAGCGGATGATCAATCGTCAACATCAAACCATGATGTTTTCAGCGACCTATTCTAATGATGTCAAAAGCTTAGCGGCAAAAATGCTCAAAAATGCCGAGTATGTGCATATATCGAATCAAAAACCTGCTGAAACGGTAACCCAATCGGTATATCAAGTAGATAAACGCCGTAAAGCAGAGTTACTGTCAGAGCTAATTGGCCGTAATAACTGGCAACAGGTGATGGTATTTACCAGCCTAAAAGAAACGGCTGAGCACTTACTTAAAGAGTTTAAGTTAGATGGTATTAAAGCTGCCGTATTTCATGGTGACAAAACTCAAGGCGCTCGCAACCGTGCTTTAGAAGAGTTTAAGACGGGTAAGCTGCGCGTCATGATAGCGACCGATCTCGCCGCAAGGGGTCTAGATATTGAAGCTTTACCATTAGTGATTAATTTTGAATTACCCCCAGAGCCTGAAGATTATGTTCACCGTATTGGCCGTACGGGCCGCGCAGGCTTAACCGGTCAGGCCATTTCATTGGTCGCACAAAATGAAATGGAGCTGTTAGAAGACATTGAAGCACTCATTAGCACCTCAATACCTGTGGTAGTGTTACCCGGTTATGAACTTGGCGCGCCATTACCGGCTCGATATAGAGAAGTCGATGCTGAAAAACCTAAAAAGCTGTTTAAACATAAACGCCAAGGTGGCAACCGAAATCGCGGCGGCGCAGCTAAAAGTGGCCCTGCTGGTAAAGGTAGTCGTGCTGATGGGAACGCTAAGCCGACTAGACAAGGCAAGTACGCTAAAAAATAATAATCACAATGCTTATTATTTACATGGGTTTAATTTAGTTATTTAGTGGAATTTATCAGGTGATCCGTAAACGCATTAATACTAACCTTATTACCGGCTTTTTAGGGGCAGGTAAAACCAGCTTAATTGTGTCGTTACTGGCAATCAAACCCAAGGGTGAAATTTGGGCTGTGCTAGTTAATGAGTTTGGCGAAGTGGGTATTGATGCGAGCCTGATAACTGGCTGCAACTCATCCGAACAAGTGGTCATAAAAGAAGTTGCTGGTGGCTGCTTATGTTGCGCTGCAGGCGTACCGATGCAAGTGGCGATTAATCAAATTATTCAAAAAGCTAAGCCAGATAGATTGTTAATTGAACCAACTGGACTTGGCCATCCTGCTGAAATACTCAAGGTACTGACCAATGAGTTTAATCAGCAAGTATTGCAGTTAAATCAAACCTTATGTGTGGTTGATGCGCGCAAGCTCAAAGACACTCGCTACACTGAAAATAGTAACTTTAATCAGCAAATAGACATTGCAGAAGTGATTTACGCCAGCAAGGCCGATTTATATCAGCAAGATGATTTTGCCTCTTTGTCAGCTTACTTAGCTAATGATAAAAAACTGTGTATTGCCTCTAACACAGCTGATGTGCTTAATCATGTTTATTGGGCGTTGATAAAGCCGCGAGCCATTAGTCTCAGCAGTTCAAGCACTCAAGCATCTTATTTAGCCAAGTCAGTGACCAAGCCTAGCCAATCACTGTTTGACTCAAATGCTGCTGTGGTTGATGATGAGTTCAATGGCCAAGGTTTTATAACCAAGTTAAATCAAGCGCAAGGAGCGCATAGTATTGGCTGGATTTTTAGCGCCGAGCATTGTTTTGACTTTGATAAGTTAGTTGCCTGGTGTGACGGCTTACTTAATGAGGTGCTACGCATAAAAGCGGTAATGATCACAGAAGAAGGCATTGGCGCTTTTAATGCTGTCGATGGCAGGCTGTCGATTAACGAGCTTGATGAAGCCATGGACTCAAGATTAGAGATAATTAGCTTAAACCCGTTATCAGAGGCATTATTAACAGAGAAAATCCTCAATTGCTTGAGTGACATGGCTTAGACGGGCTAGATCACAGTGGTTGTTGTTAAATTTTTTCCTAAAACAACTGCTACTAAAGTAACAACAGTTACTAAAGCATCAGTTATTTTCAACCACTGCAGCTAACATTAGCCCTTAAAACAGTTTGCTGCCCCAGCCCAATTTAGCGCGCAAAACATCAAAGTAATTGTGGCCTTTAGGGTGGATCATTCTTAAATGATTATTGCTACGGCGAATAAAAATTTCATCCCCAGGCAACACAGCTAAATCAACGTGACCATCACAGCTGACTTCTAAGTTCTCGCCGTTATCCGGTGATACCACTAATTTTATGGTGCTACATGCATCCACCACAATAGGGCGAGACGATAGTGTATGAGGGAACATAGGCACTAAAATTAATGCTTGCAGGTTAGGGGTTAAAATTGAGCCGCCAGCAGACAAGGCATAAGCTGTTGAGCCCGTTGGGGTTGATACAATCATGCCATCGGCGCGTTGGCTATACATGAATTGCTCATCAATATAGACCTCAAACTGGATCATGTGCGCCACTTTACCCGGATGCAATACCGCTTCGTTAACCGCAGAGTTACTGGCTTTTAAAATCCCATGACGATGCACTTCAGCCTCTAGCAAAAAGCGGTTCTCTGTATCGTATTCGCCTTCAAGTACCTTAGAAAGTGATTCTTCAAAGTTATCGGGTGGTAAATCCGTTAAAAAACCAAGGTTGCCACGGTTAACCCCAATAACCCCAATGTCAAAGCGAGACAATACCCGCGCGGCGCCGAGCATATTACCGTCACCACCGACGACAATAGCGAGATCGCAGCGCTCACCTAATTCAGTTAAATCAACAGATTCCACTTCAACTTTTAACTCAGAAGCCACTCGCTCTTCGGCTAATATGTCGAAGCCTTGCATGGAAAGCCAATGATGCAAACGCTTTAAAGTGCGATTGGTACCTTGATGATGTGGCTTGCCAATGAGGCCGATTGTTTGAAACTTTTTAGTCATATTAGTATTTGATTTGCACAAAGGCTTGAAACGAAGAAAATGATCCCCATAATATGCCCATAGTAATCAGAAACAAAGCATTTTTAGCTGGAGTGAAAATGAGCAACGAGTCAAACAAAGTAGATCAAGAGATCATTGATGCAGAAGTCGTCAATGAAACGGAAACTGAAGTCGCAGCAGAAGAGGCCACCGAAGTTGATGCGTTAACTCAAGCTAACCTTAAAATTGAAGCATTAGAGCAACAACTTGCTGAAACTCAAGCAGCCTTAGCTGAGCGTAAAGATGTTGAAATTCGCGCCGCTGCTGAAACGGCAAACATCCGCGCTCGTGCAGCAAAAGATGTTGAAAAAGCCCGTGCCTTCGCATTAGAAAAGTTCGTGAATGAGCTTTTGCCTGTATTAGATAATATGGAACGTGCACTTGCTGGTGTTGATGCTGAAGATGAAGCAACTAAAGCGATTGCTGAAGGTGTTGAATTGACCATGAAAGGGTTAATGGCAGCAGTTGAGAAAAATGGCGTAGTGCTTGTTAATCCATTAGGTGAAGCATTTAATCCAAATCATCATCAAGCTATCGGTATGCAGCCAAGTGCAGAATACCCTAAAGATACCGTGATGCTAGTTATGCAAAAAGGTTACATCTTAAAAGACCGTGTACTTCGCCCTGCGATGGTTATGGTGTCTCAAGGTGGCGCAAGTGTTGATACACAAGCGTAATGCATAACAATTGAAAACTGACTTCTTGGTTTGCCAATCAATAAGCAAAGGGTTGGCAAAGCAATAGTTAGTAATCAAGCGTTAGTAATAAAGAGTTAATAAAAAGGACTGCCAATGCAGTCCTTTTTTGTGATTTTTAGTAGCGCCAATCAAATTGGCTTAACTCCCTGAGGCGGTTAACTTAAATAGTCTTGGATTTGGGCTAAAACACCCGCACCATCTAATTTAAGCTCTTGGATGATTTCATCCGGTCCACCATGCTTGATAAATTCATCAGGTAAGCCAATTTGCAGCACAGGCTTTAAGATTTTCATTTGATGCAGCGCTTCAATGACGCCGCTACCCGCACCGCCCATAATGGCATTTTCTTCAACGGTGACAATCACGTCATGACTATGAGCAAGCTCAGCGAGCAGGGTTAAATCTAATGGCTTAACAAAGCGCATATCGGCAACGGTGGCATCGAGCGTCTCAGCGGCTTCAAGCGCTGCAGCAAGAGTAGTACCAAAGTTAACAATGGCTACACGTTGCGTCTGCTGTTGACTTTGACGTTTAACCAAGCCTTTACCAATCGCAATAGGAGTCATTTCTTCAGTTGGTTCAATACCTGTCGCACAACCACGAGGGTAGCGAACCGCCGTTGGGCCATCTTTATAGCGATAACCGGTATAGAGCATTTGGCGACATTCATCTTCATCAGATGGTGCCATAACGACCATATTGGGAACACAACGCAGGAAGCTTAAATCAAAAGCACCTTGGTGAGTTGGGCCATCAGCGCCAACAATACCACCGCGATCGATAGCAAATAACACAGGTAAGCGCTGTAGAGCTACATCGTGAATTAACTGATCGTAACCACGCTGCAAGAAAGTTGAATAGATAGCGACAACAGCTGAGTAGCCTTCACACGCAAAACCAGCACCTAAGGTGACCGCGTGTTGCTCAGCAATCGCGGCATCAAAATACTGGTTTGGAAAACGCTGTGAAAACTCAACCATGCCCGAGCCTTCACGCATGGCAGGTGTAATGGCGAGTAACTTGTCATCTTTTTCAGCAACATCACATAACCACTTACCGAAAATTTGCGAAAATGTCGGTGAACTTGGTTTTGTTTTCGGCTTTCTAAATTGAGTGTGGTCGAATTTAGGCACTGCATGCCAACCGATAGGATCTTTTTCAGCAGGCTCATATCCACGACCTTTTTTAGTCATGATATGCAGGATTTGCGGGCCCTTTAAATCGCGCATATTACGCAGGGTTTCAACTAATGAATCAACATCATGACCATCAATCGGGCCAATATAGTTAAAACCTAGTTCTTCAAATAAGGTTCCAGGTACGACCATACCTTTAAGGTGTTCTTCAGTACGCTTTGCCATTTCTTTAATGACAGGCATACCTTTGAGCACTTTTTTGCTGCTTTCACGAATGGTGGTGTAGAAGCGGCCTGACATTAGTTGGGCTAAATGGTTATTCAGTGCGCCGACATTTTCTGAGATAGACATTTCATTGTCATTTAACACCACTAACATGTCATTGTGCAGATCGCCTGCATGGTTCATGGCCTCAAACACCATACCGCCGGTCATCGCACCATCACCGATAACGGCCACGACTTTACGATTTTTCTGCTCTTTTTCTGCAGCCACAGCCATGGCTAATGCTGCACTAACAGAGGTACCAGAATGCCCGACACTAAAGGTGTCGTACTCACTTTCTTCACGCCATGGGAAAGGGTGTAAACCGTTCTTTTGACGAATGGTATGCATTCTGTCACGACGACCAGTGAGAATTTTATGGGGGTAAGCTTGGTGGCCTACATCCCATACTACGCGGTCAAAAGGCGTATTATAGACATAATGAAGTGCTACTGTTAATTCAACAGTACCAAGGCCTGAAGCAAAATGGCCACTTGAGTTACTGACTGATTTAAGCAAAAACTGCCTTAATTCATCGGATAACTGTGGCAGCATGCCTTGCGGCAGCTTTTTCAAATCGTCAGGGGTATTAGCTTGAGCTAATACCGGAAATTGAGAATTATCGAAACTCATATGGCGGTAAACTGTCTCTTTATATTCTTCGCGCAATGATATAGCGGGCGAAGTCTGCAATTAACTGGCTATTGTAGGTCAATTTTGCCAGCGCTGATAGTGCATCGTTAATTAGTTGCTCGGCGCATTCATTTGCACCCTTAAGCCCTAATAATTTAGGAAATGTGCTTTTATTGGACTCTTGATCACTGCCTTGGGGTTTACCTAATTCTTCAGTGCTGGCAATGATGTCTAAAATGTCATCTTGTACTTGAAAGGCTAAGCCAATATTGGCGGCAAAGTCTCTGATAATTTGTTGGTCTAGGCTTGATGCTGATGCCGCGATTAAGGCAAGTTCTGCAGCGCAGCTAATTAAGGCACCGGTTTTTTTATTATGTAACAGGGTTAGCTGCTCAAGGTCTATACGCTTATTGGTGGCGCCTAGATCAATAGCTTGTCCGCCGCACATACCACTATAACCCGATGCTTTAGCTAAAGCGGTTACCATAGCAAGTTGCTGAGAGGCGCTAATGCTCTCATTAGGCTCGCAAATAAGTTCAAAGGCTAAGGTTTGCAGGGCATCGCCTGCAAGGATAGCGCTGGCTTCATCAAAAGCAATATGCACCGTTGGCTGGCCGCGGCGCAGGGCATCATCGTCCATGGCAGGTAAATCATCATGGATTAATGAGTAGGCATGAATACATTCGATAGCGGCTGCGGCGTTATCAAGCTGCTTTAAATCAGCACCTAACATTTCACCAATGCTATAAACCATAAAAGGTCGAATGCGTTTGCCGCCCAATAAGGCGCCGTGGGTCATTGCGGCTTTTAATATAGGGGCAGCGTCATCAAGCTGGGCAAGTTTAGTTGCTAAAACTTGGTTCACGCGTTGTTGGTATTGTTCAATTGACTGGGCTAACACACTTATTCGCCTTCAACGGTAAATGGGCTGAGGTTGGTATCGTCTTCATTTAATAAGATGGAAACTTTTTGTTGAGCCTGTTCTAGCTTAGATTGGCTCTGGCGCACCAGCTTAATACCGCGCTCAAATTGTTTAAGGGCATTATCTAAAGTGACTTCACCTTGCTCAAGATCTGCAACAATGTTTTCAAGCTCCGATAAGGATTCTTCAAAACTTAGATTCTCAGGTTTTTTTGCCACAATTCTTATTCCTTCTATTATGCGGGGACAAGGTATATCAGGCCGCGCTAAGGGTCAAATTCAGTCGTTGTTTATTTGCTCAATAGCACGCTTTGTGACTGAATATTTATATAATTCATAAAATATTCCTAAACTTGGGCTAAGTTTGACCGATATAGATAATGAATACCAGTGTCAAGCGGTCGCTTTAAGCGAAGTTTGAAATCCATGGTAGTAATAATGGTAGTCGTAATAGCATTTTTTGATGCTTTTTTGATAAACCAGCCAATTAATCGATGAAAGTGTCACTGTATGAGTTTTTTTTGTTCGTTTGAACATTTGTCCCAATAGCTCAGAGTGTTACATTGGTATTCATAGAAGTAAGGCAGCATTATTAAGACTGCGCTCAAGGAGAAATTGTGGATTTAGCAACCCTAATAGGTTTAATAGGCGCCTTCGCTTTTATTATTGGTTCTATGGTGAACAGTGGTGGGATTTCGATTTTTATTGATGCGCCATCGGTGATGATTGTGCTTATTGGTTCTCTTTTCGTTGTGATGATGAAATATAATCTTAAGCAATTTTTAGGCGCGGTAAAAATTGGCGCTAAAGCTTTCATGTTTAAAATTGATAAGCCTGAGGAGTTAATTGACCAATCAGTGAATATGGCTGATGCAGCCCGTAAAGGGGGCTTTTTAGCATTAGAAGAAGCGCAGATCGGTAACAGTTTTATGCAAAAAGCGGTCGACATGTTAGTGGATGGCCATGATGGTGATGTGGTGCGTGAAGCCTTAGAAAAAGATATTGCCCTGACCGAGGAAAGGCATAAAACCGGCATTGGCATTTTTAAATCCTTAGGTGATGTGGCCCCAGCCATGGGCATGATTGGTACCTTGATTGGTTTAGTGGCCATGCTATCGAATATGGATGACCCTAAATCAATTGGCCCGGCAATGGCGGTGGCATTATTAACCACGCTTTATGGCGCGATTATCGCCAATATGGTGGCGCTCCCGATTGCTGATAAATTGCAATTACGTATGAGTGAAGAGTTACTTAACCGCAATTTGATTATGGATGCGGTCTTGGCGATTCAAGATGGTCAGAACCCACGTGTTATCGAAGGTTTCCTGAAAAATTATCTAGGTGAAAAACAACGTCAAATCGATACCACGGACGGAGAGTAGCTCATGGCTAAAAAAGCCAAGTGTGATTGTCCACCACCCGGCGCGCCGTTATGGCTAGCCACCTTTGCTGATCTTATGTCGTTATTGATGTGCTTTTTTGTTTTGCTGCTGGCGTTCTCTGAAATGGACGTGATGAAGTTTAAGCAAATTGCCGGTTCGATGAAGTATGCCTTCGGGGTGCAAAATAAAGTTGAAGTTAAAGATATTCCTAAAGGCACCTCGGTGATTGCGTTAGAGTTTCGGCCGGGAAAACCGGATCCTACCCCTATTGAAATTATTAATCAGCAAACCAATGAGATGACAGAGCAAACCATTGAGTATCAAGCAGGCGACGATGCTAGTGCGGGCGGCGTGCAAAAACAGCAAGGGGATAATCGCGGCGGTAATGCTCAAGCGACGGCCCAGCAACAAGCACAGGCTCAGCAAGCCCAAGCGAAGTCTGAGCAAGAAAATATTAACGACCAAGTGAAAAAAATGGCCGAAAAACTCAATGAGGAAATTGTTGATGGCGCCATCGAAATTGAATCATTAGGGCAACAGATTATTATCCGGATCCGCGAGAAAGGCTCTTTTGCATCGGGTTCAGGCTTTTTACAGCCAAGATTTAAACCTGTGGTTCGCTCAATTGGTGACTTATTAAAAGATGTTCCCGGCATTATTACAGTATCAGGTCATACCGATGGCATGCACATTAGCAATGAGCTTTACAGTTCTAATTGGGACTTATCCAGTAAACGCGCAGTCTCAGTAGCCCATGAACTGGCCAAAGTGACAGGCTTTGATGACAGCAGAATGCGGGTGGTGGGTATGGCATCTAATGCGCCATTAGTGGCTAACGACTCTGATAAAAACCGTAGCCGTAATCGCCGAGTTGAAATTGCTATTGAACAAGGCAAGGCGAAAGAGTCTGCTGAGATAGAAGTACTCGCGCCACAATCACAGCAGCCATAGAAACGCGCTCTTTATATAAGATGAGATTAGCCGCTTAGTCCTTAAGCGGCTTTTTATCGGCTTTAAATAGCGCTGTATAGCCAGTAATCGCAACGCCGTTTCACTGACGCTGTGTTGCAGTATTGCTTAGACTGCTAATTTTATTTAGATTTAATGACAGCCTTAGCACCTAAGCTCAAAGATTGTGTGTAATAAAATTTATTGTGTTTGGTATATAGACAGTTTTTGCTATAATCCCGCCTTTGTTGGCTGGTTAATTTCCAGCCATTATTATTTTTGACTTTTATGAGTTGATTTTGCGCTGAATATCAACGCAATCCGTAGTCGTAAAAGTGAACATCCAAATCAGTTGCCGCGGAAATCCAATGAAGTTTATTGTAAAGCTATACCCAGAAATCATGATGAAAAGTAAAACTGTTCGTATGCGTTTTACTAAAATTCTTGAGACCAACATTCGAAATGTACTTAAAAAAGTTGATGACGAAGTAAAAGTACAACGTCAATGGGATCGCATTATGATCCACGTCAACAGCGATGAACAAACGCGCATTAACGCCATTGCTGAGCGTTTAGAATGTATTCCTGGTATTGCTCATGTTGTTCAAGTTGATGAATACAGTTTTGAGTCAATGGATGATATCTACCAGCAAGTACTGCCAGTTTATAAAGAGCAATTGGCAGGTAAAACCTTCTGTGTTCGCGTTAAACGTACTGGTAAGCATGACTTTAATTCAATTGAAGTTGAGCGTTACGTTGGTGGCGGTTTAAACCAGCACACAGATGCTGTGGGTGTGAAATTAAAAAATCCAGATATGACGGTTAATTTAGAAATTGACCATGAAAAACTGTATATGGTTGTGCGCCGTATTCCCGGTTTAGGTGGTTTCCCAATGGCGACCCAAGAAGATGTATTATCGCTTATCTCAGGTGGATTTGATTCAGGTGTATCAAGCTATCAATTCATCAAAAAAGGTGCCCGCACTCACTATTGTTTCTTTAACTTAGGTGGCGCGCAGCATGAGATTGGTGTTAAGCAAGTGGCTTATCATTTGTGGCAGAAATATGGCGAGTCACACAAAGTGCGCTTTATGACTGTACCATTTGAGCCAGTGGTTGCTGAGATTCTAGAAAAAATTGATAACGGTCAAATGGGCGTTATTCTTAAGCGTATGATGATGCGCGCCGCCACTAAAATGGCTGAAAAGTACAACATCCAAGCTTTGGTTACAGGTGAGAGTTTAGGTCAAGTTTCAAGCCAAACTCTGACCAACTTAAACGTAATTGACCGCTGTACGGATTTATTGATTTTACGTCCATTAATCACCATGGATAAGCAAGACATTATCAATGAAAGTCGCCAAATTGGTACTGAAGATTTCGCTAAAGCGATTCCTGAATATTGTGGTGTGATTTCGCAAAAGCCAACCGTTAAGGCTGTACTGGCAAAAATTGAAGCAGAAGAGCTTAAATTCAGTGAAGACTTAATTGACCGTATTGTAGAAGATGCCGTGGTTATCGATATTAAGCAAATTGCTGAAAAAGTTGAAACCACAGTAAGTGAAACTGAAACCGTTGATGCAATTGAAGCTGGCAGTGTTGTGATTGATATCAGAGCACAAGATGAAGAAGAGCAAAACCCACTAAGCATTGATGGCACTGAACTCTTAAAAATTCCTTTCTTTAAATTAGCAACGCAATTTGCTGATTTAGATAAAAGTAAAACCTATTTACTCTACTGTGATCGCGGCGTAATGAGTAAATTACAAGCGTTATACCTGACTGAGCAAGGTCACAGCAACGTTAAAGTATACCGTCCTTAATGGCGTAAAAGGAGTATCGCTAGTCGATGCTCCTACTTAAGCTTTGCAGGCTGTGATGTGTATTTCATATTGAAACTGCGACAGTCATTTTAGCCCATAAAAAAACCGCATTACCATTTAAATGGTCAATGCGGTTTTTTTGTTACTGTTTTTACAGTAAATTAATCAGCAGTGCGCGTTTCAGCGGTAGTGATTGGCTGTTGAACTTCTTTGTCTGCAACTAAAGTGCTGTTAACATCAACCTGAACATTACTTTGCATTTCTGTCATGCTTTGTTGAAGCTCTGCGTTTATTGAAGCTTGAAGGTCGCTGATATCAATGCCTTCTTCATTTGCGCTAGCTGTAAAAGCAAAACAAGAAAGTAAAGCTACTGTAGCTAATGATTTTAAATTGAACATAAAGGTCGCCTCCGGGCTGACTTAACACTGGCGGACACACCCTTACACTGCGTAGAAGTTGTCCAACTCACCATAAATCTGATGGTCATAATTTAACCGAACACAGTGTTCTTTACAAACGACAAAATGTAACGCTATTCATTAGAAAAACTAATTAAAAAACGAGAGATGGATCACTATGTCGCGAAGATTGCCACCTTTGAACGCGGTAAAAGCATTTGAAGCAGCAGCAAGGCACTTGAGCTTTACCCGTGCCGCTGAAGAGTTGTTTGTTACTCAGGCTGCTGTTAGTCATCAAATTAAAGCATTAGAAGATTTTCTAGGCCTAAAGCTGTTTCGCCGCAAAAATCGTTCGCTTTTATTGACCGAAGAAGGTCAAAGTTATTTCCTCGATATTAAAGATATTTTTATCCAATTAGGTGAATCAACCGACCGATTATTAGCCCGAAGCGCCATTGGTTCGTTAACGGTAAGTATGTCACCAAGTTTTGCAATTCAATGGCTTGTGCCGCGTTTGGCTAAGTTTAGTGAGCAAAATCCCGATATTGATGTACGCATTAAAGCTGTTGACAGCGAAACGGGCTCATTGACTGATGATGTAGATGTGGCCATCTATTATGGCCAAGGTAATTGGCCTGGCTTAAGAGCGGATAAATTGCGTAATGAAGTGCTCATTCCGGTGTGTTCACCGCTGTTACTTAATGGACCTAAACCATTAGAGAAACCCAGCGACTTAAAAAATCATACCTTACTGCACGATTCTAGCCGTCATGATTGGCAGGCATGGTTTAGGCAATGTGGAATTAGTGAAATTAATGTTAATTCTGGCCCCATCTTTAGTCATTCATCGTTAGTACTGCAAGCTGCCGCTCATGGCCAAGGTATTGCGCTGGGTTACAGCGTACTCGCAAGGCCGGATATAAAAGCAGGCCGCTTGGTGTGTCCGTTCTCAGAGGTGCTAGTCAGCAAAGATGCTTATTACTTAGTGTGTCAGCAAAATCATTCTGAATTAGGTAAAGTCGCTGCCTTTAGAGAGTGGATGGTAGATATGTTTGCTGAAGAGTCTCGCAGTGAATTACTGTCAGGCTAGGGCTAACTTACCCAAGCTTAACCACATAGCGTAGTAATTAATGCTGTTGTCACTAACAATCGAAGAAACTAATGATATGACCCCCCTAGGCCCAGCTGTAACAAACGATAGTTTAGAAATTGAATCAATCTTACAGGGCGACCCCAGTAAAACATTAGTGGTATTGGCCCATGGCGCTGGGGCTAATATGCACCATGAGTTTATGGTCGATATCGCCAATGGCTTGGTTGCTAAAGGTTATCAAGTATTGCGCTTTAACTTCTTATATATGCAAGCCAATATGCAAGATGGCAAAAGAAGGCCGCCAGATAGAGCGCCTAAACTGTTAATGCATTTTACTAGGCTACTTAATTCCATTGAACAAACCATTGAAGACAATGATCTTGTGGTCGAAAACATTGTGTTAATGGGGAAATCAATGGGTGGCAGAATGGCGGCGACATTGTTAACCGATGACGAACTTATCATTAATGATGAGCAGGTTGAGATCTCTGCTTCAGTTAACGCCTTAATTAAAGGCTGCATTTGCTTAGGTTATCCCTTTGTTCCATTAAAAGGCGGAGAGCCGAGACTTGAGCCGTTAAATAATGGCTTAAAACCATTAATGGTGGTGCAAGGTGAGCGGGATAAATTTGGCGGTATAAGCGAAATACCCCAGTGGGATATAAATAAACAAGTCAAAGTCAGCTGGATAACCGATGGCGATCATAGTTTTAAGCCACGTAAGTCGTCAGGAACCACATTAGAGGCTAATCTGAAGCACTGCTTAACCATATGCGATCAGTTTATTACTGATATTGTGGATTAATTTTCTATAAAGCGAGATATCAATGAGACAAGGTTTATTACTGTTAGCGGCAATCAGTGGTTTTTTAGCGGTTGCTTTAGGGGCTTTTGGTGCCCATGGGTTAAAAAGTATTGCCCCGCCTGAGTTGGTTGCGATTTTTAAACTCGGTGTCGATTATCACTTTTATCACACCTTTGCCATTATTGCCGTAGCGTTAAGTGGTCACTGGATAAGTTCAAAACTGCTGGATTGGGCAGGTTATTTATTCTTTGTGGGTATTTTATTATTTTCAGGTTCATTGTATTTATATGCCTTTACTGGCGCCAAATGGATTGGGCCAATTACCCCTATGGGCGGCGGTTGTATGCTGATTGGCTGGACATTGTTTGCCATTGGGATAGCAAAACATACTAAGCAGAAATAACTTAGCGTCACCTTTGGCAAATATTTCAAAGCAGCAGCTTGTTTATCAAATCTGCTGCTTTGTTGCTTTTATCGGTTTGCCTTTTCTATTTAACACAGCGGCATAATTTTTGAGTATAATGCCCCCATTATTTTGTCCTTCGACCATACTGTGAAGCAGTTATGGTTATAGAAGCTTAAGGCTTATCATGAAAAACCTCTTTATATTTTGCCGCGCAGGCTATGAGAAAGATTGTGCTGCAGAAATTCAACAGCGTGCAGCTGAATTAAATATTGGTGGCTTTGTTAAAACCAATACCAATGATGCTTATGTGATTTACCAATGTTTTGAAGAAAACGGCGGTGAGCAACTGGTAAAGCAAATTGAGTTAAATTCATTAGTGTTTGCAAGACAAATGTTTGCTGCTGGTGAGTTGATAAAAGATTTGCCTGAAAAAGACAGAGTATCACCGATTGTGGCTGCTTTAAGTGAAGTGTCAAAAGCGGGAGAATTACGAGTTGAAACTCCAGATACCAATGAAGCTAAAGAACTGTCAGGTTTTTGCCGCAAATTTACTGTGCCTTTACGCCAAGGCCTGAAAAAGTCTGGCGCATTATTAGCTCAAGAAAATGACCGCAGACCTATCATTCATGTGTGCTTTGTAGCGCCGGGTACGGCTTATGTCGGCTATTCATTATCAAACAATAGCTCACCTTATTTTATGGGCATTCCCCGTCTTAAAATGGCTGCCGATGCTCCGAGTCGTTCAAGCTTGAAATTAGATGAGGCTTTTGGGCAATTCTTGACAAAGGAAGAGCAAGAAGACCGCTGCCGCTCAGGGCTTCATTCTGTGGATTTAGGCGCTTGTCCTGGTGGCTGGACTTATCAGCTAGTACGTCGTGGCATGTTTGTCGCCGCAGTTGATAATGGTCCTATGGATCAGAAGTTAATGGACACTGGACAGGTTAAACATTATCGCGCCGATGGTTTTCGTTTCGAACCACCAAGAAAAAATATTTATTGGTTAGTGTGTGACATGGTAGAAAAACCGTCACGTGTTGCTGAGCTCGTTGAAGCTTGGGCGATTAATGGCTGGTTTAAAGAAGCCATTTTTAACCTTAAATTACCAATGAAAAGTCGTTATAAAGAAGTCAGACAGATTTTAGATACTATGGCTGAAATTTTAAAAGAAAACGACATCACAGATTTTAAATTACAGTGTAAGCACCTTTATCATGATCGTGATGAAGTGACAGTTCACTTATGGGTTAAACCTAATACTGCTTGGGCGTTTAACTAAGCTATTTAGCTGGAAATTTAAACAAGCATTAAAAAGCCCTTAGTGAATATCACTAAGGGCTTTTTTATTATCCTTTAATTAAAACTAGAGTTATTAGCGCTGCAATAACTCAGCTAAAAGGGTAATAAAGCTTATCCTAAACGATCAACAACAGCTTGAGTGAAGTCAGTTGTACCATGAGTACCACCAAGATCGCGGGTTGTGCGGTCGCCTTCTTCAATCACAGCAGATACTGCAGAGCGGATCATTTCCGCTTTGTCAGCCATGCCTAAATACTCCAGCATTTGTATAGAGGCTAGAATCACGGATGTAGGATTTGCAAGATTTTTGCCTGCAATATCAGGTGCGCTACCATGAACCGCTTCGAAAATTGCCGCATCTTTACCGATGTTTGCGCCAGGCGCCATACCTAAGCCGCCAACAAGACCTGCACATAAGTCAGATAGAATGTCACCGAATAAGTTAGTTGTTACCAATACATCAAAGTTTTCTGGATTCATGACCAACTTCATACACGTTGCATCCACAATCATTTCTTCTGTTTCGATATCTGGGTAACGCTGGCTCACTTCACGCGCCACTTTCAAGAATAAACCTGAAGTTGACTTCATGATGTTGGCTTTATGAACGATAGTCACTTTTTTACGGTTTTCTTTACGTGCTAGCTCATAAGCAAAAGTGGTAATTTGCTCTGCACCTTGACGAGTAATGATACTGGTCGCTTCAGCAGTAGCGCCATCGTCAGATACTTTTTGGCCTAAGCCTGAATACATACCTTCAGTGTTTTCACGTACTGTGATGATATCAATGTTGTCATAACGTGCTTGAGTACCTTTAAAAGAAAGTACAGGGCGCACGTTAGCATATAAGCTGAATTTTTTACGTAGGCTTACATTGATAGAGGTAAAACCTTCACCGACAGGTGTGGTTAATGGCCCTTTAAGGGTAATACGGTTTTTTTCGATAAGGTCTAAGGTACGCTGAGGTACTAATTCACCTTGCTTTTCTAATGCGGCTAAACCGGCGTCTGCAAACTCATATTCAAAGTCGCAACCAGCCTTGTCGAGAATTTTTAAAGCCGAATCGATAATGCTTGGTCCAATCCCATCACCTGGGATTACGGTTATAGTACGTTTTGGCATGGATAGTCCTTCCACTTAGTGGTTACTGCATTTTCTTGTTATTGTTTACAACACCTTAACAAGACTACTTACTCACGGTTTTGTTGCGGCGCATTTTAACGAATTTAGATTTTTTTTTACAGTTTTTAGTGAGTTTAATCACATATTTTTTTAAATAATTAAGCTAATCCTCAGGTGATTGCTTTAAGATATTCACAACCATGTAATTGAAAGGCTTATTTCGCGTCATAAATCAGCTTTAGTTGTTAATAAAAGGTTGGTTGTAAAGTTATTTCGCGTGCATAGCATAAGCTGGTGACAGATTTTAAATAGACGACTTTGGTCTACTAACTACAGTCTACTAGCTTTGGGCCTACTAACAATCTAAGGGGCTGCAAAATAACTTGGCACAGTTTAGTCTGAAAGGTCA
This sequence comes from Shewanella sp. 3_MG-2023, assembly GCF_030548765.1. NCBI lineage: Bacteria > Pseudomonadati > Pseudomonadota > Gammaproteobacteria > Alteromonadales > Shewanellaceae > Shewanella > Shewanella sp. 3_MG-2023. The sequence continues at coordinate 43,483 of NZ_JAUOSH010000006.1, read as the reverse complement.
TTAATTAAATTGCGGTGATATTTTCAACAATGCTTTATTAAATTTCAATTATGTTTTCAGTTAATGAATTTAGCTGAACTGTATTTCATTCCATAACAACAATAACGAGGAAGATTTGAAGTTACGTAACCTTATTCCATTGACTCTGTTAGCAGTGTCAATGTCAGCCATATCAGCTGACAACATTAAGCCGTTATTGCTCGATGATATTATGCGCTTTGAGACCTTACAGACTCCCGTTATCTCTGAAAATGGCACAGTGTTAGCGGTTGAGGCTATGCCAGATCGCGGTAATAGCCGCGCTTTAGTCAATCAAGTGGCTACACAAAAGCAGTATCAAATTGATGGTGGCTCTGATGTTAAAGTCAGCGCAAATGGTGATTATGTGATTGCCACTATTGCGCCGAGCTTATTAGAAAAAGAAACCCTCAAAAAGTCTGAGCTTAGTGCAGGGCTTAGCTTACTGAATACCAAAACAGGTAACCAGCAACAGTTTAAGCGGGTTAAACAAGCTGAGTTTAGTACCAAAGGTGATTATTTAGCGGTTTGGTTTGATATTGATGACACTAAAGAAGATGGCAAAGAGGACGCTGAAGAAACGAGCATTAATGGCGCAGATAAAGGCAGTGGTTTTAAGCTCATTCAACTCGCCACCAATACTTTTCAGGAGTTTGACCATGTTACTCAATTTAACTTTGACCGCTCAGGTAACCAATTTGTGGTTGCCATTAATGATATTGCTGCCAAGCAGCATGTGATTAAAAAGGTCGATTTAATCACTAATACTCTAACGCAAGTTTATAAGTCAGACGGTTATCAAGTGGCAGAGCTGAGTTTATCTGATGATGGCAACTGGCTTGGCTTTACCCAAGGGGATGCAAGTGTAGAGCGTGATGAGCGAGAGTATCAACTGAAGCTTTTGGCTCTAGAGTCTCTTAAGCTCAAACAGGTGCCAACAGATGATGACTGGACTTTGAATCAGCATTCAAAAATTTTCTTTTCTGAAGATAGCTTAAGGCTATTTATTGGCCGCGTACCGCAAGTAGATAAAGCCCTGACACTGGCATCAATAGAGTCTGAAGCCGATTTATTTGACCAACAAATTGTTACCGGACTTCGTGATTTAAAAGTGTGGCATGGTGACGACCCAAAAATAAAACCTCATGAAGTAAAACAATATGCCAAAGAGTTAAAGCGCACTTATCTTGCTGTGATGCACGTTAATGCTAACCGTATAGTGCAACTGGCGGATAAAGCCGTACCGGATGTGCACTATGGTGAACAAAAGCGTTATTTATTAGCTACCTCAGATGTGCCTTATCAAAAAATGATCACCTGGGCAGGTTTTTATCAAGATGTCTATCTAGTGGATTTAAATACTGGCCGTAAGCTGCAAATTTTAACTCAACATGCCTCAAGTGAAATGCCAAGCTTGTCTCCTAATGGGCGTTTTGTGGCGTATTATCAACAAGGCGGACTGTTTTTGTATGATATTGCTAATGCCAGAAAACACAGTTTAACCAAAGATATCGCTATTAGCTTTGCAAATGAAGACCATGATTATCCCAGTAATGCGCCAAGTTATGGCTTAGGGCCTTGGCTAGCCGATGATTCAGGCATTATTGGCTATGACAAATATGATGTGTGGCAATTTAGCAGCTCATCGTTTGACGGCTTTATGTTGTCTGCGGGTGAAGGACGTAAAAATCGTCAGCAGTTTAGATTGGCCGGGTTATATGCAACGTCAGATATGCCTGCTGTCATTGAGCAGCAGCAAGCGCTGCTATTGCACGGTTATAATGAACACACCAAAGCTGACAGTTTTTATCGCGCCACTGTTGGCGTCCCAGGAGTGACGTTGCAACTTGAAACCGAGGCAAAATTGACGGTACTTGCCCGCAGTAAAAATAGCGACACTATGGTGTTTTCTAAGCAGCGTTATGATCTTTACCCTGATTTATACACCTCAAGTGTGAATACGCCTAATGAAGCCAGCCAACAAACTGACTTAGATAGTCAGCGAGATGATTTTAATTGGGGCGCTGCAGAATTGGTGCGTTGGCGTGATGGTGATGGCCGCCCAGCTGATGGCGTACTGATTAAGCCCACGAATTATCAAGCCGGTAAACAGTATCCGGTTATGGTGTATTTCTATCGCTTTATGAGCGATCGTTTGCATTCATTCCCGCATATGGCAATTAATCATCGACCAAACTTTGCTTGGTATGCAGATAATGGCTATGCCATTTTCTTACCTGACATTCGTTTTGAAGTAGGTTACCCGGGGATCTCGTCAGTAAAGGCATTAACTGCTGGCGTTCAAAAAATCATTGATATGGGCGTTGCCGACCCAGATGCCATTGGTATTCAAGGCCATTCATGGGGCGGTTATCAAACCGCTTTCGCTGTGACCCAAACCAATATCTTTAAAGCAGCGGTTACCGGTGCGCCCGTGTCGAACATGACTAGTGCTTATAGCGGCATTCGTCATGGCTCTGGCCTTGCTCGTCAATTTCAGTATGAAACAGGTCAAAGCCGAATTGCTGAAAGTTTGTTTAAGTCGCCGCAAAAGTACATTGAAAACTCACCGGTGTTTTATGCTGAACGCATTCAAACTCCAATGATGATTATGTTTGGTGATAAAGATGATGCGGTGCCGTGGGAGCAAGGCGTGGAGCTATATCTTGCCATGCGCAGAACCGGTAAAGATGTGGTGTTTTTACAATATGAAGATGAACCACATCATTTGAAAAAGTACCCTAATAAACTAGATTACACCATTCGAATGAAGCAGTATTTTGACCATTATTTAAAAGGCGTTGCAGCGCCTAAGTGGTTAAAAGAAGGTGAGGCGTATCGAGAATATAACCAAGATTAACGATTACAATTCAATCTAATATTGAACTAAAAATGCCACTGATAGCGATATACAGTGGCATTTTTTATGGGTTCAGCTGAGCGGTTACTGTTCTGAAGTTATTGCTGTTTCTATGCCTTGCTCTGCGGGAATTGGACTGGTTTGTATCGCGTTAAGATCGGTTTCAGTTTGAGGTGCGATAGCGATAATCGGTATTTGCAGAAATTGCTCATAGGTTTCTTGCCCCCAAGCAATCAGCTCACCATCTTTAAATAACAGCGGCGTGCATTCATCTTTAGTGGTTTGACCGTCGGAGGTGACATGGTGAGTGCGGTAAAACATAATTTGAAAGCTGCCATCAGATGATGCTTTGGCCTCTGAAAAATCGGCTCGGCCCATTAGTTGCCTAATGCTATCAATAGTTTGGCCAATTATAATTTCGCTAAGCATTTTATGGTTAAACTCTTGGCGTTCTTGCCAGCTGCGATCTTCTGGCCGAGTCTCGTAGACAAATATAACGAAAATAACAAAAGTGACATATGCAATAAAGATGGTTGCGATTAAATATGACACTTTAGATTTCATCAGGCGATTCCTTGCTTCATTAATGGTTAGCTAACTACTCTAAACTGCTTGAGGTTAATGTTTAGCGGCATATGGCATTGCAGTTGCGCCAATTTATAACTGATTCTTGCCATCTCTTTGCCCTCTGATAATTTTAGCGCTTGTTTCGCACCAAGATTATCCAGTGACTGGTATAAGTTTGCCAAGCTTCTAAACTTGTTTAATAAATCCGCTGCTGATTTTGGCCCAATACCGGTAATACCAGGAACTTTATTCCCCGCGTCTCCCGCAAGCGCGATAAAGTCTAAAATTTGATTTTGCTGCACGGCGAGCTTTTTCTCTAAGGCTTTTATATCAAAATATTGCTGCTTGAAATGATCCCAAATAACAATATTGCTATGCATCAGTTGCCCAAACCCTTTGTCGGTTGACACTATGATGGCCTGACCGTTATTTTCAGCAATTTTAGTGGCCAAGGTGGCAATCACATCATCGGCCTCTGAAATGGCATCATGGGATTGAACATGTTCAATGGCCAGAGCGGTTTTGATATCTTCAAGGCCAGCCTTTAAAGCGACAGGCATAGGCTTACGGCCTTTTTTATAATCAGGGTAGAGCTGTTTACGCCACGATTCTTCATCACCGTCCCACACCATAATGGCATGAGTTGGTTGGTGATGTTTAAGTAATTTTTTACATGCTGACAGTGTGCGCTCTTTAACACTGACGATATCCGTTTCATCTGGCAATACCGCATGAATACGCCTAACAAGATTAAGGCCATCGATAATGAGTAATTTATTCATGGTTTTCTTTTCGTTTGCAGTAAGGTCGCTCACATTGAGCCACTGTATGATTTAATTATAAATTAACCGTCCTTGAGCTTAAACCTTACGGCTTGTTTTTAACAGTGGAATCAATGGCTATTTAAGCGCTACTTGATTAAAAAGCAAGATGTAGACGGCAAAGTAAAGCAATATAACATGTGCTATTTTTTATTATTGATGCGATAGCAAGGAGTATATTCGCTGCCTGGCAGTTTCATTCTTTGTTGCGTTACGAACGCAGCAAGCAGTTTATCCATCATGGTCATCAGCCGCTCATCACCACTTATCTCAAATGGACCTAAGTCTTCAATAAGTTTAATGGTCTCACTTTTGACATTACCGGCAACAATGCCTGAAAACGCCCGCCGTAAACTGGCCGCTAACTCAGCTTTGTTCGGATGAAAAAACAGGTGCAGGTTTTTCATGACCTCGTGATTTGGCTCAAAAGGCAGTTGAAATTCAGGTTCTATTTTCAGCGCCCACTGGTATTGGTAAGCATCACCAAGTTGTTTACGCATGGCTTTTACATCGCTCATGCCTTGTTTCATCAGCTGCGCTACCTTTACAGGATCATCAATAATGATTTGGTATTTATCTCGGGCCTGCTGACCAAGGGTAGCGCCGATAAAGTCATCTATTTCAGTGAAGTAGTCCGCACTTTGTTTAGGGCCGGTTAAAATCAGTGGAAAGGGCAGCTGGGCATTGGCGGGATTAAGCAAAATACCCAAAATATAAAGCAGCTCTTCAGCGGTGCCAGCGCCGCCGGGAAAGATAACAATACCATGGCCTAAACGGACAAAGGCCTCTAAGCGTTTTTCGATATCTGGCATTATCACCAGCTCATTGACTATTTGATTCGGGGGCTCTGCAGCAATAATACTGGGCTCGGTTAAGCCAATATAGCGGGCATCTTTAATGCGCTGTTTGGCATGACCAATGGCGGCGCCTTTCATTGGGCCTTCCATTGCGCCTGGACCACAACCGGTGCAAATATCTAACGCTCTTAACCCCAACTCATAGCCTACTTCACGGGTGTATTGATACTCTATGGGGTTAATGCTGTGTCCGCCCCAACACACTATGACATTAGGATCGATCATCGGTGAAATGACTCTGGCATTACGCAAGATATCAAATACCACATTGGTAATGTGGCTGGCATTGGTGAGATTGATGTGCTTTAGATTGTCATATTTATTGTCGATATAGACGATATCGCGAAGCACAGCAAAAAGATGTTCTTGGATCCCTGCAATGATTTCACCATCAACGAAGGCTTGTGTTGGCGGGTTGATGAGCTCTAGTAATAAGCCGCGTTCACGTTGCAGCACATTGATATGAAAATTGGCGTAGCGCTTGAATAAAGCGTCAGAATTATCACTTTTTAAACCGGAGGCAAGCACTGCCAGTGAGCAGTTTCGCAGTAGTTGGTATAACTCATTTTTAGCACTTTGCTTGAGGCGATCAACCTCCATTTGCGAAAGTTGATCTAAGCTGCCTCTAGGGCTGATCTTTATTATCATATGCAACTCCTTGGTAGAGTTGCAGTAGATACTAGATATCGATTACAACTCTATCTCGACCATTATTTTTGGCTTTATAAAGTGCAGCATCAGCACGTTCAAAGGTTTCTTCGATACGTTCGTTTTCCATGACCTGAGCTGCACCTATGGATAATGTCACAGTAATTCTCTGATTTTTAAACTTAAATGGAATATTCTTAATTTTATCTTTGACCCGATTTAACAATAGACCAATATGCTCTTCATTGACATCTGGTAGCAATAAAACAAATTCTTCGCCGCCATAACGGGCAACAAACTCACTTTCTCTAAGGGAGTTTTTTAGCGCCATGGAAATGACTTGCAGGGTTTTATCACCGGTACTATGACCAAAACTGTCATTGACTGTCTTAAAGTAATCAATATCAGTTACCGCCACCCATAATGGACTATTAAAGCGTTTATGGTTTCTATACTCTTGCTCCATTCTATCTTCTAATGCAGCACGATTTGGCAGTTGGGTTAATGGGTCTAATAGGTTGAGTTTTTGATGCTCAAACAGTTTTTCTTTGTAGCTGTTGGCTTCTTTAGTAATAGAGCTTAGCTCTTTTTTCATCGACTCAACGGATTTACGTAGCAGTGATTGCTCACGAGTTTCAAGGGCTTCTTTACGGTTTAATGCATCTCGTAATGAAGCAAGTTGGACGGTCAGCTCAGTTTTTAGCGCGATGATATCATCGACGTCATCGACAATACCGTCAGCATTATCAACCCGCAGGTTAATTTCTTTATTAAGCTGAGTTTTAATTTGTTGTGAACGCTCGTTATTGTTTGCAGTATTATTGACCACATCACGAACTATGCTAATCGCATCATTTAAGGTATACAGAAAATCCTGAGAGGCGGTTTTTTCTCGGGCAATGTTATTCAGTAAAAAGCTCAGTATTGTTTGATATGACTCAAGTAAAGTATTGAGCTTAATATCACCCATAAGCACTTCTTTCATGACCAGAATTTGATCACGTTGCTCTTTTCTGAATTCTATCTCAGATATTTTTTGGGCTAACTCTTTTGCTAAAATTAAGTGTTGAGGCAAAATGACATGGTCATCAGCATTGGCAAACTTTTGCTGAAGAATTTGCTCGTAAAAGCCGATAACTTGTTCCACCTTAGGAATATATTCCCAAATGGTATGGATCGGCTTATTAAGATCTTTTTTAAAGTAATTAATTTCTTTTTTGATTTCATCAGGGGCAGAATCAACCCGCTGAATCTGGCTGATCACCCGGGACAGGCTGTTGCGACTCTCTTCAAGGCTAGTCATTGTTTGGCTATATTGTGCCTTTAATAACCGCTCAATACCCACCAATTCAGGCAAGGCTTCATCTATTTGCTCAAAACCCTGTAAATGATGTCTCAGTTTGGCAAGGCGATTATCTAATTCAAGATTTTGGCCCTTGCACGCTAAGCTTAAGTGTCCTAAAAATTGAATTAAGGTGCGTAATTTTTCACTACGATCATCATGAATTTCTTCGATAGCTAATTTAGCGGCGTTGAGCTTTTGTTTTAATAATGAAACTTGTGACACCGCTGCTGAAGAGTCTTGCATGCTGTAAGCCTTCTTTGAGAAAAATAAATTTGTTATTAGTCCAATTAACTATATTGGATAACAATACCACTAATTACTTGTTTACACACAATTTTTGTTTGCTTTTTTGATATATATCATTGACTTGTGTGTTATTTGAGCGTAAATCACGTGAGTTGTTAACTCAACCGGTTGGCCACTTAATATCGGCAGCTTGACGATTTGTTTCAGCCCTAATTATGCCTCTTTGCAGTGCATGGGTTAAATTTAAATACAAGGGTTTAAAAAATATCGCCGCAGGGGCAAAATTTAAGCTGCGAATACTGACATAGGTTTGATCCTCATTGAGGCTTTTTGCCGCCGCGAGGGCATATTGCACCGTTTCATATTGTAATTGTGCCGTTAATCTTACATCCGGATTGGCTAGTAATGGCAAGTTAACGTGGCCCATAATGGCGTGTAATGGCTGCTCACTAATATCTGAAAAATTAGGTATATTGCTTTTATTGGCAATGGTGATTGCAGCTAGCTGTGCTTGTAAGTTGGTTAATGTTTGCTGGGCTGATAACTCGTCTGAGAAACATAAGCCAAATTCACCCGGCTTGATGATGAACACTTCACAATGTAAATCCAGTTCTAATTGTTTACTAAGGGATACTGTAATCGCCTTATATTCAGATAAACCCAGATCAATATCAATATCAGCCAGGGCGCGTATATTCACTAAAGCCAGCGTTTTGGGTGAACGGGCACTTGAAAGTAAATTAATTAAGGCCTGGTAACCATTCAGTTGTGTCAGTGGTTCTTGTACGGATAACTGTCGTAAGGTTTGGCAGGTTTGTTTGGCACGATTTAATTTTTTTAGGCTGACAAACCATAAAAAGGCAAAGATAAATATCACCGCAAACAGGATTATAATAGCCTTTTGCTGGTCCTTGTTATCACCCATGTAGTGAGTGAGTTTTTGCTGTAAATTTCTAATTTCTAATTTGAATTTTTCTTCGTTTAAGCTTGAATGAACCATGTCATTGACTGGTGACTCTTGTTCACTTTGGCTAATGGCAACCATTTTATCCATTACCTCAAGGGTAGAGGAAATGTCATCCACTTTACGATAAGCAACGGAAAGGTATTCTAAGGCTTCTTTTTGGGCATCAATCAGTTGTTTTGATTCTGCTATCTCTAGCGCTGCCTCAGCATGTGTAATGGTTTGCTGCCATTGCTGCTGTTTTGAGCTTACCTGAGCAAACAATAACTCGTTATACACTAAGTAGTGTAATACCTTTCTGGCTTTAAAAATTTCATTGGCCATGGTCAAGTAATTGAGGGATGACTGATAATCATCTAAATAAAAGTAGGCTTCGCCGATATTATGAAAGTTAAGGGCTTGACCAATGAGATGACCATTTTGTTGATCAATTTGTTGGGCATTAAGGTAGTAATCAATAGCTTTATTCCATTGTTTTTGCATGCCATAAACCATGGCTATGACTGTCAGGGCCTTTGATTGGAAGGCTTGTTGTCCTAGCTGCTGAAAACTAATGGCGGCATTGTTGGCATTTTTTAGGGCTTCATCCCATTGGCCTAGATCTCGATATAATCGTGATAACTGAAATTGAGTGTGTGCATGTAGCACTGGGGTGTCTAATCGACTGGTAATACGAAATGCTTCGTTATAGTGCTGTAATGCCTTCGCCAGTTGCTGCTTATTAACATAGAACTTACCTAAAGCGGTTTCAGCTTGGGCAATGAAATAATCCACCCGCATTTGGTAGGCAAGGTCACGATACTGTTTGTAGTGATACATGGCTTGGGTATCTTGTTTTAGCAAGCTATTCATGATGCTTAAATAACCTTGTAACACAAATTTAAAGGTCATGGCTTCGCTGTCGTTGAGTGAGGCTATTTTGTTTAATGCCTCTTTGAACAGAATGATACTTTGCTGATATTGCTGATCCTCTCTTCCTCTTATTCTTCCTTCTAAGAGTAAAATTTTTGCTTCATCTAGCGGGCTAATAGCGATTGATTCAAGTTGCCTGGTTAATAAGCGGGCATGACTGACTTCATTAGGGGCTGTGATGGTTGATTGTAAATATAATCTTGCTAGGGTCGCTAAATCTCTTTGTAATTGCTTAGGTTGGTATTTTAACTCTTCAGCCAGTTGTTCAAATTGCTGGCGGTTGTTAAATGATAATGGGAAGTTGGTTTTTTTCTGCAGTTGCTCAAACAACTGAACTGGGCGTTCATTAAACTCAATTTCAGCTTCGATAAAGGTATCCGCAACAACAGGAAAGGCCGACAGTAATATTAAGCTGAGTAAACCACTGATGAGTTTTCGCATGAAGAATGAGCAACCTTATTATAATTTTTGTAAGCTTTTATTGTTACTAGGTGAGTGAACTCACTGTACTTGTTATACTGCGCGCCTTAAGGGAAGAAATTTAATTACAAGTCCTTAAAAACATAACAAGAATAATAACAGAAGGAATCGAGAGTGAAAGCCAAAAAATTGACTATTTTATCTGCCAGCTTACTTTTTAGCGCCAGCAGCCTTGCCCAAGTTAGTTACCAAATCGATTTGACTCAGCCACAGCACCATTTAGCCCAAGTGAATGTTAGTTTCCCTACATCTTCAGCTGAGAATTTAACGGTCAATTTACCCGTTTGGCGTACGGGAAAATATGCAGTGCTGCCGTTAGCTGATGGGGTTCGCTCATTTACAGCAACAGATGAACAGGGCCAAGTGTTACCATGGCAGCGTACTGAGACGGGGGAATGGCAAGTGAATTTGTCAAAACCGACTGCAGTTAATGTCAGCTATCAGTTGTATGCCAATGATTTAGGTACTCGAGTGCGTCATATTGATAGCTCACATGCTTATATCGATGCCAGTGGGGTGTTTATGTATAGCCCAGAGTTTCGTGATGACAATGTGTTGGTTTCAATGAATGTGCCCCAAGGCTGGAACAGTTATTCAGGTATGGCACAGGGCAGCAAAGCCCATTCATTTATTGCTGATAACTATGATGTGTTAATTGACTCGCCAATTGAAACCGGTGAAAACGCCCATTATCGCTTTACAGCTGACGGTCGTGAATATGAACTGGTTTTTTGGGGTGAAGGTAATTACGATGCTCAGCAAATCGTTACAGATTTAACCAAAATCAGCAGCCAAGCTGAGGTGATTTGGGATGACTACCCGTTTGAGCGTTATGTGTATATGGTGCATGCCACCAGTGGCGCACGAGGCGCCACTGAGCATTTAAATTCAACCATTATTCAATTGCCACGCTTTAACTTTAGAGAACGTAAAGATTACCTGCGCTTTATCAGCACAGCATCTCACGAGTTTATCCATACTTGGAATGTCAAAGCTTATCGCCCACAGGGCCTAGTGCCTTATGATTACCAAAATGCCAGCATGACAGAGTTATTATGGATGGCTGAAGGCTCAACCAGTTATTTTCAAAATCAGTTATTATTGCGAGCCGATGTCATTACCCCGAAAGAGTTTTTTGCCGATTTAGCCAAACGGATAAATAACAACCTGCATAAACCGGGTCGTGAAATACAATCGGTTGCGCAAGCCAGTTTAAATGAGTGGACCAATACTGGCGGTGATTATGCCATTAACCATGGGGTCAATATCTATTCTGAAGGCTACTTGGCGTCGTTGTCACTGGATTTTAATTTATTGAAAGACACCCAGTTAGCGCATTCGTATCGTGATGTTCATCGTCAATTATACCGTGACCATAAACTGCCTAAAGGCTATAGCGTTGATGATGTAAAAGGTATTTTAAAGACGCTGGCAGGTAAAGATTATCAGCCTTGGTGGCAGCAGCATATTACCCAGCCATTCAGCTTAGATTTTGATACCTTACTGGCACAAGCGGGTTTAGCGATATCCTATGGCAAAGAGCCAAAGTCGACTGTTTACAGCGGTATGACGTTATCGGGTCAGCATGATGATTTAACACTATCCCATGTCAGCCGTAACAGCCCTGCATGGTTGGCGGGTATTGTTGCTGGCGATGAAGTGGTAGCCATTAACGGTTTAAAAGTCACTGCCGCGGGCTTTAAAAAGCGCTTAGAAGATTTCAGCCCGCAAGACACCATTAACGTAAGCCTGTTTAATAACGACACCTTAAAGCAGCTTGAGTTAACCTTAGATGAGCAACCTAAAGGTGAGCTAGCCATAATCGGTGTTGATTCACCAACGGCTGCACAAAAGGCCTTTCTTAAAGCTTGGTTAGGCATTGACTGGCCATTTGATGAGCAAGGTGAGTTTGCTAAATAAGCTAGTAAATTAATAGTTTTAATCAATTTTTTGATTAAAAGCATAGAAAGTTGCTACAAAAAAGCCCAATAGAAATAAATTCTGTTGGGCTTTTAAATTTGATTAAACCACTAAAGTGAAGTTACAAATTTAGATATTTTCTTCAATAGGCCCTAATGCCTGTTTCATCGCATTAATAAATGCGACTAGCTCGCCGCCCATTAATGCAAAATCGGCATCCAGTTTCGCCAAGGGATCTTCTGTGCCCACATCATCGGTAGCAGCTCTAAATTCTTCAGAGAACTTAAGGCGCTTAACGCTGGCATCAGACTGTAATAAAAACGCAATCGACTTAGCAAAATGCAATGACAGTTTATGTACTTGTTTGCCGGTCGCTAAATGGGCTAATACTTCATCTTCTTGCAGTACTTGCTGCTTAAAGCGCACAATGCCGCCTTCATCTGAATCAGACTTAAGCTCAGCTTCATCTTGCATTTCAAAAGGTTGTGGTGATGCGCCGTTTCTTAACCATTCGGTTAACGTGGTTTCAACTGGCGTAGTAAAGTGCAGCGGCACAACCGGTAGGCTGCCCAATGCTTTACGTAGTAAGGCTAATAATTCTTCAGCTTTAGTGGCGCTTGAGCTATCCACTAAAATCATCTCTAACTCAGGCATGATTAACGCATGGGTTTGGCTACGACGAGAAAAAGCACGAGGCAACAGCGTCATGGTTATTTCTTCTTTCATCGTATCTTTTTCTTTCTTAGTCACTTTACGGCTTTCTTGATCTTCAATTAACGCCACTTTTTCATCAAGCGCTTCTTTGATCACTTGGCCAGGCAGGATCTTCTCTTCTTTGGTGACACAAATTAAATGACGATTTTCAGCGCTGTGAACTAATGCTTGGCCTTTTTTACCCAATGCATTAGAAAAACCAAACTTACTGATGTCTTGGCTTGAGCATGGTGAAAAGGTGAAGTCAGCTAATGCTGTTTCAAGTGCCTCTGTATCGGTACTGAAAGGCTTATTAAAACGATATAGGGTGAGATTTTTAAACCACATGAAAGACACTCTTCGAAAATTAAAAATGCAGTTTACGGTATCGTGGCGCTGGGGTAAACCACCATCCCCAATCTGTTTGATTGTCGTGATAGCAGAATTCATCAAATTGTCACAAAAGGCCAATCACTAATATTACCTTTATATTTCAGTGTGTTGAGCGTTTTGTTTTGTTATTGAATTAGTTTGTTCTAAATAAAAGTCCTGTTTTGAAATATTTCTGCAACAAAAGGTGTGCAATATTCGCCTCGTTCCCAAGCTATTAGGTAGCAGGTTTCTGCTCGTTCCAACTGATTAGCTGCACAGAAAAAGGTGTAAAACACCAACTATTAAGTCTAAAGGATGAAATGATGAACACTTTTTATAAAACGCTAGTTGCTTCTGCTATTGCTGCTGCCACGCTTTCAACCGCTCAAGCGGCAGAGCCACTTGAAATTTACGGTAAGCTCAATGTTTCAATTCAATCAAATGATGACGGTTCAGGTTCAGAAACACGAGTGCAAAGCAATGCATCACGATTTGGTGTGAAAGGCGCTTTCGAATTAAACAGTTCTTTAGAAGCGTTTTATACTATCGAATATGAAGTGGCAACTGACTCAGACAGCTCAAACAACTTCAAAGCCCGTAATCAGTTTGTTGGCCTAAAAGGCGACTTTGGTTCATTCGCGGTGGGCCGTAACGACACTATGCTGAAAAAGTCGCAGGGCAAAGTCGACCAGTTTGGTGATTACTCAGGCGATTTGAAAAACTTATTTGCTGGTGAAAACCGTATAGCAGAAACCGCAACTTACTTAACGCCTAAGTTTGGTGACTTCCAAGCGGGCGTGACTTACGCTGCATCAGGTGACAGTAAGCAAGCAGATGAGGATGGTTTCAGTATCGCTGCAATGTACGGTGACTCAGGGCTGAAGAAAACCCCAATTTATGCATCGGTTGCCTATGATGCTGAAGTTGCAGGTTATGATATTGTTCGTGGTACAGTACAAGGTAAAGTCGCAGGTTTTGTACTTGGCGGTATGTACCAACAAGAAGAAAAAGTCGATAGCGGTGATAGCAAAGATGGCTACTTACTCAGCGCTGCTTATAAAATTGACAGCGTGACCCTAAAAGCCCAATACCAAGACATGGAAGATAAAGGCGATTCATGGTCAATTGGCGCAGATTACTCACTAGGTAAGCCAACGAAGTTATTTGCTTTCTACACTGACCGTACTTCAATGGGTACAGTGGAAGATGCAGATGGTAATGATATGGATATCTCAATCGACGAAAGTTACTTTGCTGTAGGTATCGAACACAAGTTCTAAGTATCGCTTTATTAAAAGCGGTTTAACCGAAAATGTGTGATACATAACAAAGGAGGCATATCGCCTCCTTTGTGTTTTTCAATACATTAATTATGGCGTAGCGTGATAGATTTATGACAAAAATATGATTTTAATTCCATTTAGGGCCTTGAGATCATATTTCTGTAATAAAACTGACCAATAATACTAACGCGGCAAACTACTCACAGATAATATTATGACAGCTAAGATTTTAATTGTAGAAGATGAGTCAGCCATTCGAGAAATGCTGACATTTGTTATGGAACAACACGGCTTTACTACAACGGCTGCTGAAGATTTTGATTCAGCAATAGACCTACTGCAAGAACCTTATCCAGATCTGATTTTATTAGACTGGATGTTCCCAGGTGGAAGTGGAATACAATTAGCTAAGCGTTTAAAGCAAGATGAGTTTACTCGTCAAATTCCTATCATCATGTTAACCGCTCGCGGTGAAGAAGAAGATAAGGTTAAGGGATTAGAAGTCGGTGCAGATGATTACATTACTAAACCGTTTTCACCAAAAGAGTTAGTGGCACGTATTAAGGCTGTGTTACGCCGTAGTGCGCCAACACGACTTGAAGAGCTTATCGATGTGCAAGGGTTACAATTAGATCCGGTAAGCCATCGTGTCTCTGTTGGTGAGTCAGTGCTAGAAATGGGCCCAACCGAGTTTAGGTTACTGCACTTTTTCATGACTCACCCTGAACGTGTCTATAGCCGTGAACAGCTATTAGACAATGTGTGGGGCACCAACGTCTATGTTGAAGATCGCACTGTCGATGTCCATATACGCCGCTTACGCAAAGCCGTTGAAGACTCAGGCCATGATAAACTGATTCAAACCGTTCGCGGTGCGGGATATCGTTTTTCAACCAGAATGTAATTACTCACTATCAGCCAAAGCCTAATATACTGTTGTATTTCACTTTTGTTGTTTAGGTAAATGTAAATATTGTTATTTATTTACAGTAATTTAAGTGTAATTCAACGGCTTGGCTATAGTCAGTAACATGGTTTTAAGTTATCTTGTGAACCATTATTTTTCGACCGACAATACGGTAAAAAATCTGCTTAAGATTTTTTACCATCATAATTAGGCCGCTTATGTTTCGAGCTTACTCAGGGTCCAGACTTCTCCTTCGCCTTGTGGGGATCTTGTTGATTTTTGCCATCATAGGCATGATCATCAATCAAGTTTATATGAGTATTATTGTCGGTTGTATTGCCCTTTTAGGCTGGCATTACCGCCAAATTACCCGCTTAAATTACTGGCTTTGGAAAGACCGCAAACTCACTCCACCTCAAGGCACTGGCAGTTGGGAAGGTATTTTCAATGGCATATACCGCCTGCAAGGTAAAAATCGTCGCCGAGTTGGCCAGTTAGCGTCAATTTTAGGCCGCTTTAGGCAAGGTGCTGAAGCCTTACCAGATGCTGCGGTCGTACTTGATTCTGAACTCAATATTTTATGGTGTAACAAACTGGCGCAACTGCTGCTGGGTTTTGTTTGGCCCCAAGATAGCGGTCAACGCATTGATAACCTCATCCGTCATCCTGATTTTTCGGCCTACCTTAAGTCTGGTAAATTTAACGAGCCATTAGAGCTACCCTCACCACTATCGGATCAACGCTTATTAGAAATACGCTTAATGAGCTATGGCGACAGACAGATGCTACTGATTGCCCGTGATATTACCCGCATTAATCAGTTAGAGGGTATGCGCAAAGAGTTTGTTGCTAATGTATCCCATGAGCTAAAAACCCCGCTTACCGTACTGCAAGGTTATCTTGAGATCATGCAAAGCATGGAAGAGCCTGACAGCATGAACCATAAGCCACTTAAATTGATGCAGCAGCAAACTAGGCGAATGCAATCAATGGTGGAGCAGTTATTAGTGTTATCGCGTATTGAAGATGGGGCTGATATTGATTTAGAAAAAACCATCAATATGCAGGTCATGTTGGATATTTTAAAAGATGAAGCCTCGGCATTGGCAATGGATCAATACCAGCTTGAGTTCATTTGTGAGGATAATTTAAATTGTCACGGTAACGAAGTGCAATTGCGAAGCGCCTGTACTAACTTGATTTCAAATGCGATTCGTTACACAGAGCCAGGCGGCAAAATTACCATTCGCTGGGAGTTAGTCCCAAGCGGCGCTAAATTTAGCGTAACCGATACCGGCCTTGGGATAGCGCCACATCATATAAGCCGCTTAACCGAACGTTTTTATCGGGTTGATAATGCCCGCTCCAGTAAAACTGGTGGTAGTGGTTTAGGGCTAGCGATTGTAAAGCATGCGCTTAATCATCATTACAGTGAGTTGCACATTACCAGTGAGTTAGAAAAGGGCAGTTGTTTTAGCTTTATTATTCCAGCACATTTGGTGATTAAGGGGTAATGACTTTCCCCTAAATTTTTAGCATTAAAAAAGCAGACATCAATGTCTGCTTTTTTGTTTGTGTGACTTGTTGTGATAGCTGGTAAATTGCTGGTTCTGACAAGCTTTTGGACAAAAATCATTTAGATTATTTACTTAAATCGAGAGTCATCGGATTAGTTCAGGTATCTAAAACTCCAAGGTCTCACCATCAGCAGGAATAAGGACTTTATCTGACAAACCGTTTTTATCAATTGCTTCTTTAAGAATTGGTCGAGTCACTGCACAGTGATTGAGTGCCTCCATATGGTTCGCAACCACCTTATTAGGGGAAAGGCGAATAAACTCCATGACCTCATCAATAGACATCAATAACGGTTGACCAACGTCCATACGAGCACGACCTGCCGCGACTACTGTGATATCAGGTTTCAACTCAGTCAACGCTCGTTTTACATCATCGGTTAGAACTGTATCACCGCTAATGTAAATAGAAGGCTCATTGGGGAGCTCCAAGAAAAATCCAACACCATTAGCCATTACCTTGTGAATCCATCCATGGCCGTGCAAAGCCGGTACCGCGGTGAGCTTTCCGTCTAGAAAGTCGATAGTTTGCCAGTCTTCAATTCCCCAATTTACCGTTAAGTCGTATTTTTCTAGGTAAGCCTTATCTTTGGCTGGTGTCGCAACTGGGATATTACGACTTGTTAAAAACGTCTCACCTGCCGGATCTAGGTGATCTCCATGTTGTAATGCCTTGATACCAAGTGTTTGACTGTGAGTAATTAAGGTATGAGTAACCTTGTTTAGTAGCTCATCGGCATTACTTGGCATCTCAACGGTTGGATTTTTCGCGGCCTTAGCCTTAATGACTGAAAACGGAGGCATAGAGCCTTTTTTCCCCAACATAGGATCAATAAGGATAAATGTTTCGCCAGATTCAATGATAAAAGTTGCGCTACGTAGGTGGTGGATCTTCATAATGCCTCTCTAAACTCACTAAGAAGTCATGTTCTCTATACGATTTAGTATGCTACTTTCCGACTTCTTATGATACTGTCTTGAAAGTCAACGTTCGCGCAAATCGAGATACTCATGAACAAATCAAGCGAGTTAATTAAAATTACTATGATAGCCTTCGAAGGCATCAGTGCTTTTCATCTCTCTGTGCCCTGTCTGGTGTTTCAAGATATCTTTTTCGGTCAGCCGGTTCGGTTTAACTTGAGGACCTGTAGCGAAAACAGCTTGCGGTTTGAAACAAGCTCTGGATTTGGTGTGGTGGTCGATAGCGATCTAAGTGCTACCCAAGAAGCCGATATTATAATTATTCCAAGCTGGCCAAATGACCTGCCAGAGCCAAGTGAGCGACTTCTAGAGGCGTTAATAGATCATCATGATAAAGGGAAGTTGCTGGTAGGGCTCTGCCTTGGTTCTTATGTTCTCGCGTGTGCTGGCGTTCTCGATGGCAAACGAGCCACAAGCCACTGGGCATTTACCGAACAATTTCAGCAGCAATTTCCTAAGGTGAATTTTGACCCAAACCCTCTATTTGTTGAACATGAGACTATCATCACCTCTGCTGGAGTAGCAGCTTCACTCGATTGCTGTCTGCACATAGTGCGCCGTTTGTGTGGTAGTGAGCTTGCGAATGATCTCGCTCGTAAGATGGTGACTGCACCATCTCGTAATGGTGGGCAGCAACAATACATACCAGCACCAGTCAACATAAAACCCCTCACAGAGACAAGTATTAACCTTGTGATTGAGCAGGTTGAGCAGAGTCTCAATCAGTCTCATTCACTAGATGAACTCGCTGAGCGCTGTGCGATGAGTAAACGTACCTTTACACGCCAGTTTAAATCCACCTATGGTTGTACATTTGGTGAATGGCTGCAAAATCGACGTTTGGTGTTTAGCCAACGTCTATTAGAAACCACGAAACTATCGATACCTCAAGTTGCAGAGCAAGCGGGTTTTGGCTCTGACAGTGTATTTAGAAAGCACTTTAAATCTGCTTTTCATGTATCTCCGGTTCAGTGGCGCACGACTTTTAAGCAATAGTATTTATTTTATTGAGGGCATTTCGCGTTACATGCACACGCGTTACATGCCCCCCTGTCATTACATGCCCCCCGTCAGCACGCTTTTGGACAAAGGTGAGTTAGGTCACTAACGCAGAATGGTTCATTTAAAGTAAAAAATGATCAAACTATATTGTAAACGATCAAACTTTAATGTCCGCCGACAATTATGTGCGTCGGTAAAGAGAGATGCTGGTAACGACAGAGCCGGACGGTTTGATTGCAGACTTGCCAAGCAAACGAGGTCGCCTTGAGCTCTTCTATGGGGCGAGTAGAGACGTAATACCGCTGCCTCCCATATTCAGCGCAGAAGACCCTGCATGATATTATCGAGATTTAATAATTGATAGTTGTACAAGCTGCGGAAAGTCCCGCAACGAACACCACGGTAACTCTCTCGTAAATATAGCTCTAAATGGCTAATTCTCGATTTGAAAATCTGCAATTCGCTTCTAAGCTTGTGCCCTGACAATAGACATCCAAAGCTCCTTGAAGAGGGGCTTTCGTATCTCTGGCCAAAGTAAATCACCATCGATGGCAGTGACGCAGTATGCCACTAACTATGCTGAATTTAGTTGAGATAGTGAAGGTTTAGAACCGCGTTTGAGTAATACAAAATCCTACAGCTACTCTTCAGAGCAGTTCTTCCGCGACTTTGGCTCTATCTTGCTCCCGTCCGCTCTTACGATAGTCACACACATCTCGTCTGAGAATTTCTGATCTTCACTGTTAAAGTGATCATCGATGACTTCAGCAACCGCGTTTTTTGCGACCTGCGTGCCGTAGATGCAAGCGCCACCAGCCGCTACCTGCAGCTGAGGATTCATAATGAAGCTTGCTAATATCCCACAACCAGTCGCCCCCGCTATATCGGTTGCGGTATCGTCTGCCGCTGACGAAGCGCTATGGAGAGTTAACGTGAAAAATAGTGCTGTTGCTGCAGTGTACTTACTTAGCATGTACTGATTCCTTTTTTTACTTACATTGAAAACTAAAAGGTGCCTAATCGAAGATACTCATATTAACGCTGCAGATTCTTCACACCGCAAACTATCACTTGTAACAATTGATCAAATATGGTGAGAGTGCAACATCTAAAGCTTAAAGTGTATGCGTTGATACGCATTAAAATAGAATACCGCGCCTCAATATTGCGGTTATAGCTACAACAATCTAGTTGTTTGTTTTAAGGCAAGCAACGTAAAGGTGTTTGATTGTGTTTAAGGAAGTTCGGTAGGAAAACTTTGGTCACATACTATCGCAGCTGTAATATTCAGTGGCGCCAGTCCAGAAACTGTTTTTGCGGAAGAAATAAACTCACAAACCGGAACAGAAATGATTGCGCTACACAAAGCGCTTTCAGACTACGTCAAATTCTGGTCCCGCGAGAATCCCTACAAGTCGTTCAGTGAGGCCGCGGCCAGCGAGCCCATAGCAAGTAGCCAGACTGAATCTGTCGCGCGAGCGCTCGCAGAATTTGCATCTCGCTAACAATGACATAACTGATAATCTTGACTATATTCAATTTTCGTTATGACGATTTGCTTGTTTGTTATGAGGTAAGCAACTTAAAGGAGTTGGATATGGTTCCAAGAAGAGCCGCAGGAAAACTTAGGTCACTTGCTATCTTTGCAGCTGTAATATTCAGCGGCGCCAGTCCAGAAACTGTTTTTGCGGAAGAAATAAACTCACAAACCGGAACAGAAATGATTGCGCTACACAAAGCGCTTTCAGACTACGTCAAATTCTGGTCCCGCGAGAATCCCTACAAGTCGTTCAGTGAGCCCGCGGCCAGCGAGCCCATAGCAAGTAGCCAGACTGAATCTGTCGCTCGAGCGTTCGCGGAGCTGGCGTCTCGCTATCATTACGGAATTGAACATCTTGACTATGACTCAGCTCCAGGCTGGTTCTGCGGCAATGGAGAAAATGTCCTGGAAGTCGAGTGTTTCGATCTTGACAACAGCCTAATGGAGCTATGGGACTATTGGACAGAGGAAGTAGTGATAGGCGCCAGAGGCCGAATCGACGAGGAAAACAGTGAATCTGAGTTCTGGCGCCTGCGCCGCGACCTTGAGACCGCAAGGTTGGAGCAGGTCGTCAAGGTTATTTCGCCCTGGATATTGGGCATTGACGAATATAGAAGCGCATTCGTATCCGGTCTTGCTGGTGTTGATCCAGACTCGGGGTTTGACTCCGATGTCGCGCTAGTGGATGCCTGCCAAGCAACACATCAGCCCAGTTGCGATCGATCGGACTTCGAAGGCGTTGAAGCTCAGTGTACTATCCGTACGAAGAACAATAAAGACACATGCGCCTGGGTTGATGCGTACTACGGAGCACATCTTTCGCACCGTAAAAATGCTTATGCTGACTTCTTTTCTGCTGAGTTTTCGGCGGCATACCAACGAAGCCTGCTGGTGTCAGATTCAGATTACGCCCGCTACATTCAGTTGTACGGAATCTTGGAGACTGCAGGCTCAAATGTTACCAATTGGCTAAACCTCGACCTGTCTGGTGTTGAGGCGACGCGACGCGACGCAGTCCCGGTCCAGCGCGGCGCTGTTGATCTGCTTGAATCTCTTTCGTCAAACGCGATCGACAGTCGTGTGGACTGCCTTGACCCGAACGAAGATGAGCACGCTTTCGATGAGGCCTACTTCGAAGCCTGCTTAGATCCTCTGCAAACAGAACTTGCTGACATAAAAAAGAGCACCGACGTTATGACTGCCTACTCGACCTCCAAGGTAGAGTTTCTGCTCGCGTTTCGCGACGCTATGGTGCGTGGCGTCACGCAGTTCGAATCCCGGTTTCCAGGGGTTGCTTCGTTAAACGACCCTAGCGACCACGTATTGCACAGCTACGTCGCTGCGTTAACACGCCTGTCCTCGATCGGACTGCATGTATCGCGCATTAGCAACATCACGCAAAACAGAACGCTTTGCAACACGGGTGGGAGCGCCCAGCTTGACGAGAAGTCACCCGTCGACTGCATATTCTCCCCGCCTGGTGAAGACGTTAGCAGTCTTAGCTTGCGCACAGAGCCGCTTCGCTACCTGAAGGTGAAATACAGCGATCCGGCGATCCAGGATCCTACACTAAGTATTCAGCGAGGCTCCAACGGTGGCTACTTACTCGCGAACAAGGTGGGGATCAGTACGAGCTTTCTTAGGGAATCCGAAAATGTCGGCTCGTTGAATCAATACCGTATATACGACTTTGGCGCCTATGCCCATGGTTTGAGTTCGACCTACGAATTTTCGCTGGATTGCGGCGTCTGGAGCGAAAACGCATTCAAGCTCTGCAGGGAGCCTGCACCTGTCACACTCTCTTGGAACAACAGCAGTCGGTGGTTGCCTCTCGATAAGATCGACGCCGTCAATAGCTTCATCTGGGATCTCGGTGTTTCTCGTCTATTCGACGCCTACGTCCCGGAAATAAATTCGCCCAAAGGCAGATTTGATCCGCGGTTGTTGTTCAGCCTGAAGCCGAGCGCGATGCGGCTGAATATTGGGTTAGAGGTTGAGTTGGCACTTTTGTCAGGTGATCAGCAGTCATGGCTGAGGAGTCTCGACGATGTGTCCCGGCAGGTGCTGTCGCGCGTTGTACACCAGGTCAATTTGCTGATTGGCGGAGGCCGGCTAAATCCAAAATGGATCAATACGCCCAACGGATTGGTTGTTGCGGCGTTCGGCATTGAGTCGGTCGCCCCTCTGAAGCTCATGCTGCTCGCATACCCGGCCGGAAAATTCCAATTGCTGACGTCGTATGTCGGCGCCATCGAGTATGAAACCGGTAAGAACAGGGCCAGGATAGCCTGGAAAGAGGGCCAGCCGGTTTTCCCACCAGAGCTGAGCTACGCAATTTCCCTGGTAGGGGACCAAATTCCGCCTTCAGCTCTTTCAAACGCCGTTTCGGAACTGCTATTTGGTGCCAATCCGGTGGTCGAGAGTGACGCCGATATTCTGCTTCTGTCCGGCCTGATTGATGATTTGATCGCGGAGCTCTACACAAGTGAAGGCGATGCCCTGCCGCAAACGAGATTGATGATCGCGCAAAGGGTGTACGTTGATGAGCATCTCGAACAGTTGGAAAAAACACTGATCGATGAATTTACAGCAAGGGTCAATGCTTTCCCACCCGCGAACGCTCAGAGTCTGGCCGCCGATCTACGGACACGACTGGAATATTTGGTTCGGAGTAGTGCGCTTTTCTCGGGGCAGTTTCCAGTTGGCTCGAGCCCAATTCAGAGGATTATCGGCAACGGCCAGCAGATTCAGGCAAAGCTGATAGACGCGCTCGTCGCCAGTCTTTCTAAAGCGATTGGCGAATATGCCGCAAAGACCTGGGCGTACGATTGCATCGCTTCATCATGGCCTGCGACGTCTGTATGTGGGATGCCCAGTCACATGAGTGCGTCCATTAAGGCCTTGGTCAGACGAACGACCAGCTTCGACATCGACGATGACGAGTTTGATAAGATACTCGGCGATTTCCCTCGAGCGGATTTCTTCAAAGAGCTCGAAGATCTTCGGATCGCCTACGAATCGGCCCTTGTCTCGCGGGCCGATAGCCTTTGGATAAGACTTGTTGATGACCGGAGCGCATTCATCAGGCGGTCGGGCCAGGATATTCTTGGAAACCTGCTGCCCGATGCGGTACCGCAATGCCAGCTCCCGGCTAATCAAGGCGCGTGTAATACGATGGCAGAAAGGCTGGGCGCGTTGGCCTGGTCCATGGTCAACCGCGACGCCGATGCTGATTACGCTGCGCTCATCGCTTCGCAGCGCGGACCATTTCGGCAGCTTCTGCAAAACATACTGGTTTCTTATGCACTTGACCCTATTAATCCAAGGGATCTTGAAAAGGAGATCCCGGAGCTTGCTTCCCGGGTCAGCACGGCCCTGGGTGATCTGCTCGGTGATACGTCGCGGCTACCGACATTTGACCTGGAGTTTGGCGACGCGTCGGTTGAGCGATTAGTACGATCGCAACTGGACGTGTTCGAGTCAGAGACCGGCGAGCTGGTCGTCGCTGCGAACCAGCTGATGCTCCGTGCAGGCGACATTCTGCTTGGGTTAGACTGCAAGGAGACGCGGCCTGTCAAATGTCGCTTCTTATCGCCTAAACATGATGATCTTCAGTTCATCCTTGAGAACTCGACGAGCGAGATCGTGCTCATCAAGCGTGAGGGCCGAGAGACGACAGTCGCCCTCGGTTACGACTATAAGTTTTTCTATTCGATTGCCCCGGCGATTGACGATGTAGTAAACACGCCGGCGCAACTGTTCACCCGTATTGCAGCGGAGTCTGATGAGCTGCAGGCGCAGCATCAGTACGTGGAGTCAGCGTCGCAGGAATTGCGAGAGTTGACCAGGATGGTTGAAGATCGCGCTTTGAACTATGCGCTCGAATCGCTGTCCTACACACAATCAATGGTGAAGTCGCTCTGCACCAGCAGTGTGCCCGGCTTCGCCCAGTACTGCGATAACCTAGGTGGTCTGCACAAAGCTCTCTTTCCTTCCAACGCTCACATACGCCTGAAAAGGATCGCACAAGCCTACATCGATGCGGAAATCACTAACGACAACCTGATAGAATTCTGTGTGCAGTCTTTGCCGGACAGCGGAATAGTATTGTTCCAGGCTGCAAATGCAGATAGTTGCGATGTATTCGCGGCGGAAGTGAAGGCACTGCTACGGCAGAAAAATCCACAGGGTGTCACGACGAAAGAAATCTACAAGATCGTTTCGAGAGTTTTCGATGCCTTTGGCAGCAGCCTTGCCGGGAATGCGAATGACGAGCGGTGGATAACCGTTGCAAGAGCGTTGTTCGTTATCGACCAGAGCGTCCTCAACTCGGTGAAACCAATTGCCAATTTCATCCAGGCGGGAGTCTGTCTCGACCTGAAATCTGGCACAATCTCACTGCCCATGACTGGCGCTGCTGCGGGAGAACGGTGCGCGGACAGTTTGACCTATTTCGACTCCATCGAGACCGCGAAAGCAGAAATTCTCGAGCGCGGAGCCCAGGTTGCAAGGCCATTTTTTGAAAACTACGAGCAGCAGCTAAGGGAGCTCGACTCGGTCTGCCTCGACCTCACGACTCCGGGCTTCGGCTCACAACCAGACCAGGCGCAGATCTGTGGTTCCCTGCAGGAGATTGTGGAAGCGCCGAAAGACTTTGTAGAAGCGCTCTCCGAGACCGCTGAAACGCTAGCTGTGATGAGAGCAGAGTCATTCGCACTGGGCTACCTGGAATCGTTCGGTGTTACGGAAGAAGTCGGCAACTGGTGCATCGAGCTGGACGGAATAGGTAAAAGTTGTTCGGAGGATCCGGAGGAACTAGTTGAGCAAATAGCGGAACTGACGGAACAACAGGTCACGGCCGAGATTCGCAAGCGAGCAGGGCAGACACTCGAAGAGATTGCGACCCCCGTTCGGAGGGCGATTGAGCAGGAAGCTGCGCGGTTTTGCGAAGAACTCAATGCGTTTGTCGCGGACGACATCAGCTTACTCGGTGGAAAGCTCACATTTGATCCACGCTACGACTGCCCGTCCTCAGACTTCTCTCTAAGAGGCACGTTGGTTGTGGATTCCTTTTCAGAAAAGAACCGCGAAATTCGCATTGAGAACGGGCTGTCTATCGACGTAAAGAGGTTCCGCGCTGCGTTAACTGCGGGCCAAGTGCCGTCGGTGGACACCATTTCCATCAATTGGTCGCAACTAAAGTTCACTCCCTCTCTGGAGGCTGTTATTCAGGACGAGCTTCGGATCAACAATCGCTACGTAGAGCTTACGGATGTGTTGTCGTCACAAGATGGGCTCGACATCCGGTTTTTACTTAAACCGCCCAGTTTTGATTTACAGCTTCCGGCTTCGATACGAGTGAAACGAAACACGTTCAACCTTGATCCGTCGAGCGCCGGAGATGTTGTAATTGCCAGGCTGTGCGGCGAGATTGATCGGTATGTGACGAGGAGTAGGTTGAGTCCAATTGATGGATTCGTAATTACGGGGTCATCCGAGAGCTATTGCGTACAGAGGAAATTTCGCGGATTCGAGTTCAAAGCGAACGTCGACTTCGCCGACCCAATCGGCACTCAAGAGGTTGGCATCATCGTCGACCTCGATGGCGATGTTAGAATCGAACCGCCCGACTTAGAAGTACTAGCGGCCGCCGGAGTCCTGGCCAAGCTGGATCTCGATTATATCAGGCCTGTTCCACCCATCTATAACTATGACGATGGTTTGACGCTGTTCCTCGAGGGGACGATTGAAACGCCGGTCGGATTGAGCCTTACAGCTGGTTTCGCTGTCAGCCCCGGCAGGTTCCGTTTTAACGGTCCAGTCGGGTTGAAGATTCCAGGATGGTATGACACCGGCGTGCTGTCATTCGGCAACCTGGGGCTCTACTTCGATCCGACCGATTCAGTTGTCAGATTCGACGGTTCCCTGTCGGTCGTACCTGGGGCCAGTATGAGCAACCTCGTGGTCATGAAGGGGTCTGCTTCGGCTCAGCCGAGAGAGCAGGAAATCCGTATGGAGAGCACGTTGGTCCTTCTTAGGGTGATTCCGATGGGCTCGTCGGTAACCAGGCTGTCGTTCAAGGAACGACTGTTTGAACATACGATTGAGTCGGGGCCGGCACTCTCCGACGTTGTCGCCATTAACGGTTTGCTAAGGATTCAGGACAGGGCGCCATTTCCGTTCTTCGTCGCCAACGGCGACGGCGATCTGTTCGGCGCCGATATCGCAGAGATGCAGGTCAGGCTCGGTCGAGACTTCAGCGGCCTGTTTGGAGCTAAATTGAGAGTGCCGGCACTGGACGACTCAATCGATTTCTCCGTGACGATGGAGGAGAAATTCAGTAACCCGGAAGCGCAAGGCAAGGTTGAGATAAACTCCATAGATCCGTTCAAGTTCGAAATAGAAATGTGGGCGGATACCGAGAGCGTAACGCTTGGCTTGCAGGCCAAACCGCCACCAACTAGCGTCTCAATCACGCTACCGACCTTTAAGCTGCTCACAGAGGACTTTCTGATAGGCCTCATTACCGATATCAAGCTCCGCTTTGAAGTCCCGACCAACATCGACTTCTCGAACAGTGGTGGGGAGAAGGGTGGCGGGGGCGGTGGCAACGGCACCGCGGACGATGCCAAGCTCGGTGGGGAAGCGGGGGATCCAACGCAGCCAGAGACGGAAAATGGCAAGTACTCCTACAGGCCCGTGTGGAAAATGCATCGTGAGCGGTACAAGAAAACCAAGTGGTTTGGCATCAAGATTGGCTATGAGTGGGCCTATCGGTGGGTAGAGCGGTTTCGTGATTCTCGGTCAGCGCAGCTCAGCCGCTTGATTGGCGTGAGTGCGGCGCAGGCGAAGAGCCTCAATCTGTACTACGCCAACATGACCGCTTCTGAAGGACAAGCGAAGTACGAGCTTTTGGCTGAGAACAAGTCAGCTGGGAGAATCTGGATTTTCGACACAGAAACCAGTAGTCGAGTTTGGAGCGGTCAGTTTTCCGGTCCGTTGCAGGACTTCAACGGCCGGGTCGTGACGCACAAACTGGCGGACAAGGACTCGTTCGTCGTTATGCGATACGGCTCGGAAGACCTGAGCATCGCGTTAACAAAATCTGCCATCGATGGCCGGAGATATTTGATACCTGAGACAAGAGAACAAAAGGACGACAGTGCATTTGCACGCTACATCATTCGCGAGAGCGCGAGCGAGATTCGCTGGAAGGGCAACAAGGCGACACCGATACCGATCGGCAACAAAGAGCGCAGTTATCTCGTCGCTATCGGGGACGCGGCAAATGAGGAGGAGTATCGATACGTCAATTTTAATCCGGAACGCAAGGTAAACATCGTGTCTTACGCGATTGGAAGTGCGCGGAAGATGGCGGGCGAGCGTGAATTTATACGCAGGGCGCTGACAACGCAGGAAGAAGGGTTGCATCAGGTGATGTTCACGGCATGTAAGTCCAGGGTGTCGTCGTCTTTCCGCAACCCTTGCGGTCAATTCGCGGTCGCCAGCACGCAGAGCCTGTTTGCGCTTGAACCACAGGATATGACGGCAAGAGTGGCAGGCTACTCGGTGAGAGCGCGAGCCTTTGCTGTCGGGCCAGGTGTAAGCACGCTTACCGAGCAGGTCTTTACGCGGGACGGTATGCCTACGGCCGCGATGCTTGACCGCCGCGGTGAGGAGCTGAATTTGCTGCTCGAAAACTACCTTGCCGGTTTGAGCGCTGGTACAGAGATAACGAAGCTGTCGATCGACCTCGACGGCCAGATGCGGATTGCCTCGTTTGCCAACACACAGGGAGGAAAGAAAGTGTGGTCAGTTACCGGAGACCTGGAAATCGAGGGGGAGCGATACAAGTTACGCAGTGCGAGTGGCGACTGCACCAAAGTATTCTGGAAACCTGAATCGCAGAACGGCGCGTTCCTGGCTCCGAGCGCGGAGTCTTTGAAGGCAAACAAAACAAACATGGATACCGCGTTGCTGTTGGGCCTCGGCTTTGCAGGTGCGTATCAGGACATAGGTTTCAGAGCCGACCCGCTTGGGGTTACGTTCAATCAGTGTGGAGAGGGATTATGATCCTCGTTTCGTTATTAACCCTGGCGTCTATAATTGTCGCCGGTTTCTTACTCGTCCTTTTGGTTCAGAACTTCACGCAAATGCGGTTCATCGAGACAGATGAAGGCCTCGTATGGTGGACCCGGTTGAAGCTGGCGAAGCTTTATCTATGCGGACTGGCAGCCGCCTTTATATTTGTCGGCCTGTTTTTCTGGGTCGTGGTGTGGAAAGCAAACTCGGCCTACGATACGGCATCGACGATTGATCATGTCTTCTCAAGGATGGACTACGAACGTCGACCGTCGGATAGCGAAGAGCTCAAAAGCTTCTACGACATGTTCGCCACCTATTTCCAAGCGGAAGAGTTTGAAGAGGATTCCGCTTACGAACCGTCTGTCGCGAACGCCAACATCAATGCGGTTATCATCCGAGAGCGGTTTCTCAATAGCTACATCGTGGACCCTAGTCCGGAAATAATGGTTCAGAACCCCCATCGCATGATGGAGGATGTTGTCTCTGAGAAGATTTTTCCTGTAGAAGCCTGCCAAAGCACCCGCGGTATCCTGCTGGTGCTTTGGGCGAAGGGCTACGGCGGTGCTGCTTTTGACGAGTGGAACCCTCCAAGTGACGGCAGCAATCAGAGTTGCGCAAGCCTGCTGTCCTTCGAGAATGTGCCAGCGCTGTCGGAGTGCGGGGTGGGTGAGCACCTGGGGAACGTTGCGAGCCATGTCAGGGAACGCATCATTCCGAGCCTGGGGGATGCCATGTCCGCTTTGCTGTCTGGCACCTTCCAGGTTCCGTCCGTGGAAGCTATCGTGACAAGCGCGCCCGAGGAGTCGAACTGTGGCAACCTGTTTTCTTCGAGTAGCGGTCAGCAGAAAAGAGAAATCATCGATGCACAGATAAACGTTCTACGCGAGTCCGTGGGGGTTCCGATGCGGATGGGTGCAGTAGTATTTGGGCCAATTCAGGTACTGCTCCTGACGATCTTCTTTTCGGCCTGCATTGGACTGGGTGAACGACGAAGGCTAGTAAAGTCGAATTCTGAGAAGAACTTGGAGTTGCTTATTAAGGAACGGTGGGACCTGGTCAACGTGCCAGGCGAGAGCGTCGACAAGGTGGCGTTTGAAATCGTCTTCCAGAAGGAGCTGGAGGATGAAGCCGGGTTCCCGATTACGTTTGCGCAGTATGTTCTTGGCATGATCGGTTTTATCGGAACGGTGATAGGCATCGCGGCGTCTTTGAGCGACGCCGGATCAGTGGTACGGGCATCAAGCTTAGGCGTGGCCGCCCAGGAAGAAGCGATATCCAATGTCACCGGATTACTGGGCGTCGCATTTGACACCACGTTGCTTGCGCTTGGGACAAGTGCAGTCGTTTTCTATATCCACGGCTATTTGAGAACGACAGAGAACTCGCTGCTGAGACGAGTGGTCGGCGGTCTGACGCCAAGTCTTGCGCCAGCAAAGGACGAGTAGTTTCGCAATGCAGGCCGACGGCAATTCGACTTCGTTTCTTGACGTAATGGCGTGTGCGCTGGGCGGCATGGCGATGCTGTTCCTTATCCTGTCGGTGCTGCCGCACTCCGGCGAACCGCTAAAGGTGGAGTCACGCCAGGGCGCCAAATCCGTCATTCCCCTGAGCGCGCCGACAAGCGACGGCAAAGCCGGCATCGAGACACCCGTGCTGGTGCGGGTCACTCATCCTTATTGCGAGGTTATAGCTGGCATCGACTATGACAATGTTGATTATGTTTCAGGCATCAGCTGGTCGGCGCTGGAAGATCCGGAGCTTGGACTTCGAGTCGGCTTGCTCAGAATCGCGCCCGCAAGCAGCGGCAAGATTGAATTTCGCAATTGCCGACAGCCGGTCGAGATATCAGTCGAGTATATTTTTCATCCGACGCTTGTCGGGACGATCGAGCGGTTTAAAGATATCGAAGTGCACTATAGCGATGGAAGGTTAAGGCGATGATAAGATTCTTCCGGTTTGTTCGTGATCTTCCATCTCAAGGGGAGAGGGTAAGGAGGTTGTACAGCGACGGTTATGTAAGCATCGCGGCCAAGACGATACCGATTCGACGCGAGGCGAGCGCGGTGCTGGGGATGTCGACGCTCGACATTATTGCCTGTGGCCTTGGCGCGGTTGCATTCATTGCTATCCTCAACATGTTGATCAAGGTACCGATCCCGCCGCCACTGTCCGAGGACTTTATTCTCGCAGAGGTGAGAAGTGATCAATCGGGCATTTTTGGCTTTGCTATCCGGCACGACAACGGCGACTGGGTATACGTAAACGAACAAAAAACTCGGCGCACATATGGCGAGGAGAACGCGGCGGCGGAGCTGGGATTGAACGCTGCGGATTATGTGTATTCCGTGGGCGTGGGCAATTGTAAGAAACCCTACGAGTTGGAGGGCTGTGAGCACACTGTCGCGCATCTCCTACTGTATAAGCCGGCTATAGGGCGATGGCAAATCGAGCCGTTTTTCAGAGCGTTTCGTCAAGAAGGAGGAATTAGCAAGGGCAAGAATTTGGATAGCGTCAGATGCTTCTACTGGACGAGAGACGCGGAGTATCCAGATTCGGGCAACAACTGTACTAACGACTTTCTGAGTGCGCCCGCAAAACGACCCGGTGTCTTCGCTACTGAGATAACTCACTGAGTAACTCGGTTAAGTCGGTGTTCAGTAATCTCGGCTTAGAATGGACTTATAATCTTAATGCGAAACGGGAGAAACCTGTGTGAGTGGCTGTCTATTTGATCTCCCTGATCGCATTTATCAGCAGCGAAACAGCCTTTCATAGTAGATAGTGAGCATCTTATAATCACTTGGCTCTAGGCGGGTTTTTCGGTCAGTTCCACGCTGCATAATAGCAGCATCAACTGGAGAGACATCTTGATAATCTATGGTTGTATATCTCTCATTCAGGAACTTAAAGTATCAAGTATTTGTCTGGTTGGTTTACATCTAGGGTGTAACTCGAAAATGGACAATTCCGTTTTAGCGAAATTGCTAATTCAGCAACACATGGATCATTAAAAGTATGGCAACGTCACTTAACTAACCCACTCAATCTTTATTAATGGAGCTGGCCAGTTCATCTTATGCGGGATGCACATTAGTTCAAATCAGTTAGCTCAAACTCACTAAATTCAGCAAAGTTGGGCACAGTGATTCTGCCGCTAAAGGTGTAAAGCATAACGCCTTGCTCGTGCCCTGATAGTGCGGCAGTGCTTATAATTGACTGCCATGTGTCGTTATCTTGCGTTCGATAATAAGCGCGAACTTTAGTGTCGCTTCTTTCAAGCTTTACCGATACTGTCGACTCACCGAATAATAAGCGATGTTTAATATCAGGCTGACCATTTTGTTCTACAACAAACACCAGCGATCGCGCACCCATAAACATCTCTTTACTGATTTTTATATAGTTATCATTGTCCCAGTAAATCCCTAGTCCAGCCTGCTCGAAACTGAGGTTCGGATCTAGATTAATCGTCACCTCCGCGCTGTATTCTGGCTTGTCTACCGGATAAATAAAGATGTTTTTTACATCATTAGCGCCAGCACCAAAGATATTGCCCTCTTGAACTTGCATTGTAAGCACTTCATTTTTAAACGACCAGTGCTCTGGGTTTTCATTTTGAATCGTCCAATTATCTAGATTGTTTATCATTGCGCTGTTCCTTACTATTAGATCATACGTTGGCGGAGTTGATAGAAAATATCGTCAAGATTGCCAAGATTTTGCAGCTTAATTCGGTCTAGTTCTTTTTGTACGCTGTCATACATAAGCTGATTTCGCATATCACTCAGTGTGGCGTAATAGTGCATGCGGCGACCTAAAACAAAGTTATTCTGGTCGTTTTCACTCATCATCATAAAGTGCTCAATGGTGCGCAAAAATGTCTCTTTATCTTGTGGTAATTGTCCATTAAGTTCCGTCAATACATTGATGCCATGGAAGTTGCCATAATTACCCGTTATGCCGTCTAGCTTGCTGATAAGCTGATATTGTTCTTCAAGCATCTCTCGCTCTGTTAGTGGTGTAAATTGGCCGTTTTGTACTAACTCATCCAATTCAGTTCCCGATTTAACCGCCAGCGAGAGTATGCGAATTTCGTCTGGGTTGATTTGATTCAGTAGCTCGGCCGTTGCTGCGATATGTTGCTCTGACAGTTCTTTTCCACCTAAGCCAAGGATAATGAAGGTCATCATTTTCATACCCGCTTGCTTGGCATATTCGGCTGACTTCAAGATTGATTTCGGGGTGATCCCCTTTTTCATCAGTTTTAGAACCTCGATAGATCCCGACTCCATACCGCAGTAAAGCATGTTTAGCCCAGCATCGCAGATTGCTTTCATCTCCGCTGGCGATTTTTTAGTCATGGTCTGCGCCCGGCCATAAGAGCTGATCTGTTTAAGCTCCGGAAAAGCCTCTTTCAGTGTATTGAGCACGTCAAGTAAGTCTTGGGTTTCCATGGCGAATGAGTCGCCATCTTGCAAAAAACAGCTATCAAAGGTTCTGTTTTTATAAAACGCCCTCGCCGCCCAGATATCACGCTTAATATCTTCAACCGGACGAATAGAGAACTCCATGCCTTCAAAAAGGGTGCAGAACTTACATTTATTCCACGGGCACCCTTGTGTGGTTCTGATAAGCAAACTGTCTGCTTCTGATGGTGGGCGTATTGGGCCCTGTTGAAAATGTATCTGTGACATGGCTATTTATCCAATGAATTGAAATTGATTTGGCCATCCTACGGCAAATTTTACACGGTAAAAACGCGGTATTATTTGAATTATTATCAAAAATAAATAGATAAACACCGTACACATCACCACACAACGCGATCTAATTCCCTCTTTATGGTCAGACTTAAAAATCAATTCTCAAACTAAATTTGATAATAAATCAATTTTTAGACTGTTTTTACTTTGCAATAATCACCGTAATATACACCCAAACCAACAACGCAGCACACCATCAGCTGCTTCAACTCCATACAAAGGAACACACTATGACTAAGCTAACTATCGTTGCAAACATCGTGGCCAATGAAGACAAAATCGAACTGGTAAAAGCAGAGCTGTTGAAATTAATCGACGTCACTCGTGCCGAAGACGGTTGCATCAACTATGACCTCCACCAAGACAACGAAAACCCAGCACACTTCACTTTCTACGAAAACTGGGTATCACGTGAACTTTGGCAAGCACATATGGGTAATCAACACCTTGCCGATTATATGGCAGCAACTGAAGGCTGTGTGGCTAGCTTCGTTGTAAACGAAATGACCCAAATCGCTTAAGCCAACTTTGTATTCCCCCTTATTTGAGTCAATGGCTTTAAAAGTTTTTTGCTCAAATACACTTGTTTTCATCTACGTATTTTCTTGGTTTACATATCATGATCACAGACCTTTGGTTTTATGTTGCAGCGATACCTGCCGTTTTTTTCTAT
This sequence comes from Shewanella sp. 3_MG-2023, assembly GCF_030548765.1. Taxonomy (NCBI): domain Bacteria; kingdom Pseudomonadati; phylum Pseudomonadota; class Gammaproteobacteria; order Alteromonadales; family Shewanellaceae; genus Shewanella; species Shewanella sp. 3_MG-2023. The sequence continues at coordinate 9,969 of NZ_JAUOSH010000006.1, read as the reverse complement.
GGCATGGGCAAGGGAGGGGTCGGCGGTATTTTGGGGATGCTATCGGTACCTTTGATGGCGATGAGCGTATCGCCAGTTCAAGCCGCTGCGATTTTATTACCATTATTGTGTGGTATGGATTTAATGGCGCTGTTTTACCACCGCAAGAACTGCAATTACGTCGAGCTAAAAAGTATGATGCCCTTCGCTATTTTGGGGGTGATGAGTGCTGCTTATTTTATGGGTAGTCTGTCAACATCTGTCGTTGAACTTATCATTGGGGGGCTGGCTTTGGTCTTTTTAACACAAAAGTTTCTGCTAAAGCAGGTTCAATTTAGCCACCCGATAAAGGGCTATGCCTTAAGTATGTTGTCTGGGTTTTCCAGTACAATTGCCCATGCCGGTGGCCCGCCTGCAAGCATGCATCTACTGCCAAAAAATCTGCCGAAAGAACAATTAATCGGCACCAGCGTAGTATTTTTCACGGTGCTTAATTTTATTAAGTTGATCCCATACAGCTATATGGGGCTGCTCGATATGCAAAACTTGATGACCTCGTTAGTTTTGGTGCCGATTGCGTTTTTAGGGGTTAGAGCCGGTGTGTGGATGGTGAATATCATCTCTCAAGAGTTGATTTACAAGATAAGTTATAGCGTTCTGTTTCTTACGGGAACCAAGATGCTCTATTCCGGCCTCACGGCACTTTAAATGCGATTTTAAAACCTCTTTTTCTTTTATCATAAGGACACGTTATGTCTAACATTATCAATCTCGGGGTTACCGATTTATCTTTTCATCGCGTTACTGCATCGATAGTTAGCCATGTCTTAACTGACATGGGTTTTCAGGTGGAACGTGTCTACGCACCACATCAAGAAAATTTCCAAAATCTAAAAGCGGGCCGTATCGACATGCTCTCTTCGGCCTGGTTACCTTCAAGCCACGGTATCTATAAATCCGATGTTGAAACGGTAGAGCCTTTGTTAGAGTTAGGTTTGCACTATAAACCGTACGCTCTATGGGGGGTGCCCGATTATGTACCTGAGGAGGTTGTTTCACAAATCAGTGACCTATTAAAACCAGAAGTCGTTAAGCGCACCAACAAACACATTCAAGGTATTAACCCAGGTGCTGGCATTACCCGATTCTCTATTGAAATGATGGACCAATATGGATTAAGCGATGTGGGTTATCATTTTCACTCTGGTTCAGAAGAGGATTGCTTTGGTGCCTACGAACGTGCGGTTGAAAATAATGAGTGGGTTATTGTGCCATTGTGGAAACCACAGTTCTTGCACCACCTATTTACTATCCGTGAATTAAAAGAGCCCAAAGGATTATTGGGTAGCGTTGATCGCGCCGTATTATTACTTCGACAAGACAGATCAATCGTATTTACCCCAGCACAGTTGGCACAGCTAGATCAATTGCGCTTTTCAAATGAAATCATCGCAGAATTGGATTACAAGGTTTGCCGTGCGGGATTAGCGGTTGATGATGTGACTCGTGAGTGGTTGGACAACCATCAGTAGTTAAGACCATCACCGCTTTACTGAGGGCTGGCAATTTCCACGCCCTCACAACCTCAACAGTTAACCCAATAGAATCCCTTTGTCCTTCATTTGGATTAGAATCTGTTCGGTCTTTTCTCTAAGCATATCCCTTAATAGGCGGACGGTTGGGGTAATAGATTGTCGGCTTGGGCATATTAACCAAAGCTCAGTGGAAGTCGGTTTATAGTCTGCCATTACATTGACCACTTTCCCTGTTAGCAAGTCATCGGCCATATCGAGGCAAGACTTGATTGCTACCCCTTTCCCCGCCACACACCAGCGCCGAACAAGATCGCCATCATTAGATGCTCTGTTACCTTTCAGTTTTACCTTAATGTCCTCTTTTCCATCATTAAACAACCACTCATTTTGCAAAATATCATGTAACTGGTAAAACAGGGCATTATGTTCAAGCAGATCATCTGGCTCGGATGGAGTACCGTATTTTGCTAAATACTCCGGGCTGGCGCACAACAGCCTTGGCACATCACAAATTTTAAAACCGTACATACTCGCATCGGTTGGTGAGCCATAGCGCAGCGCCATATCAACAGAATCTCGATAAAAATCGATGTTGCTGTCACTGATACTGGAGCGAAGTGAAACGTCTGGGTAGTCCAACAAAAATTCATCAAGCCAAGGTGTGACCACATTTCGGCCCAAATCAGACGAAAGGGCGATGCGGATCTCTCCATCAATAATCCCTAGCTCTTCACGCATGTTCATTTTGGCTTTTTCAAGCATCTGCAACGCCTCTTCACACTGAGGCAAATAACGCTCGCCGGCAGAAGATAAGCGTATATGACGAGTCGTTCGTACAAATAATTCAGCCCCTAATGATGCCTCAACACGTTTCACCGCCGCACTTGCCGTTGCCGTGCGCATATCCAGATTTGTCGCAGCAGCAGTGATGCTGCGAAACTCTGCGACTTTTAAAATGACCTGAAAATCCTCTAAGAGCATAACCGTTACCTTTTAATCAGTGTGTTAACAAAATCTGAAAATGACTATCCCTTTATATCGCACCACATGAAATATTAAAAGATTATTATCAAATTTTAATTGGTAATTATTCAATTGATGGGCTGTTTTTCATTGGTAATGTTCGCACTATTATACCTCCATACCAACAACGCAGTGCGCTAAGCACGGCACTAACTCAGAACGAAGGAAACTCCTATGACTACATTAACGATTGTTGCAAACATCAAAGCCAATGACGACAAAATTGAACTTGTGAAAGCTGAGCTACTAAAACTTATCGAGATAACTCGTGCTGAAGAAGGTTGCATCAACTATGACCTTCATCAAGACAACGACAACCCAGCGCATTTTACTTTTTATGAAAACTGGGTATCACGTGAACTTTGGCAAGCTCATATGGGCAACCAGCACCTTGCTGACTACATGACAGCAACCGAAGGCTCTGTCGCAAGTTTCACTGTCAACGAAATGACCAAGATCGCTTAGTTAAAAATTAACGTATTTAAACATTCAATTATCAAAATAGATTTGAAAGTATTTACAATATAAGTCAGTAATTGAGTGTAGTACCTGTACTTGAGTGTAGTACCTGTACTTGAGTGTAGTACCTGTACTTGAGTGTAGTACCTGTACTACATTTAGTGAGTAACTCAATATGACATGACGAGTTGCCCTATCACTAAAACATTAAAGACATCAAAATTACCGACGATTTCGGTATCAAATTTAAAAGGAACATCCCATGACTACATTAACGATTGTTGCAAACATCAAAGCTAATGACGACAAAATTGAACTGGTGAAAGCCGAGCTACTAAAGCTTATCGACATTACTCGCGCTGAAGAAGGTTGCATCAACTATGACCTTCATCAAGACAACGAAAACCCAGCGCATTTTACTTTTTATGAAAACTGGGTATCACGTGAACTTTGGCAGGCTCATATGGGCAACCAGCACCTTGCGGACTACATGACAGCAACGGAAGGCTCTGTCGCAAGCTTCACAGTCAACGAAATGACTAAGATCGCGTAACGACAACATAAAACAAGCTTGTTATAGCACTATGCCCTGACTAAAACGGTTAGGGCATCAAAGAACACCAATGAGGCTCGACATGAAAAATATCAAAATCTTACTAACACTTGCGACTGCGATGATAGTTAACACAGCGCAAGCGGCTGATATCGAAGTGGTTGCCAAGCTTGATGGCACACGACCAGGGAACATTACAGTAACGAAGCAGGGGCGTACTTTCCTTTCTATGCAACCCCTTGATGCACCTGAACTTCGTGTTGTTGAATTGATGAAGGATGGCTCAACCAAAGCATTTCCAACCCAAGACTGGGCAGATGGTCCAGATAAAGGTGAGGTTGGTTTGGCTTCAGTAATCGGTATTGATAGTACCGATGATGGTGTTGTGTGGGTGTTAGATATGGGCAGTGAAACTTCGCCTTCGCAAATTGTTGCATGGGATACCGTCAACGATAAGCTATTTAAACGCATTGAAATTGGAAAAGACGTACAGGTCGGTAACTCTTTTTTACAGGATTTTGCATTAGATACACTGCGTAACCAGATGTACATTGCCGATACGAGTTTAGGTAATCTGTATGGCGAAGCTGCGCCTGCCTTTGTTGTTGTAGATTTAAATACAGGTAAATCTCGCCGCGTTTTGCAATCAAATAAAGCACTGCTTTCACCTGAGCATGAAGTTGTGATTGATAGTTCTCGTATGGCGACAAAGCGTGAAGATGGTAGCGTTGATGCGCTTTATCTTGGTGTGAATCCAATCACTATTGATGCAAATAATGAATGGCTATATTTTGGTACAGTCAATGGTAGTGCTATCTACCGTATTCCTGCCGCTGCTCTTGCTAACACAGCGCTTAGTGAAGATGCATTGGCCGAGCAGATTGAATTTTTCAGTGAAAAACGTCCAAGTGATGGCATGATTATCGCAGATAACGGTGATATCTATGTCGGTGATATTGAGAAAAATGCTGTTGGTGTGGTGAATAAAGACGGCTACAAAATCTTTGCACAAGATGACAAGTTATTGTCATGGGCAGATGGTTTCTCTATCCAGGGTGATTACTTGTACGTCACTCAAAACTCTCTTCACTTCCACCCTGCTTTCAACGAAGGCGAAGAAGGTTCAACCAAGCCATACCATGTGCTTCGAATCAAACTTAACTAATTGATGGTCTTTATGGCGGGAGTCATTCTCTCCTGCCCTTATTTTTCAATTCAATAGCGAGCCCATCATGAAAAATTCACGATAAAACCGAGTCGAGACCTTATCCAGATGTCTGAATTTGCCTCATCTGCTGTTGGCGGAGGTGATGTGATTGCTGACGGTAGCAAGGTTACACATCTTCAGGTTGGAACCGCGTGGTTGGTCTGTTTTTTCCGACTTGGGACACTGTCGCGATCAATCAAGGTAGCAACGATGTGGCCAGAGGCGGAGGCAGTACTGATGGTATGTTAGCTCAGGAAGTGGTTGGTCATGAAGATCGCTTTATAACTTTTCCAGATCACCTTTCTTACGAAGAAGCATCAACTGTAGTGGATCAGTAAATTTGGCCACATAGTCAGAACTCTAGACATAAGGAAAAGTAAGTCTAATCGCGTGTCTTGAAATTAGCCTCAATCCTGCTCTAGCTTGTTTTGGGGCATAAACGAGTTACCAGCACCAGCTTTAAACTTCATTTATATTAGATCAGTAACAGCAGGCCATCACTTCAATCTAACCAATTGCCTGCCGCAGGTGCTGTATAGGACATACGAATGTCGCGATAACATGGATGTGAAAGAGCGACCTTATGTGCAAGCACGACTGTGACACGCTGCATTCTTTATTTAAATCAAAAGGTCCCTGAAAGCTCGGCCATGACAAATAACATCCATGTTAAACGGCCAGTTCGGCATCCATGCCTCTCGCTCAGAGCGTTTCACACAGTGAAACTTCGCCATGTCATGGACGGTCACAGCCGCGCTTACACCGGAATTTTCATCTCTTCGATTTAGCTTTTTATATTGCAACAAGTAAAAGCCAAATATCAAAAGCTAGACAATCTATAAATCTAAGAAAGTAAAAGACTAAAACTCAATTTGAATTGAGGACGTTGAAGAAAATAGCGTGATGCTCACATGGATGTGAGCATAGCTTTCGAGGTGCAGGATCACTCCTTAGCATCCATGCCACCGTGACATTTGTAAATCCATTTACTTCAGACTCACCATCGGAAGCGTTAGCATTTTCACTCTTTATAATAAACAGGGGCCGAAGTTAGCAACAAACGAAGTTAAAAGCTGGATAAATCCCCATCGAAAATCATGCGCTTTTCAGCATTTTTCGTTAGGGGCGGCGGGGCCTAATTCATTAATAAAGAGTATGGAGGGTAATGCTGTTGATACCCTTTTGGTTGGGTGTGGGTGGAAAACCCACGACGTTAATCCAAACGGAGTTTGGAAATACAAAAAAGGCATCAACAGTCTAATTTGGGTGCGGACTAGGTATCACGACTTTGAATTGTTCATAATAACCGATTCTTTAAGCCACAATAATGCTTCTTTAAAATGGTCAGTATCAAATAACTTACATGAAGCGGGTTTTATAAGGTCTTGCGGATGCGTCTGTAAACTATTTGCTGGTCTTTATTGCAACAAAGCCTAACTTGTTAGGTAAAAACTGCAGGCTTAATAAATAACTCATAGTCAAAATTAGCTGTATTAAGCAATTTAAATAAACTGATTTTCAGCTAATATCATGATTTTTAACTGCTTAAGGTTGCCATTAATTAGCTTTGGAACGTGTTTGGTGTGATTGTTAAAAGTGTTAATTGTCATACTGCTGTCACATTAGCGTCATAGACTTGTCATCATCGTCATTGATACTGAGCCTGTCTTAAATAACAACGCTTATAATACCGGAGCACAAAAATGAAACTTAAACAGCTAGTTGGCGCTATCGCCTTTTCTGCAGCTGGTGTATTTTCAGCTACATCTATGGCAGCCATTGATAAAACATTACCTGTGTACGAAAAAACCAGTGGTGTTTCAGGTAACTTGTCATCAGTGGGTTCAGATACATTAGCCAACATGATGACCTTATGGGCTGAAGATTTTAAACACATTTACCCTAACGTAAATATCCAAATTCAAGCTGCCGGTTCTTCTACTGCGCCACCAGCATTAACTGAAGGTACTTCTCAGTTCGGCCCAATGAGCCGTCAAATGAAGCCAAACGAAATTGAAGCATTTGAAAAGCATTACGGTTATGCGCCGACAGCTATTCGTGTAGCCATTGATGCATTAGCGGTATTTGTGCATAAAGATAACCCAATTGAAGGGCTAAGCATCGAGCAAATCGACTCAATTTTCTCATCGACTAAAAAGTGTGGCGGTGATGATGTAACGCGTTGGGGCGATGTGGGTCTTGAAGGTAACTGGGCTAAGAAAGACGTGCAATTATATGGCCGTAACTCAGTTTCAGGTACTTACGGTTACTTCAAAAAGAAAGCCTTATGTAAAGGTGACTTTAGAGCAAACGTAAACGAGCAACCAGGTTCAGCATCAGTGGTTCAATCAGTATCTCAAGGTCTTAACGCTATCGGATATTCTGGTATCGGTTATAAAACTGCTGGCGTAAAAGCAGTCGCTATTTCTAAGAAAGGCACTAAATTTATTGATGCAACGGCGGCAAATGCTGCTAATGGTACTTACCCATTATCACGCTACTTATATGTTTACATCAACAAGCACCCTAACAAAGATTTATCACCAATGGATCGTGAGTTCATCCGTTACGTGTTATCTCTTCAAGGTCAGCAAGTTGTTGAGAAAGATGGCTATGTACCACTACCACGTAGTGTTGTAGCAAAAGATTTACAAAAAGCAGGTATTAAGCTGTAAGCTAAACTGCTTCTTTATAAAAAGCCTCTTTTTAAGAGGCTTTTTTATTTCAAATAGTGAGCGTTAAGTTTACTAGATACACAGTGATACTCGATGAAAAGCGGCCATTGGTATACAGTACTCATTAGAACTTTTGGAGTAATGGATATCAAAATGCGCAAGCTTTGGGACAATAATCGTGATTATCATTCAGTGGCAAATACTGATCAGATAAAAGTGCATCATTTACAGTTAAACTTAGATGTTGATTTTGATAAGCAGCAATTAGTCGCTCAAGCGACACTGCAATTTAATCGCTGTGAAGACTGTAATGAATTAGTGCTAGATGGCCGGGATTTGATTATCGATACCATTACCGATAATAGTGGTCGCTTGCTTGAATTTAGTATTGAGCATATCAATGAGCGACAAGGCGAAAAGATTGTTATTGCAGTGGGTGATGACATCAACCAAGTGATTATTAGTTATCGCACCTCACCAAAAGCGCAAGGGCTGCAATGGCTGACACCTGAGCAAACCTTAGGTAAACAAGTCCCTTATCTTTTTAGCCAATCTCAACCGGTTAATGCCCGCAGTTGGATCCCTTTGCAAGATACTCCCAAAGCGCGTATTACTTTTTCAGCTGCCGTTAAGGTCAATAACGGTTTACGGGCAGTGATGAGCGCGGCAAATAGTGACATTATGCCCGCTGATGGCGTGTTCCAGTTTGAGATGGAAAAGCCCATTCCGACCCATTTACTAGCACTGGCAGTAGGAGATTTAGCTTACGGGGCCATTAGTGACCGCTGCGGTATTTATACCGAACCTGCGATGCTAGCCAAAGCGTTGGCTGAGTTTGAAGATACCGAGGAGATGATATTAGCGGCTGAGTCCTTGCTTGGCCCATATCCATGGGATCGCTATGACATGATAGTGTTACCGCCGAGCTTTCCCTTTGGTGGCATGGAAAATCCACGACTGGCTTTTATTACTCCTACCTTGATAGCGGGCGATAAAAGCTTAGTGTCTACCGTAGCCCATGAGTTAGCTCACTCATGGACGGGCAACTTAGTCAGCAATGCCACATGGCGAGATTTATGGCTCAATGAAGGCTTTACCACTTACTTTACTAATCGTTTAGTGGAAAAAATCTATGGCAAAGAGCAAGCGGAGCTTGAGTGGGTTATTGAGTTTGGCCGCCTTAAAGAAGAAATGATCTCCATGCCATTAGCTGCGCAAACATTGCCGGCTAATGTGCAGCAAGAAGATGCCAATGACGCTTTTAATCGCTTTACCTATGACAAGGCATCAATGTTTGTCCATGAACTTGAAGCGCGCTTAGGCCGTAACGATTTTGATCAATTCTTATTTGATTATGTGCAGCATTTTAAGTTTCAAGCTATTACCACTGAAACCTTTATTGAATATGCCAAGCAAACCTTGCTTGTGCAGTATCCCGAGGCCATCAGTGAATCAGAGTTGATGACTTGGGTATACGGTGAAGGATTACCCCAATGGTTTGTTGGGCCGACATCCACAAGCTTAGATAAAGTGGATTTGGCATTGCAGCAATTAAAGCTGGGCGACAGTGCGGCTAAATTGAATGTGGCTGGTTGGCGAGTGCATCATTGGCAGTATTTTATCAAACAGCTACCGCTGCAACTCACGCAGCTACAACTTACCGATCTTGATAGCGTGTTTGGCTTCTCGGGTTCACAAAATGCTGAGCTTGCCTGCGACTGGTACAGTGTAGCCATCCGCAATAACTATGAGATAGTGCTGCCAAAGGTTGCAGCCTTTTTAGGTCATATTGGCCGAGCAAAGTTTGTTAAGCCGCTTTATAACGAGTTATTAATTGCCGGGTATGAGCAACAGGCTTTAGCGATATTTCAGCAGGCAAGGGCAGGTTATCATCCTTCACTGCAAGTACAACTTGATGCACTGATGCAGCAGCTTTGAAGCTCGGCGCTATTGATTAACAATGGCTAAAAAAATGGCAACCCAATGGGTTGCCAGAAGTATTACTTTGCGGGTTTTGCTAATAATGCGCTAGCGTATTAACAATGCCCTAAATGGGGGATGATGATGAACAATGAAACCGGGTAAAACATAATTCGGTTAGCGATAATGTCATTCGATATTCAGTCACTGTGATGAAGAGTTCGTGAACATCGCCTTAAAAGCACATTACCTCGTTGCTACAGTTACTCAGAGTGCCTCATTTCAAAAAAGTTCATTACCGCGGTAAATTATTTTAAAGTTTTTTTGGCTAGCTGGTTTGATTGGATTTTATTACTGCAATTTAGCGGTTTAATCAGTCAGCTTGTTCCAGCTTTTGCTCATAGCTCTAATCAAAGAAAATAAACTTGGCGCAAAAAAAATGGCAACCCAGTGGGCTGCCAGAAGTATTACTTTGCGGGTTTTGCTAATAATGCGCTAGCGTATTAACAATGCCCTAAATGGAGGATGATGATGAACAATGAAACCGGGTAAAACATAATTCGGTTAGCGATAATGTCATTCGATATTCAGTCACTGTGATGAAGAGTTTGTGAACAT
>NZ_JAUOSH010000059.1:0-6245 GCF_030548765.1 Shewanella sp. 3_MG-2023 | reverse complement strand
ACCTACCAATTGCGCTAAGACGCATCGTTAATGCTACGAGAGGATATATCAATGGAACGTAGAAGTTTTTTAAAAGCGAGTGCAGCACTTGGCTGTGCAGCAACGGTAACCGGTTGTAAAACCAGTTCAGATGATGCCAATGTCACCCCAACTCCGCCACCTGTGGCTGATGAGCAAATGAATTGGTCTGCCTGCTTGGTTAACTGTGGCTCAAACTGCCCAATTAAAGTATTTAGCCGTGATGGAGTCATTACCCGCATTGAAGCTGATCACGAAACCACTGACGAATACGGGGTTAACCACCAAATCCGTGCCTGCGCCCGTGGCCGCTCTTTAAAGCAACGCACCTATGCGCCGGATCGTTTAAAAACCCCAATGAAGCGTATTGGCAAACGTGGCGAAGGTAAGTTTGTACCTATCTCATGGGACGATGCTTACGCAGAAATTGCAGCGAAACTACAAGAAACAGCAAGTACACATGGCAACGAGTCAATCTACTTTAACTATGGAACTGGCGCCTACTACGGTTTTGCAAACAATGCTGCCACTTGGGGTCGATTACTTAACCTAAATGGTGGATTCTTAAACCATCATTGGGATTATTCATGGTCGCAAGTTTACATGGCGGCAATGGCCACTTATGGCGACAAATGGGACTCGATTGGTGGTTCAAGTTTGGCTGAAATCGAAAACAGTGATTTATTCATTGGTTTTGGTTTTAATCCAAACGAAATTCGTCAATCAGGTTCTGGTGAAGGCTATGACTTCATTAAAGCGCTTGAAAATAACAAACATAGTATCGAAGTGTATATGGTTGAGCCGCGCTATACCGACTCAATGCGTGGTAATGAACACAAGTGGTTAGCTGTTCGTCCAGGTACTGATGCAGCGCTTGCTGAAGCCGTTATTCACCACATGATTGATACTGGCTGGGTTAACGATAACTCTGCAGCTTTCTTAGAAAGCCATTGTGTTGGTTATAGCAAAGCGTCACTTGAGCGACTAAAAGCCGAACTAGAAGTTGAACAAGACCAAAACAAGCGTGAGCACGCACAATATATTAATCCTGAAGACAACTACCATGACTACATCATGGGTATGGGTAAATACCTTGGACAAGGCGCTCGCACCCCTGAGTGGGCTGAAAAGATTTGTGGTGTTACCGCTGACAACATTCGTGAACTTGCAACCAAGTTAATGAATGCTAAAGCTCCATACATCTCTGCCGGCGCAGGTGTCAGCCGTCATGCTAACGGTGACCAAAATACTCGCGCAGTTTATATGCTTTCTATTATGACGGGTAAACTCGGCCAAGCGGGTGTTAGCACCGGTGCCATGCCATCAAGCAACCAGTTCCCACTTGGTGGTGGTTTGCCAGCTGGTAACAACCCAGTTGATATTACCATTCCTTGTTTCTCTTGGTCTGATGCCATTGTCCGTGGTGAAGAATTTACTGGCACCACTGACGGCGTTCGTTACGCTAGCAACGCCTTAAATGAAATCGAAGACAACAACAGTGCCAAGTTAAACAGCAACATCAAAGTGATCATTAATACTTCAAGTAACATCTTGATCAACCAACACTCTGATAGTAACGGCACCGCTGAAATCCTCGCTGATGAGAGTAAATGTGAGCTGATTGTTGTTTGTGATTGCTGGATGACGCCTTCAGCTCGATACGCCGATATTATTCTGCCTGATACCACTTGGCTTGAGTCAGAAGATCTTGCCGATGACAGCTATGCATCAGGTCAAATGGCTTATGCAACCATGATGAGTTCATCGCTTAACCCGCTAGGTGATGCAAAATCAATGTATGACATCTGTGCTGGTATTGCAGACAAAATGGGTAAAGGCGGCGAATATACTGAAGGTAAAACAGGCCGTGATTGGTGTGAAGATATTTACGCTGGTACCCGCGCTGCAAATACTGATGTTGATATGCCAGCCACCTATGGCGAAGCGCAAGAAGTGGGCTTATTCAGAAAATATATGACTAACACTGTTGTTGCCTTAAAAGACTATGTAGCCAATCCTGCAGCTGCTCCAAGACCTACCATCAGTGGCAAAATTGAAATCTACTCAGTGTCTTTAGCTAAAAAAGCCGCTACTTGGACCTTACTTGATGGCGATGAAATTACTCCGCTACCAAAATATGTAGTGACATGGGATGGCTTCGAAGATGAAGAAGCAGCGAAAGATTACCCATTACAGCTATGTGGTTTCCATACTAAAGGCCGTACTCACTCAAGCTACCACAACGTACCTTGGTTACGTGAAGCGGTTGAAGATGCAGTATGGATGAACCCAAAAGATGCCAATGCCAGAGGTATTACCCAAGGGGCAAAAGCACAAGTATGGAATGATCGCGGCACAATTGAATTACCTGTTCGTGTCACACCACGTGTGGCACCAGGTGTGGCAATGGTTGGTCAAGGCGCTTGGTATACCCCAGATCCTGCAGGCCGTATTGGTAACTCAGGTCACATCATCGATATTGGGGGCTGCATTAATACGTTAACTAAGTATCACCCAACTCCGGTGACTAAAGGTAACCCACAACATACCAACCGTGTACAAATTGCAACAGCTTAATGGAGTAAATAACAATGACCACTAATATCCAATATGGTTTTTATATCGACACAGCTAAGTGTACTGGTTGCAAAGCGTGCCAAGTGTCTTGTAAAGATAGAAAAGATTTACCTGTCGGTGTTAACTGGCGCCGTGTATATGAATATGGCGGCGGACAATGGGTTGAAAATCAAAACGGTAGTCTAGAGCAAAACGTATTTACTTATTACACCTCAATAGGCTGTAATCATTGCTCTGAGCCTGTTTGTGTTAAAGCTTGTCCAACCGGTGCAATGCATAAACGCCGTGAAGATGGCTTAGTGCATGTTGCTACCGATTTATGCATTGGTTGTAATAGCTGCGCAAGATCATGTCCTTATGATGCTCCGCAACTAGATCTTGAGCGCAAAGTGATGACCAAGTGTGATGGCTGTTATGAGCGTCTAGCTGAAGGCAAAAATCCAATATGTATCGACTCTTGCCCGTTACGTGCAATGGACTTTGACACCATGGACAACCTCCGCGCTAAATATGGTAATGGTGATGGCCACATTGCACCTTTACCACCAGAAAGCATTACATCGCCGAACTTGATTATTAAAGCGAATGTGAATGGCGGTCGTGATGGTGAAATCGTCAACTTCTCTGAAGTTTAAGACGTCATAAAGCCAATTAGCTAGCCAAGTATATTGATACTTGGCTAGCTTTTTTAGCATAAATAATCGTATTTAATGTGACCTAAGTAGGGTCATAGAATAAAACCCAAAAAATCACCACATTTCCATGTAGCATAGCTAATACAGCATCACGTTAATTACTCTTTATCCGCGCTATAACTGGTATTATCAACAAGCCTATGACTGCAGAAATTACCCAATATGGATTCTATTTTGATACACGTAAATGTGTTGGCTGTAGAAAATGTCATCGCGTGTGTAATAAAAAATTTGATGTGGAAAAATCCGTCAGCACTCGACGGGTCTATAAATATGGCGATGAACGCATTCCTACGGCATTATCAAAACAACCCAATATCTCGACCTATTATTTATCAGTATCCTGCAACCATTGTAGCGAACCAGTATGCGTATTGGCCTGCCCAACAGGGGCGATGCATAAACGTGCCAAAGATGGCTTAGTTCATGTTGCTCAAGAGACATGTGTTGGATGCGGTTCTTGCGCCCGTGCTTGCCCTTATGAAGCGCCCCAACTCGACCCAACACGTAAAGTGATGGTGAAGTGCGACGGTTGCTTCGAGCTAATCGAGCAACAGAGCCTACCTTTGTGCGTCGATGCCTGTCCAAAAGGCGCATTAGACTTCGGCTTGATCCATGAGTTAAGAAGCAAATACGGCACTGAAGTAAATATCTCTTCATTGCCTTCAGCACACATTACCTCCCCCAATATGCTTTTAGGTGGACAGCCAATAACCTCCTCGACTAATAAACCCAAGGGCAACATGGGTAAGCGATATTAGTTGAAGTGATTAGGACTGTAGCAAATGCGGCTCCACTGGTGAATAACTAACGGATTCACCAGTCACTCATCGCCGCTAAGGTATTATTTAGTAAGCAAGAATTCATTTGGAGAAACCCCCATGGTTTGATTAAAGATTTTAGTTAATCTGCCCTGATCGGTAAAACCACAATCACACGCGGTCAGCTTACTATTGCCATGATTCATTTCTAATAATCTACGCACTTTTTTATATTTAACATTATTAATTAATGTTTTACGTGACATCCCCATTTCTTCAACCACTTTTATAGTAAACGAAGTAGCATACCTAAGATAAAAGCTCCTGAACTCATCTAGTAATCCGCAAAAAATATAAAATAATTCCGTATTTAAATTCTTCAACCATAACTAACTCAATATTTTAAAACCTGCATATTAATGGTGAGTTTTAAATTGTGAACCAGATCTTACATCTTTGATTGCTAAATAAACATTTGAAGATAACAAGATCAACACAAAGCTCAAACTATAAAGAAACTACTTTTTTTTAAGACATAAGTTAAGCACCTGATTGTGGGTATTAAATCAAAAAAATTGCTTTAACTACAAATGAAAACTATTACCAACTAAAACCCACTACAAATCACATTTAAATCTCTTTCTTGCTGAACTCCACAAAATTAAACCATCAATGTTTAACAAATGAATAATCGTTAATATCTCACCTAAAATAGCGCCCATATAAAACACCTAATGACTTATTTAATAATTTAAGGGAATGACATTTATGAAAAAAATGATCCTTGCATTAATAATTGGCGCTTCTTCAATATTAATTCCCCATACCAGCGCTAATGCCACCCCATGGGATGACCTCAGTTCAACACAATTAGAACAACAGTTAGTTGAGAAGTTCGCTGAAGGAAATTATTCCCCTAAAGGCGCTGACAACTGCCTAACCTGTCACCGTAAAAATGAAACCGTCATGGCGTTATTTGATGGCGCACACGGCCAAGGTAATAACAGTCAATCACCGATGGCAGGGTTACAGTGCGAAGCCTGTCATGGCCCACAAGGCCAGCATAATCGCGGCGGTAAAGAGCCGATGATTGCTTTTGGTAAAGACAGCAAATTGTCTGCCCCAACCCAAAATACCGTTTGCCAAGGCTGTCATAACGACCCTGAGCAAATGGCATGGCATACCAGCACCCATAACCTAGAAGAAATTGCCTGTGCCGATTGTCACACCATTCATGCCGCTACTGACCCCGCGTTAGATAAGCTGTCGGTGAATGACACCTGTACTTCATGTCACACCCAAGAAAAGGCCGACATGAACAAGCGCTCATCGCACCCAATGAAATGGGACCAAATGACCTGTATTGATTGTCATGCTCCCCACGGTTCAATGAGTGAAAGTGCCCTGATTAAGCCAACCGTTAACGATACCTGTTATAGCTGTCACGCTGAAAAACGTGGTCCCTTCCTATGGGAACACGCGCCAGTCACCGAAAGCTGCGTCTCATGTCATAACCCCCACGGCAGCGTCAACGACAATATGCTTGATAGCCGCGCACCGCAGTTATGTCAGCAATGTCATGCACCCGATGGGCACGCCTCTCGCGTGGTACCTGAGCCGGGGATGGATGCCTTTGGTGGTGGAAAAAGCTGCCTTAACTGTCACAACCAAATTCATGGTTCTAATCACCCAGCTGGCAGTCTGCTGCAACGCTAATGGAGAGCAAGATTATGTCATTTAAATTGAATCTTATTACCCTGTCACTGCTGGCGGTATCGACCTCTGGCATGGCAGCTAACTTCGGGGTTGGCAACGCCAATACCACCGCGGTTGATACCCACAAATATGAATGTAAACGCTGCACTAACGTCGTCGGTTATAGCGGTGAAGTGAGTGTTGCTGCCGGGTATAACGACATCAGTGATATTCACGCAGGTAATGCGCTAGGCACAGCCAAAGATGGCCGCATTGCTGCAGTCAGTGGTGATGTGCGCTTTAGCAGTGAGTCTGGTTATCAAGCCCGAATTCAAGCCCATCAGTTAGGCATGGATAATGGTTTTGCTCACTTGTCTGGCGGTAAAGCAGGCTTGTATGAATTTAGCCTCGATTATGATGCGATTAAAACCTATAAAGCCGGTGATGTAGAAAGCAGTCTGTGGCACAACGATGGCATGTTAACCCCATCTGATGCCAT
>NZ_JAUOSH010000058.1:0-7533 GCF_030548765.1 Shewanella sp. 3_MG-2023 | reverse complement strand
ATTACCGAAAATTAAGTAATAACTAAAGCCTAGTAGAGTGTTTAACATTTAGCCAACTAGAATGGGTGGCCTTGTTAATTTGAGAATGGGTGGCCTTGTTAATTTGACAAGCTTACTGATGTAAAGGGGGCTGACAGTGTTTAAATTACTTGTGCAAAAAATATTTGTTCAAAACGGTCTTGTTCAGAAACCAGCTAGATCCTTTGTTCCACTTGGTTTAAGCATACTGCTAACAAGCTGTGCGATGGGGCCTGATTATCAACGCCCTGAGATGGAGCTGCCTGCCCAGTATCACGATGATTTAGCCCAAGAGCCACAGACGAATCTTGGTTTATCGAAATGGAAATCGTTTTATTTAGACCCAGACTTACAAATACTTATCTCGCATGCGTTATCGCAAAATTTAGATCTCGAATCAGTTCGTTCGCGTTTAATTGCCGCTCGTTCAAAGGTTACAGTAACAGGCGCTGCCCTATATCCATCACTAGGGCTTGAAGCAGGCGCTGAGCGCACTATTGATAGTGCGATTACTAGCACAGATCCTGAGCATGGCAATGAGTTTAATCTTGATGGCACGGTTTCGTGGGAATTAGATATTTGGGGAGCGAATAGACGTCGAAGTGAAGCTGAGTACGCAAACTTTTTGTCAGCACAAGATGCGTTAAACCTTGCAGTTATTAGTTTGATAAGTGATGTCGCTAGTCGATATTACGAGTGGCTTGATATCGAGCAGCGTTATCAAATTGCATTAAATACTGTTGAGATTCGTTTAAAAGAGCGTGACTTATCGCGTTTGCGCAAAAAGAACGGGGTGATTTCAGGCTTACAAGTACGCCAAGCTGAAGTCGAATATCAAAGCGCGAAAGTGACCTTGCCAGATTTAGATTTTGAAAGGAAAGCCAAATCTAACCAGCTAAAAATATTACTTGGGGAATTTAATTATCCGTTAGAAGCTAAAACAGGTGATGAGCTACTTGAAGATATAACGTTATTTCCCAATAGCTTTGTGGTCGGCGTGCCATCGCAAATGTTATCTCAACGGCCAGATGTAAAAGCAGCGGAACAAGCATTGATTGCAGCGAATGCGAATGTGGGTGTGGCTAAGACTGCATTTTTCCCACAATTTACCATTAGCGGCAGTTACGGCACTGAAACAGATGACCTCAGCAGCATTTTTGATAGCCAAGGACTAACATGGTCGCTGCTTGGTGGTATTACTGCGCCTATATTTAATGCTGGTAGTATTTCAGCTCAATACGAGATTGCGCAACAAGAATATAAACAGGCAAATCTTGCCTATCGCAGTACGGTACTAAGTGCCTATTTTGAAGTGAATGATGCGATGAATAGTTTCAGGCGCTCAGAACTCGCTATCGAGGCACAGCAAGATTTAGTCGCAGCTTCAAAAGAATATACTCGTTTAGCCATGCTGAGATATCGAAATGGTGTTTCTAGTTCTTTAGATTTAATGGATGCCCAGCGAAGTTTATTTAATGCCGAGTTGACCCTAAGCCAAGTGAGGCGTGACCGCTTGTTATCAATGATTACCCTTTATCGCTCGTTAGGCGGTGGTGTGTTAACAGAACAAGAATTGCTAGATGTTCATAATTTAAGTGAACTTGAATCAAGTGCAATTATTGGAAGCGAAAGTTAGCATGATTCATTCTTGATTGAGTTTGGAAGATTAGCGGAATAAGCTTTTAGTGCAAGTATGATTTATGACTATAGTTTCTCAGCATGTAATTGCTGAAATAAAGTCAACTTTTGTTGATGCTGAGTATGAGTCACATGATTAATTAGATAATAATACACGTTTCTTGCACTGATAAAATCTGCTTGTTGTAATGAGGGAATCAATGCTTGAATCAGCTGTGGACTCTGATTATTTTGCTTCTGCAATAACTGCAGAAAGCTATGTAAAGATTGTGGGTCTTGCCAAGCGGATATTTGTTTCGCTAATGCTAATATTAACGTGCTATTTAGTTTAATTATTTCCTCTGATTCTAGTAGAGATTGCAATATTCTCAATCTGAGAGAGTGACTGCCATATAAAGTGAGTTCTGTAACCATTTTCTGGTACTGCGGCATTGCTAAATTCTTGGAGAACGCGATGATGTCATTTTCAAAACCTGACTGGTTTGTTAAAGCAAATTCAGTGACTGCTGCGATTGTTTTGTTATCTTGATATTGCTGGTAGGCTAGCTGTGAAATGGCAAATTGCTGTAACTCATTTTTTTCATGTTTGAGTAAGTTCAGCAGTTCCAACTGGTTAAGTTCACTGCCTGTAATATTGGCGACAATGCTGACTAGTTCACCTTGAGCAAAATGCCAAAGTGTATAACAAGTCCAAATTGCCCCTTCAATATAATCTTGTTTGTTAATGGCTACAGTAGCGCCTGTAACAGCATCTGCGCCGACAGTAGGCGCTGACCCGCTACTTGTCTTATTGATCAGTTCACTGGCTTTTAAATCTGCTAAGCCTGATTGCTTATTCGATAAGATACTTGTTAACTTTACGTAATCTTGCGGCTCAAAATCCTGTGCTTGGCCTTTTTCCAGTTTGAGGTTATCGGCCATAGTGTAATGGGTGAATTGACCTATTGCATCCCAATGTAAAGTCACAAGATCTGTCTTGCAAAGATCTTCGCCGCAAAAAACGGATATGACATTCATCGAATAGTTACGAGTTAACTCTTCTGGTAAGCCTGAAAAGCTTTTGCTCAAATCTGAGCTGCGAATTGATTCTGATGAGACATATAATATGTTACTTTCCGCTACGCTCGTTTTGCTACCTGGGTGAGTAAAGTTTACCGAAATACTGATTAACGGCTCAGGTTTACTACAAGCCGTTAAAAATATAGTTAACAATAAAATAGATACTCGCCTTAAAATAGACATTAGCTATAAGCTCTTATTTCAAAAAGTTTTACTGTTGGTTTACCGTATGTTGAAAGTATCTCTAGTTTTAACGCTGTAGCATTAACGGATGGGAAGTTGACTTTAATTAAGCGTGTTCGATTTTGTTTAATGCTAGCAACATCAATCCATTGACCTTTAACTCTAGCTTGAAGCTTTAAATCTTTAACCATTTCATCAGGCACGCTATTACTAAAGTATTGGTCATTCTTGGAATCTTTACGCATCATGATATTGCGTTTCACATTGGTGTCACATTTTATTTCAACTGTTGATATACCAACAGGCTTAGGCCATTCCAATTGTATATTGGCTGGCAAATTTCGAGATTGCCAGTGATTGATTTTATTGTCTATATCTCGTGAAATGCCATTTAATAGGAGACTGATATCTCCAGACAAGGTACTTGAAGCAAATAAAGTACTTTTACGTGCTAGATCATTCGGTGCTTTTGCTGGCCTTTTCGGAATAAAGACATCATCACGTAATAATTGCTCTTGTAATTCATTGATATGACTCTTCCCTAACTGCCTTGGGCTTACGTTCAACTTTTGACATAAATTTGCAGCGGTACCCACAGCTTGGCCCATAAGGGCACAAGTTGCCATGATACGAGAAGAGGCAAGTGCGATATGAGTTTGACTGATGTTTCTTCCTGCAAATAATAAGTTAGTTATTGTTCGTGAATATAAGCTTCTAAAAGGAATTTGGTAGACTTCATCAAAGTGAGCATGAAAGATAGTAGGTGCCATGTGGATGTTATCCATACCTCCTGGATTGTGCTCATCAATTCCCCAACCGCCAAATGCAACAGCATCCTCAAAGTGTCGTAGTTCAATTAAGTCTCGTTCATTATGTATATAGTCTCCTATAAAGCGCCGAGATTCACGCCTTGATGGCAATGAACCCACCCAATCTAGAGCGAGGTTTGCTGATTCAGGGAATTGACCAGAATTTTTAATATGATCCCAAACACCATGAAGGTAACCCATTAATTTGTGTCGATTAATCTCTTGCTCACCAACAATGTCATATTCACTACCGACTTCAACCCACCAAATACCTTCATCGTAAGCTGCAAATTTTCGGCGCTTATGGGCATTTTTAGCATCAAATTTGATCGCCCATGAAGGCGCGGTGTAGGGGGTTTCACGGCCCATGTCTTTCGCAGACATTAGTAATGATGCGCCCATTTGCCACCCATCTGCAACATCTGGGGCAAATTGTTCATTAAACTCAGATTTTCCTTCACGTCCAGTTCGATATTCTGCGCCAGCAGTAGCGGCCATAAGTCCATCGCCTGAGCAGTCGATAAAATATTGTGCGCTAATTAAATATTCAGTTTCCGTTGTGAGTTGCCAGCATCGAACCTGCTGAATTTGGTTATCCTTGACGATACTTGCTATAGCTTGGGTGTTTAACATCAATTCAATGTTAGGTTCTCGTATGACAAAGTCATACAAAACATGGTCCCAAACAGGAAATGATTCTTGTGGGTTTTCGAAACGATTATGCAATAATATTTCTTCAATGATACCAGTTTCACGCTCTGCAAGGCCTGAGTTTAAACGGTTGACGCCATTTAAGTGCACACGCATTTCACTTGAAGCATTGCCCCCTAAAACAGGCCTATCTTGTACCAGTACCACCTTAGAGCCTAATCTTGCTGCAGAGACGGCTGCACATATACCAGCGGCGCCACCGCCGATGACAACAATATCAGCACTAAGGCTGACATTTCGACTGGGCCGATTTAAATCTGTATTGTTATTCGTACCTAAGTTTAGCCATTTGTCTTTAGTGCGGTCTTGTTGATTGAATTGACTTTTGGACCCATCGGAGAGTGGTGTATTTGTATTTGAGTTTTTATTTTTATCAGCAGAGCCGATACCAATAGCCATTTGGCTAGCACTTGCTGGAAATACAGATGCTAGAGCTGCAGCTTTAAAAAAGCTTCTTCTTTTCATGTTTTAGTTCTTCCTTGTTAACAATTGAATTCAAAATCACTCAGTGAAACCAGCTAGTTAAAGGTGTAATACAATAGAAGCGATTATCTAGGCTGTTTAATGATCTTTATTAATAGTATCTACTGAATTGATGCGTCCCTTATTTTGTTCAATAGATGAGACAGAGCTATTCGGCCAGGTTTCCTTCAATTGAGCCAACAGAGCTGTTGTTAAATCTGGTTTTAACTCTGCAATATTGACTGTTTCATGAGGGTCTTGATGATGATCAAACACTTCTACAAAAAGTGGACTCAGCTGCGGATCTCTGTGGTCTTTCCAAGCGATAATGCGATATTGAGAGGTACGCATGGCATACCCCATAAGGAATTTCTCAAAAAGCTCTCTATTCCACTCATTTATTTTAGTAGCATGTTGGTTGTGTTTGAATTGATGCTGAATTTGAGTTTCTACTTGTTGTAATAATGGTCCGAAATAGGTTTCTCGCATGCCTTTTCGTAAAGGGTATGCTCCCCATTCACGTAGTGCAGGTGTTGGAAATTGGCTGAAAGCGGCTTGTTTCCAAATTTGATTAGGGTTTTCCAGTAAAGGCACCATACTTTTTCCTTGGGTGATAACGGGGGCTGAAAAACCTGCAAGCTCTGTTAATGTTGGATAAAGATCCACTAATTCAACTAATGCTTGTGAAGTGACTGATTTCGGATTTTTTCTGGTCTCAGGGGTAGATATTATTAACGGAACACGCGTTGCTGTTTCATAGTTACTGGCCTTACCCCAAATTCCCATTTCACCTATGTGATATCCATGATCGCTCCACAAGACAATTATGGTGTTTTGCATGATGTTTTGAGATTCTAAAGCTCTAATTAGCTTACCTATTTGTGCATCAACGTAACTCACCGATGCAAGGTAAGCATGTTTCAGTTCAATAGCTAATGTGTCATTAATAGGACCTTTTTTGGGGATGTTAGAAAAAGTTCTTAGCTCAAAGGAAGAGTGCAGTCCTACGCTAGCGCCATTCTTCGGAGGCGCTCTTAGCGTAGTTAATTCAATATCATGATTTTGATATAAGTCCCAATATTTTTGTGGAGCAACCCATGGAAGGTGTGGTTTATTCAAACCAAAGCCGAAAAAAAATGGTTTATGTGATTGTTCTGTTAATTCTTGAATAGTCAAAATAGCTAACTGAGCATTGTAACCGTCTTTATATGCGGTATCCGCAACTTTTGCCTTTTCAAATGCTGGTCCACTTCCAAGCCCAAACTTGGCTTGCTCGCCATAACGCAGTTTCATAATTTTTTTATTGGCTATTTGCTGCTGTTGGTTAATGCTCAATGCGTAGCGTCTAGGTTTTGCTATTTGATTTGGAATGGTTTGAACCGCAGGCCAATTCCAAGAAAGTTTGTCATCTTTATCACCATGATGAAAAATTTTACCAACGTAACTTGTATTATATCCGTGGGCACTAAAGTGCTGGGGCAAAGTAATGATATCAGGATATTTATCACGAAATTTAATGTAGTTATGAATTACCCCTGTGGTATCAGGGCGCGTTCCTGTTAGTACACTTGCTCTTGAAGGACCGCATATTGCTTGCTGTGCATATGCTTGAGTAAATCGGACTCCTCCCTTTGCTATTGCATCAATGTTTGGAGTAATTGCGCCTGATCCCGCTTTCAAATCATCAATTGCGATGAATACAACATTAGGTTGGCTAAGATCGCTCTTATTTAAACCTGTAGGTTTAATACTAGAATCGAAGGTATTTGCTACAACAACAGAGGATAAACAACAGCACCCCCAAAGTATCGATATCACGACTTTGAGATTTATTTTTGTATATATAGCCACTTGGAGACCTTTCATTTATTCAACCACTTAAACATTGTATCTAAATAAACATATGATGTTATGTTATTTTTAAATTGGTCATTTTGTCAACTATCTCAGATGTTATTTGTCTATTTATTGCTAGGTCATGTTTATGCTCCTCAATGAAATAAGTGATTGAGGGAAGTTACAGGGTTTGGATTTTCGGTATGTACTTGGAGGTTATTATCAATCAATGCTGAGTTTAAATTGTTCAGTCCGTCCATCTAATAGTTGGGATAATGTCTGCTTTGTTGGTCGTAGATTAATTCGATTCGACGTTCGTTCAGCACTTAATTTTTTCATTATTTAGGTTTGTTGTTGCAGTCGGACTTGATGCTGTTAAGCAATCATTGTGCTGCTTACATGTTTTAAATGAGGTTTTGTTGGTTTCTTGTTTGCAAAAGTTGGCTTCTTGTTTGCGAAAGTGGTTTTTTGATTGGGTTTTGAGTTAATAGTGTGTTTTTGTTTTGCGTATCAAGCTGAATCTTGCATAGGAATCATTATAAACAATTGATATTGGGATCGTGATCGCTATGTGAAATATTCTTCATGGTAGACTCCTGCGCCATTCAAGATGAGATTAATTCCTATTAAGCTTTAATTAAGGTTCGCGATGATGAAGCAATTAAAATGGGTGGCAATGTTAATTGATCTACCCACTCACGGCGATGTTCATAGTTTTCGCCTGTCGACTTATCAAACCTAATACATAGCCACCCATTATTTTGAAGTTATAACATAACGCCTTTCATTTTGAGTTGCCAACACCAACATTCATTTA
>NZ_JAUOSH010000057.1:0-9818 GCF_030548765.1 Shewanella sp. 3_MG-2023 | reverse complement strand
AGGTTAATGCTAATACTTTGGCCTGCTTGCCAGTAATTTGAAATTTGTAAAATTGCCGGGCCTGATAAGCCGCGATGGGTAAATAACAATGCTTCGCTAAACTGAGTGCCATCTTGCGCGGTGATTGTTGTTGGCACCGCAATGCCCGACAGAGGCTCAAAACGCGCTTTTTGCTCCGTATGCCATGTAAACGGCACTAAGCCTGCTGTGGTCGGTAACACCTTTAGTCCAAATTGTTCTGCAAGCTTGTAACCGTAAGGTGATGCGCCAAGTTTGGGCATTGATAAGCCGCCCGTGGCAATCACCAGTGACTCACAACTAAACTCACCGTTTGAGGTCACGACTGCAAACTGCCCAGCATCATTTTTGGTGACCGACACAATCTCAGTGCGTAGCTGTATTTGCGCGCCAGCCCATTCACACTCTGTCATTAACATGCTGACAATTTCTTTAGCTGAGTCATTACAAAATAACTGCCCATGATCACGCTCGTGATATTCAATGCCATGACGCTCAACTAACTCGATAAAGTCACTTGAACGGTAACGTGCTAAGGCAGATTTTACAAAGTGGCTGTTACCACACAAGAAGTTGTGAGGTTCCACTTTTTGATTAGTGAAGTTACAACGACCGCCGCCACTGATGAGAATTTTACGGCCTGCTTGCTTAGCATTATCTAGCACTAGAACATCACGACCTCGATAGCCAGCAGTAGAGGCGCACATGAGTCCTGCTGCGCCAGCGCCAATAATGATCACGTCATGATGTTTCACAAGCTTACTCTCTTTAAAATGATTGGGGGCGATTATTGTGACAGTTTACGCTGCCTACTCGACAGCGTTAATCAGCTAGCAAGCGGTATATTTAAGCCACAAAAAAGGGCGCTATATTAGCACCCTTTTAGTCGCATTCACACTTACACAATGCCTTTAGCTATTCACTAATGGTTTCAGACTTTTGGTCTCGACCCAGTAGCTCTTTAGCGGCATCTGTTGGGCTTTTACCTTGATATAACACTTGGTAAATTTGCTCAGTGATAGGCATTTCAACATTAAGACGTTTAGCTAAAGTGTAAACTTCTTTGGTGTTGCGATAGCCTTCAACCACTTGACCGATTTCGTCTTGAGCAGTATCGACATCGCAGCCTTTACCTAATGCCAAGCCAAAACGACGGTTACGTGATTGGTTATCGGTACAAGTTAGTACTAAGTCACCAAGGCCTGCCATACCCATAAAGGTATTAGCATCAGCACCTAAAGCAACGCCTAAACGGGTTAGCTCAACCAAACCACGAGTGATTAATGCGGTGCGTGCATTGGCACCAAAGCCAATGCCATCAGACATGCCAGCGCCAATTGCGATAACGTTTTTAACTGCGCCACCTAATTGTAAGCCGGTAAAATCATCATTAGCGTAAACACGTAAACGTTTCGGGCTATGCAGTAGTTCCACTAAATCATTAGTGAAGCTTGGGCAGGTGCCCGCTACCGAAATTGCTGTTGGCATACCTGCAGCCAGTTCTTTTGCAAAGGTTGGGCCTGATAATACTGCTAATGGAAATTTATCCCCAAGATGCTCAAGAGCAACATCTTGCAGTAATCGACCTGTTTCAGGCTCTAAACCTTTTGTCGCCCAGACAATGCGTGCATCATCTCGTAGCAAAGGCTTGGCCTGTTGCAGTACTAAACCAAACACATGGCTTGGCACCACAACCAATACATTTTTAGTGGCAGCAAGTGCGGTGGCTAAGTCGGCTTCAATTTCAAGACTATCAGGAAAGGTAATCCCTGGTAGAAAGGCATTATTGGCGCGATCGTTAGTTAACGCGGTCATGTGCTCAGGCTCATGACCCCAAAGTAAGGTCTTGTGGCCACTTCTTGCAAGAGAAATGGCAAGGGCGGTGCCGTAAGACCCCGCCCCTAAAACCGCAATTTCAGCAGTGTTATTCATATATTATGCGTTTGCTTCTTCAGCAGCTGGTGCTGCAGCAGCTTCTTGCTGACGCTGTTGAACATATTGTGCAAATAGTGCATCAAAGTTCACTGGAGCAAGGTTAAGCTGTGGGAAAGTACCACGAGAAACTAAGTTACCTACTGTTTCACGTGCGTATGGGAATAGTACGTTAGGGCAGTAAGCACCTAAAGAGTGAGCAAGTTGTTGCTCAGTTAAGCCAGTGATAGAGAAGATACCCGCTTGTTGAACTTCACATAAGAAAGCAGTTTGCTCGCCATTTTGTGCAGTAACAGTTAGAGAAAGGATCACTTCATAAACATCATCAGATA
Organism: Shewanella sp. 3_MG-2023; assembly: GCF_030548765.1. Classification (NCBI taxonomy): domain Bacteria; kingdom Pseudomonadati; phylum Pseudomonadota; class Gammaproteobacteria; order Alteromonadales; family Shewanellaceae; genus Shewanella; species Shewanella sp. 3_MG-2023. The sequence continues at coordinate 7,536 of NZ_JAUOSH010000057.1, read as the reverse complement.
GCTTGTTGCTACGAGTATCAAGATCCAGCTTAACTTCTGGATTCCATTCTTTTTGGAAAACTTCTGGGCTGTTTGGCGTTTCAAAAGACACATCTTTTGTGTAAACGCGTTGGATGTTGAATTGTGGTGCTTGCTCTTCGTTGTTTGCTACTTCAGCCATGATTTCCTACCTTCAAATGTTTTTTAGCTCTTCTGCGAAGCTAATCGTAAATTTGGGCTTGTCGCTAAAATGTGGCCGTTAGACAACATTTTAGACCATCCCGGTAAATTGGGTCTCACCAGTTTGTTATCTTACTTCTTACCTTTAACAACAGGTAAGTTTGCCGCTTGCCAATCACCCATACCGCCTTTTAGGTTATGAACATTCTCAAACCCTTGAGCGACAAGAAGTTGAGCAGCTTGCGAAGATGTCATTCCAGCAGCACATACAGTAATAATGGGACTGGTTTTAAACTTTTCAAGGGCAGTCGCTTTATTATTTTTGATTTCTGCTAATGGCACATGAATAGCGTCAACGATGTGACCTTTGCGGTAATCGTCTTGAGAGCGCACATCAACAACTTTAGCGCCTTGCTTGTTCATTAGCATGGTCAGTTCTTGAGTATTGACGTTGCTCACTTTTGAGGTTGCTGATTTAATGGTCATCACCACAACTGCAACAAATAAACCAACCCATGCGATACTTAATACAGGGTTAGCTTGAAAAAATTCGATATATTCTTGCATCTTCTCTGCCTACTTTAAAAATGGCTAAAATTAATAAGCCACAGAGTATACCGATTGCATCTTTATAATGCAGCAAATTCAAGCCTAATCATCTTCTCTACTGTGCCATGGGCAGCACTTTAACGACGAAACATTGCATTTGCTTACTATCCTAAGGGCAATAGCTCACAGGTTTTTGACTAAATGTGTTGTTATTGAGCCTTATTCATCTTGCACGGGATTGTGACTGGGCAAGCTATTCATCGTAAATTGCCTCTACTGAGCCGCTCTTCAAAGGTAAATTTCTTTTTCAGGAGCTGAAAAAGAAGTAATATCCATACCATTAAAATTTTAGCTTTCTCTTAAAACTTTTTCTTTTAAAACTTAAAGGTACTCCCATGACGACACCAAAACGTCCACTGGCATTACTTATCTTAGATGGCTGGGGTCATCGTGAAAATACGCATAAAAATGCGGTTTTTCATGCGAAAACTCCAGTTTTAGATAAGTTAACCGCCCAATATGCAAGCAGTTTAATTTCCGGATCAGGTATGGATGTTGGCCTACCTGACGGTCAAATGGGCAACTCAGAAGTGGGTCATATCAATATTGGTTCTGGCCGTATTGTTTACCAAGAGCTTACCCGCATTAGCAAAGCCATTGCTGACAATGAGTTTAATCAAAATGAGGCACTGTGCGCTTCAATCGATAAAGCTATCGCCAATAATGGCGCTGTGCATATTATGGGTTTAATGTCGCCAGGTGGTGTTCACAGCCATGAAGAGCACATTGAAGCCATGTGCCGCATGGCGGTTGAGCGCGGTGCCACTAAGGTGTATTTACATGCCTTTTTAGATGGTCGTGATACCCCACCTCGTAGCGCAAAAAACTCTTTGATCCATTTTGATGAGTTATTTGCAAGCTTGGGTCACGGTAAGGTAGCCTCATTGATTGGTCGTTACTACGCCATGGATCGCGACAACCGCTGGGATCGAGTTGAAAAAGCGTTCAACTTAATTGCTCAAGGTAAAGGTGACTTTAATTACCCAAGCGCAGTTGCGGCATTAGACGCCGCTTACGAACGTGATGAAAACGATGAGTTTGTCGCTGCATCGACCATAGGTGAGGCCGCAAGCTTAGCTGATGGCGATGCGTTAATCTTCATGAACTTTCGCGCTGACCGCGCCCGAGAAATCACTCGTTGTTTTGTCGAAACCGATTTTGCTGGCTTTACACGTGAAGTTACCCCTGCAATCAACTTCGTGATGCTAACCAACTATGCTAATGACATTGACGCTGTGGTGGCATTTCCATCAACAGATCTGGTCAATACCTTAGGTGAAACCTTACAAAAACAGGGTAAAAAACAGCTGCGTATTTCTGAAACAGAAAAATATGCCCATGTGACCTTCTTTTTTAATGGCGGCAAAGAAGAGCCATTTGAAGGCGAAGATCGCACCTTGATTAAGTCGCCAGATGTGGCAACTTATGATTTGCAGCCTGAAATGAACTCAACCGAGCTCACAGATAAATTAGTTGCTGCCATTGAGTCTACTGACTATGACGTGATTATTTGTAATTATCCAAATGGTGACATGGTCGGTCATACCGGTAAATTTGATGCTGCGGTTAAAGCCTGTGAAGCAGTCGATGCTTGTATTGGTCGTGTAGTAGAGGCGCTAGCGAAAGTCGGCGGCGAATGCATTATTACTGCCGATCATGGTAATGCTGAGCAAATGACCAATGAACAAACGGGTCAAGCTCATACTGCCCATACCAGTGAGTTGGTACCTTTCATTTATGTAGGCCGTGAAGCCACCATTGATGCAGGTGGACGATTGAGCGATATTGCGCCGACTATGTTAACCTTGATGGAACAAGAAGTGCCGCAGGAAATGACCGGCCGTTCAATCATTAAACTCAAAGAGTAACTAGCCACTCGTGAAAAAACGACTTTTGTTTAAAGCCAGCATGTTTGCTGGCTTGGTGATACTGACATCATCAGTTCAAAGTGCCGATCTTGGTAAGCGTCAATCAGAGCTGAAATCTATTCAGGCTCAGATTAACCAACAACAAAGCTCTTTGAAGGACACCAGTCGTCAACGAGAAAAGCTCATTTCGTTGTTAAAGCGAGATGAGCAAGCTATCTCTAATGCTGCTCAAAAAGTTAATCAAACCCAAAACTCACTGTCTGCGGTAAATACTAAACTTCGCGAACTTGATGCTGAAAAAGTCAACTTAGATACACTGCGAGTTACGCAGCAAAAGACCTTATCTAAACAATTATCTAGCGCTTACCTTGCCGGTAACCATGACTATTCAAAGATGATGCTTAACCAGCAAAACCCTGCCACAGTTGAGCGGATGTTAGCGTATTATCAATACCTTAATAATGCCCGTATTAAAGCCATTACCAGTTTAAAAACAACTATTGAGCAATTAGAGCTAGTTAAAGTTGAGCAAGTTAATGAACAGCAAAAACTTAATTCCTTAATTCTTGAGCAACAAAAGCAGGCTAAACAACTCGCTAAAGAACAATCACAACGTCAACAAACCTTAGCACAAATTCAACGCACCTTGACCAGCAAAGGCGCAGAGCTTGAACAACTACAAATTGAAGAAGCCAGCTTAAAACACCTTATTGAACAAGCGGTGCTGGCGGCCAAAAATAGCCCCTCAATGGATGGCTTAGCCAAGCTGCGCGGTAAATTAAAATGGCCAACTAAAGGACGAGTTTCGTCCAAATTTGGCAGTAGCCGCTCAGGACAAATCAGCTGGAAAGGTGCGGTAATTGCCGCTCCTGAAGGACAAACCATCACCGCTATTGCTCATGGCACCGTTATTTATTCAGACTGGTTACGAGGCTTTGGTATGGTTATGGTGATCGATCACGGCGAAGGCTATATGAGTTTATATGGTCACGCGCAGTCATTACTTATTCCACCTGGCGAAACCGTTAAAAAAGGAGAATCCATTGCACTTGTTGGGAGTTCAGGCGGACAAACAGAATCTGGCCTATACTTTGAAATAAGACACAAAGGGCAAGCCATTAACCCAGCGAGATATTGTCGATAACACGCTAATAATAAAGTAATTTAATCTTTGGCGGTTATCAAACCTTCCGTAGGTTTAATCGTTGAACAATCGACGCCCTAATTATACCGCAAGGTATCTAAGGGGCAGTTATGATGCAAATTACACGTTATATTTTGTGCTTCATATTAGGCGTAAGCGTTGCATTTTCATTGAACTTATCCAGTTCAGAGCAACACTATAAAACCCAATCTGAATACAGTTACTCACTCTTACTTGATGTTATTGATACAGTTCACACCTATTACTTTAATGAAGTAGACCGCGAAGACTTAATTGAATACGCCATCGAAGGAATATTCAATAAACTAGACCCCTATTCAGGCTTTTTAGATACTGGCGATTATCAAAGCATTAATGACAGTAATAATGGCCAGTACTTTGGTTTCGGCTTTGAAGTGGCAACTGATGACAACCAAATCACTATCATTACTCCTTATGCCAACTCACCTGCGGCCCGCGCTAATATTCAACCTGGCGATAAGGTCCTGCAACTTAACGACACCCTGATTGATCAAACCAATTTAACCGATGTACTTACCGAGATTAAGCAGCACAGTATCAACAAGCGACCAATAACACTCACCATTGAGCGCCAAGCTAACGAAACACTTCTATTTAATCTCGCCCCTGAGCTAATTCATATTAAATCAATTAATGCGAAAATTATTGATAATAATATCGGTTATATACAACTTAACTCGTTTCAGGAAGACGCTACCAATGCCATTATTAACCAAGCTAAACTATGGCAACAACAGCAATTAAAAGGTCTTATTATTGATGTTAGAAACAATCCCGGCGGGCTACTCAGTCAAGCCATCAGTATTGCTGATTTGTTTTTGCAAAAAGGTTTAATTGTTTCAACTGAAGGGCGTTTTTTCGATGCAAATGAAAACTACTATGCATCGCAACCTACCATATTTAAAGGCGTGCCTATGGTAGTACTTATTAATAAGGGCTCAGCATCGGCATCAGAAGTACTGGCTGCAGCATTACAAGAAAATAACCGCGCCACGCTAGTGGGAGAAACCAGCTTTGGAAAAGGTACGGTGCAAAGTTTGATCCCCATGCTGGATATGGGCAACGCTATAAAGCTCACGATTGCAAAATATAGCACGCCAGATGGTAACGACATTCACACTAAAGGCATTGAACCGGACATTAAAATATCAAATGATGCTATCCTAAAAACAGATTATCTGGATATAATTGAACAAACTACAGCGCAATATGATGAACCACAGGATGGTCAAATTTCTTCCGCTATTGCATGGATAACAACTCATAATTAAAGCAGACTTTGTGCGCTATATATTGATACTTTTAGCTTTACTGTTAACGGCTCCAGTTCAAGCAACCCAAATCGCTATCATCATTGACGATATTGGTTATCGTCAAACCGATGAGGCGGTTTTGTCTTTACCAAACGGCATTACCCTTTCGGTAATACCTCATACTCCATTAGGTCAGCAACTTGCAAAGCAAGGCCATCAGCGTGGCAATGAAATTATGCTGCATATTCCCATGCAGGCACTCAATGGTAAAAACCTAGGCCAAGGTGGTTTAACGAATGAAATGGATGAGCAAGAGTTAAAACACCAGCTAAAAGATTCTATTGCCAATATCCCTTATGCTAAAGGGGCAAATAACCATATGGGCAGTTTGCTCACACAACTTGAAAGCCCAATGACTTGGCTGATGCAAAGCTTAAAAGAGCAGGACTTGTATTTTGTCGATAGCAGGACAACCCGCTTTAGTGTTGCCAGTGAGCAGGCGCAGCAACATGAGGTGCCATTATTACGCAGACAAATTTTTTTAGATAACGATGTCAGTGAGCAGGCACTAGAGAAACAATTTAAGCAGATCATACTAAAAGCAAAAAACGATGAAAATATTGTTGTAATAGCACACCCATATCCTGAAACAGTGCACTTTTTGAATCAAAATTTACATCGCTTAGAAGCCGAAGGAATTAGCCTAGTCCATACTTCAAAGCTGTTGCCCGTAACAATGATCAGTAATAAAGCCACTAGTTCAGTTCAAGTATTGAGATAGATAAATCAGGTAAGGTATCCATTAACTCATCTGCATTCTTAACGATATCAGCCAAAGTGCAGTCATTCAGCACGTTCATATATGCAGCAACTGCGTTCGCAAGAATACCTTTTAAACTGCATGCTGGCGTAAAGCGGCAATAGGGTTCACTGCAATTAACAGGGGCCAGTGAAGGCTCTAATTCACCAACAAGCTGACCAAGATTAATGTCACTAGGCTTCACTGCTAATTTAAACCCACCACTTTTACCACGTAAAGTTTGTATATAACCTAGCTTACCCAGATGATGAATAATCTTTGCAACATGATTAGAAGACAGCTCAAAGACTTCCGTGACTTCAGCAATACGAAATAAAGTCTCTCTTTTTGGCTGTGCAGCAAGGTACATTAAAATACGGATGCCATAATCGGTATAACGGGTCAGTTGCATAAAGTCATATCCAAACTAATTAAAGGTACATACTAAGACGTTGAAGCTTCTAGCTCAGTGATCAAAATCAATGCTTGCTCATTTGATGTACTGCAAACATCCATTGTCGCGGTAAATTCTGCGCAAACAGCAGGTCTTGATGGATCGCCGAAAATCTTACACAAATTATCGTCATTTAACTGAATACAGCGAACCCCTGCAGGTTTACCGTTAGGCATGCCGGGTATTGGACTGGTAATTGACGGAGCAATACAACATGCACCACAACCTAAACGACAATCCATACTTCCACCTACCTGCTTAAAAGAGCAATATATCTTACTCATCACTAATATAAAAACATCTAAATCAAAAAAAGTACATTAAATGCATCTTTTGTTTAAAAATGTGAGTTTTGGGTACAATCGAAACTACTTGTATCTGTATTGACTAGAGTTAAAGAGTCAAAGCCTTTACCCATAATGACAAAAAGCCTTTACTTTCATTTAGACAAGATTGATGCAATAAGCCAAAAACTTTCTTAATTTGCTAAAAACAAAAAGTCTGCATGTTGCAATAGAACCTTAATTCTTGGATCTTGAAATTCGAACGTCTCATAGGTCGGCAGTTTCTAAAAACATCCTGACCAACCGAATATTCTACTTCTGCATTAATATTGAGTAAATAAAAACTAAATTCCAGAACTAAAAAAGCCTCTACCTTGCACTAAATCACTACGGTAGAGGCTTTGATCTTTATTCTTTATGTTGCCGCAGCTAACTTACTCTTATCAAGAGTTATACCAGTGCGTCTTAGCGTGTGACGAGTCGACAGTCTCTAATAACAATCACATTATCAGATTCACACAGCTGAACTTTCGCTTTCTCGCTGACAATTCATTCATTTCTAAAACGAAATAAGCCTCTACATTGCTGTATAGGCTTTCGTCTTTACGTTGGCGGAGCGGACTTACTCTTATCAAGAGACGAACCCTCGCCCACGGCGTGACAGGCCGTTGATCTCTAATCAAGCGTCTAAGCAACTGAATTACCGCTGCTTTAGCAAACTACTTTTGCAGGTCACTATTATTCATTCTTTAAATAACAGATACGAAAAGCCCTGCTATTGCTAGCAGGGCTTATCGTAATGTTGACGGAGCGGACTTACTCTTATCAAGAGACGAACCCTCGCCCACGGCGTGACAGGCCGTTGATCTCTAATCAAGCGTCTAAGCAACTGAATTACCGCTGCTTTAGCAAACTACTTTTGCA
>NZ_JAUOSH010000056.1:0-10165 GCF_030548765.1 Shewanella sp. 3_MG-2023 | reverse complement strand
ACCTTGAGGCTATTGGCCTGTCGCCGTGTCAGTGGATGCGCATTATAGGCAAGTTAAGATTTAGCGCAAGGGCTTTTATGCATAAAAAAGCAAAAAAAAGATCGCATGATGATCTTTTCATCAAATACGATCTTTTTTAATCAATTCAGGTGTAATTAGTCTATTAAGTAAGCAACCTTATATCACTATCGTTAGACTTTAATTGCAATTTATTGAAACTGTCGTAAAAACTCAACAGCGTTTTCATCATCCCAATCGACATAAGTACGCACATAAGCAACCAATTCACCTTCTTTATTTAGAATAAAGGTCGCTGGTATGGTGTCTAGTGGAAATACTTCTCGTAAATTCTGTCTTGGGTCGTAATAAGAAGTAAAAGCACCTAGACCAATAGAATCAAGGAAAGGGCTAACTTGCTTCTTGCCTTCTGCATCAATAGAGATTGGCATCAACACATATTCGTCTTTACTCAGTGTTTTCTCTAATCGATTTAATGCAGGTAGCTCTCTTACACACGGAGGACACCAGGTCGCCCACATATTAATGATAACAACTTTGCCTTTATGGGCTTCGAAATCAACTTCATTGCCTTCGGCATCATTAAAACCAATGTGTGCAATAGGAAACGGCTGCGCTAATACATTTATCTTATCAAGTGTTGATTGACTAACATGCTGTTGCTGTTTTTCCATTCCAGGATATGCATTAGCGGTAAAACTTACCGCTAATGCACCAAGCATGATCAATTTGATCATCTTGTTCATTTTTCATCTCGCTGTTGCTTGCTTGCTAATAAATCGGCTAACTCGTCACGATCTGTGTCAGTTAACTCTTGCTCCACATTTGCTGCTTTACCACGTTGTTTACGAACAACAACCAATGCAATGTAAAGTGCAATAAGCATTAGTACAAATGGGCCAATCCATAGAATGTAGGTCTTAGGATCTAATCTTGGCTTATATAGTACAAAGTCACCGTAACGACTTGTCATAAAATCTACTATTTGATCATCACTCTTTCCTTCGTCAACCATGGTGTAGACTTCAAGACGGAGGTCTTGGGCTACTGGCGAATTAGAATCGATCAAGTTCTGATTTTGACACTGTGGGCAACGTAAAGAGTGCGCTAAGTTCAACGCACGCTTTTGGTTATCGGTAGATTTAAATTCATAAGTATCTACTGGCGTTGCCATCACATTAAAAGCTAAAACTAAACTTGTCATCAAGCCAACAAGTATTTTCAATGTTTTCATTATTAAACTCCGTCTTGTTTAGCTTCAGCTTGTAACTGTTGGATCATTGGGTAGAGTGTTTCACTCCAGACATTACTATCAACTGGCCCCGCGTAGCGGAAACGGATTATACCGTTATGGTCAACAATGAAACTTTCTGGTGCTCCATATACCCCAAGGTCTAAACCTAAACGTCCATCTTTATCAAAAATGTTAAGCGTGTAGGGATCGCCTTCACGACTTAACTCACGTATTGCTGGCGCACGCTCATCTCGATAATTAACACCATAAATAGGTAAAATATTTTTACGCGCAAGCATCATTAAAAAAGGATGTTCGTATTTACATGCCGGGCACCATGTAGCCCAAACATTGATCATCGACACTTCACCCTTTAAATCAGCTTGCGTTAACATTTCACCCGGCGTTTCAAGGCGTTCAAGTTGGAAAGCCGGTACCGGCTTTCCTTCTAGTGCTGAATCCAGCTTTTGTGGATTTAAGAATAACCCCTGATAAAGAAAAACTCCCATCCCCAAAAACAATACCAATGGTATAAACAGCACCAACTTTTTCATACTTTCTCCGATATATTAAGCAGTGGCTAATTTTGCTTGTTCTGCTTCTTCTTTAGCAGTTTTAGCTTCTTTAACGCGGTAACGCTTGTCTGATGCAGCTAAGAAACCGCCGACCATCATAAAGATTGAACCAAACCAAATCCAACGAACAAACGGTTTATAGTTAAGACGTACAGCAAATTGAGTCATGCTCAATGGATCACCCATAGTCACATATAGATCACGGAACAAGCCCCAATCAATACCTGCTTCAGTCATATCCATCGTACGTACATTGTATTGACGACGATCAGGTCTTAACAATGTAACAAATTCGTCATCGTAATAAACTTCAATCTGACCTTGTTGCGCGGTGTAGTTAGGACCAACCACGTTTTTGGTTTCAATATAGTTGAAGGTATAACCCGCTAACTCTTCACTGAGACCAGGGCCCATACGAACACTTTTCTCAATCGAGTAGTTAGACACCATAGTGGCACCAACAATTGATACGGCAATACCTAAATGGGCAATAATCATCCCCATTTCACTACGGCCTATCTTGTTAAGGGTGAACTTACCTTCTTTGTCAGTTACTAGGTTATATGCCGCTCTGAAGGTTGCTAGTGCTACCCATGTCGCAGCAGCAATACCGAATGCAACCCAAAGGTTCATTTCGTTACCAGCGATAAATGGTGTTGCCAAACCAACAATTGCAGCCACAATCGCAGGGATCATAAGTTGGCGTTTAATCTCACCCGCTTTAGATTTTTTCCAGCGAATGATTGGGCCAATTCCCATGAAGCCAAACAGTACAAGTACAATTGGTACAAATACAGCGTTGAAATATGGAGGTCCTACAGAGATTTTGCCCATACCTAATGCATCAATTAGCAATGGATATAGCGTACCAAGTAGTACAGTACCTGCTGCAACAGTTAATAACACATTACATACAAGTAAGAAGGTCTCTTTAGATTTGAGTTCAAACCTTGCAGGACTGCTCATTTGACTTGCTCTTAACGCAAACAAGGTCAAGGAGCCACCAACTGCGAGGCCAAGCAAGAGCAGAATAAACATACCACGGCTAGGATCGGCTGCAAATGAATGCACTGATGTTAAAACACCTGAACGAACAATAAAGGTACCTAGCAAGCTTAATGAGAAAGCGAATATTGACAGTAATACGGTCCAGTTACGGAATGCGCCACGTTTTTCAGTCACAATAAGTGAATGCACTAACGCTGTACCGATTAACCAAGGCATGAACGATGCGTTTTCAACTGGATCCCAGAACCACCATCCGCCCCAGCCAAGTTCGTAGTATGCCCACCAAGAGCCTAACGAGATACCGCCTGTTAGGAATACCCAAGCTGCTAGTGTCCAAGGACGTGACCAACGAGCCCAAGCAGAATCTAGACGACCACTCATAAGCGCAGCAATAGCAAATGCAAAGCTAACTGAGAAACCAACATACCCCAAGTACAACATTGGTGGATGGAAGATTAAGCCCACATCTTGCAACATTGGGTTTAAATCTCGACCTTCCATCGGTATTGGGAAAATACGCTCAAATGGGCTTGAAGTGATTAGCATGAATAAAGAGAAGCCAACAATGATCATTGCTAATACCGCAAGAACACGTGCGATAAAGACTTCTTCCATACCTTTACTGAACAATGCAACTGATGCAGCCCAGACAGATATAGAGAATACCCAGAATAGAAGTGACCCTTCATGGCCACCCCACACTGCTGCAATCTTAAAGAAGATTGGCAATTGTGAGTTTGAATGATGTGCGACATAAGCCACAGAGAAGTCATCAACGGCAAAACTATAGCCTAGGCTGATAACTGAAAGAGCGATGAAAAAGAACATACCGTAACAAATCGGCCAAGCATATCTTACGAGATACTGGTCCTTACGGGCTGCACCAATTAACGGCACGGTCATTAATAGCATGGCAAATGCCACACCTATAATGAGCGAGAAGTGTCCAAGTTCTGGGATCATGGGTATTCCTCAGTGTGATAAAAGTTGGTCCGAACCTAATCAAACCAACGCATAACTAACATAATGCTATATATCAGCTACATTAACATTAGCTAATACGAATTTTGTTATATTTTAGTATTTGCTGTTGTTTATGTCTGCCTATTTCATGCAAAACTGGGTCACTAGTCTCATTCTCAAAAAAATAGAGATTAAAAACACACAGTTATAACAGCTAAGCCTATGACTAAAAAAGTTCATTTAAGTTTCGTTTGATTTCAAAGGTGGTTATTTATTTGTGAACCAGTGCCCAACTATAAGGATTCTGACTAAGTAAAATCGTATATTACTGTTCAATGAATCATCTTTACGTATAATCTAGCACTCAAGTTAGGCGGCAGTTCCGCTTTATTTTTTCAGCAACCTAAAAGTGAATATTGAAACAATGACCACATTTTGGATATTTATTGCGCTTGTCGTACTCATCAGCTTAATGCTGATTTGGATCCCTCATTTTCGTCAGCAAAAAATGCTATCTGCTGAAGAATCAGGCGTACGTAAGCAAACTAACCTTGAACTCTTCAACGAGCGCGCAGGCATTTTAGCTAAAGAACTTGAAGAAGGCTTGCTTGATCAAACAGAGTTTGACGCGCTTAAAAAAGAACTAGAAATTGGCCTTCTGCAAGATATGAAGATTGCAGGTGACGATTCTTTAGATACGAAATTAAAAGCAAAAGGGATCTTATGGCCATCAATTATGACCGTTGGTGTCTTGGCTGTTTCAGGTTACTTTTACTCAACCCTTGGTGCATACCAGGAGTTAGCTACCCCGCCACAAGCTGAAGCTTCGCCACATCAAGGTATGAGCAATGAGCAGATTATGGCTCAACGTGTACAAATGATGGAGCAGCAAGTTCAAGCTGAGCCAGAAAACAGCCAAGCTTGGTTTAGCTTAGGTCATGCTTATATTTCAGCAAACCAGTTTGATCATGCTGTTGCCTCTTTTGATAAAGTGATGGAATTAGTTGGCACAGCTTCTGAATTATTAGGCCCTAAAGCGACGGCACTGTATTACAAAAATGGTCAGCAAATGAATCCTCAGATTCAAGCGCTTGTTGATCAATCTTTAGCTTTAGATCCAAACGACCCTTCTACATTGTTGCTTGTCGGTATGGATGCGTTTTTCACTGCTGACTATCAAAGCGCAATCACAGCGTGGCAATCTATTTTAGATAGCGATCGTAAAGATGTGGATCGCACTGCACTTATGAATGCTATTGAATCTGCCCAAATGCGTATTCAAGCTGAAACGGGAGTGATGCCAAACGATAGTACTCATAACCCAATGGCAGCAGCTACAGCCGAAGCAGGTATTAAAACTGTAGATGTCGCGATATCAATTGCTCCAGAGTTAGCCGATCAAGTTAGCTCTTCAGATATGGTATTTATCTTCGCCCGTTCAACTCAAGGCCCTAAGGTACCTTTAGCTGCGACCAAAATAAGTGCCAACAGTTTACCTGTAACGGTGACACTTGATGACACTACTTCAATGGGTGGCGATGTAAAACTAAGCAGTGCTACAAATGTAGAAATTATCGCAGTGCTATCAAAACATGGCAGTGTGAAGGCGCAACCTGGTGATTTAAAAGGTATCGTTGCATCTGTTGCTGTGGGTAAAGAAGCTAAACTATTACTTGATACAGTGGTTCAATAATCCACTATCAATAAATAGACATAAAAAAACCGGCTCTTAAGCCGGTTTTTTTATTGAGCAACCTAAAATTACTTAGACATAAACTCAATAGCGTTTTTGTAATCTTCATCAGTACAATCAGTACACATTCCACCTGGTGGCATTGCATTTAAACCTGTTTTGACTGTTGCAACTAATGCATCAAGACCTTTAGCTAAACGTGGTTCCCAAGCTGCAGCGTCGTGAGTCTTTGGTGCACCAGCAACTCCCATGCTGTGACATACTGTACACGCTTTGTTATAAACCGCTTCGCCATCTTGGGCAAAAACGTTTGAAGACAAAGTCAACGCGGCAACTGCAGTCATTGCTAATAATTTTTTCATGTTCATCGTTCCTAAATGCAAATAAATTAACAGCTCAACGCCACCTTTTAATGAAGGCAGACTTATAAATCGTCATCAGATTACTACAAACTTCAATAAAACTCACCTTTTTGTGACAAGAATCTCACCTTAGCGTCCAAATGAAGACAATAAGCTAAGATAAAGTAATATATTAGAGAATCATGAAAAAGTTCACATAAGATGTATTTTATTGGAACCACTTCAAATACCTAGCACATAGATGAGCTGAATGCTAAACCGCTAATTGTGTTTATGTTAATATAAAATTATATTCATCTTTAACAGTGATAATGAGGGCTAAGTGACAGAAAACATTCAACGGCCGACCTTAATAAGAGCGAATGAGTTAACCTGCATTCGCGAAGATCGCATTCTGTTTGACGAATTGAGTTTTGAAATTAACGCTGGTGATATTGTCCAAATTGAAGGCCCAAACGGTGCCGGAAAAACCAGTTTACTACGCATAATAGCCGGACTTTCAAGGCCATACGCTGGTGAAGTCGAATATATCGATACCGATATCACACAATGCCGTGATGAATTTAATGAAGATTTACTTTACCTAGGTCACTTAGCAGGTGTTAAAAGTGAGTTAACAGCAAAAGAAAATCTTAACTTCAATTTAAGGTTAAGTGGTTATGATGACTTTGATAGTTACGATATATTAGCCAAAGTTAACTTAGGCGGTTTTGAAGAAGCCCTAGCAGGACATTTATCTGCAGGTCAGCATCGTCGCACCGCATTAGCAAGACTGTGGCATACCAACAGTCGTATTTGGATTTTAGATGAGCCATTTACCGCCATTGATAAAAAAGGTGTTGAAGAACTAGAGCAATTATTTATTCAGCACACTAAAAATGGGGGTTGCGTGATTATGACAACTCACCAAGATATGGGCATCATTACTGATGATGTGCTTCGTAAGGTAAAACTAGACTATCGTTTCGTATAAGGTACAACAATGAAAAGAGGCATAAGTTACACCCAAGCATTTATGACATTGTTGCATCGGGATCTAAAAATCGCCATTCGACATCGTGGTGATATTTTTAACCCGTTATTATTCTTTGTACTGGTAGTGACATTGTTTCCGCTAGGCATTGGCCCTGAACCACAAGTATTATCACGTGTGGCACCAGGCATTATTTGGGTCGCAGCCCTACTAGCATCGATGCTGTCATTAGAGCGTTTATTTAAAGCCGATTTTAGTGATGGCAGCTTAGAGCAAATGTTGCTCAGCCCACAGCCATTATCAATATTGGTATTGTCAAAGGTATTGGCACACTGGATTTTAACCGGTGTACCATTAATATTAGTGGCACCTTTACTTGCAGTACTGCTGCATTTAGATAGCAATAGCTATGGCGCGCTAATCTCGACACTAGCAGTAGGAACACCTGTGTTGTCCCTTCTTGGCGCTATTGGTGTTGCATTAACGGTTGGATTACGCAAAGGCGGTGTACTACTAAGCTTGCTAATTTTACCGCTATATATACCTGTTCTCATCTTCGCTACCAGTGCGATTGATGCGGCTGGAATGAATTTACCCTACACAGGTCAACTTGCTATTATTGGTGCAATGTTGGTCGGTTCATTAGTTATGGCACCATTTGCAATTGGTGCTTCATTAAGAGTGAGTACAAACTAAATGTGGAAATGGCTACATTCATACGCTGATCCTGAGCGTGCATACAAACTAGCATCAACCCTTTTACCTTGGTTTGCATTTTCGGCCATCTTATTTATAAGTGTCGGAACCATCTGGGGAATGCTCTTTGCCCCAATGGATTACCAACAAGGCGAAAGTTTCAGAATTATTTATATCCATGTACCAGCAGCCTCAATGTCTATGGCCGCGTATATGGCTATGGCATCCGCTTCATTTGTCGGGCTTGTATGGCAGATTAAAGCAGCCGATTGGGTTGCTGCCTCAATTGCACCAATAGGCGCTGTAATCACTTTTATCGCCTTATTAACTGGTGCTGCATGGGGCAAACCTATGTGGGGCACATGGTGGGTATGGGATGCACGCTTAACATCAGAACTGGTGCTATTATTCTTATACCTAGGTGTAATATCTCTTTACGCTTCATTTGAAGATAAAGTACTTGCAGCTCGTGCAGCGGGCATTTTAGCAATAGTTGGTGTAATTAATATTCCAATTATTAAATACTCAGTTGATTGGTGGAGCAGCTTACATCAACCTGCGACAATTAAAATCACTGAAAAGTCATCAATGCCAATGGAAATGTTAGCACCGTTACTTATCAATATCGTCGGTTTTGGATTAATGATTGGTGCAATCACTTTGCTACGCTACAAAGCTGAGATTTTAGCTAGAAATGGAATGCGTCCTTGGGTTAGAGAATTAGCAAAAGCGGAGGCATCGAAATGATACAGTTCGAATCATTTTCTGAATTTTTAAATATGGGCGGTTATGCATTCTATGTATGGTTGTCATACGGTGTTACCTTCGGAAGCTTAGGGACGTTACTATTCTTGAGCCTTCGTCAAAAAAGATCCGTCTTACTCGAAATATCTAAAAAGATGGAACGAGAAGACCGCCTTAAAGAAACTAGGAGTAGCAGATAGTGAATTCAAGACGCAAAAAGAGATTAACACTGGCAGTCGCATTAATTGCAGGTGTTGCCGGTATCGCATCATTACTAATATATGCGCTAAATTCAAACTTAAACTTATTCTATACTCCGTATGAAATTGTAAACGGTAAACCAGATACAGGTGACAAGCCTGAAGTTGGTCAACGTATACGTGTAGGTGGTATGGTGACCTTAGGCTCAATGGTACGTGATCCTGATAGTTTACATGTTGAATTTGCCATTCATGATATTCTTGGTGGCGAAATCATCGTAACATTTGATGACTTGTTGCCTGATCTATTCCGTGAAGGACAAGGTATTGTTGCACAAGGTGTATTAACAGAGCCTGGCGTATTACAAGCAACTGAAGTACTTGCAAAGCATGATGAAAATTACATGCCTCCAGAAGTTGCTGAAGCCATGGGCCAAAGCCATGAAAAATTAGATTACTCTGAGCAAACTCAATCCGAAGGTTATAAATACAACTAATCCAAGATTAAGTAGCGACCATACGAAATTTAAGCTTCATCCGTAAGCTAATCACCATGTAAAGCACTGACCACAATTGGTCGGTGCTTTTTTATTTGGCTTGCGTAATTAAAGTATAGGAAGTCAACTATGAGTTTAAGTTTACTGTTGCCCTCAAACAACCAAGAGTTAATGTTTAACCAAAAAGTTGTGATAATCAATCCCTCTGCATTAGCCGCAATTCCCCCCAAAAAACTATAAAGTGCTAATTACCCGGAAAATGATAACCCTAGCCTCTGCGTACATTTAAACGGACTTATATTAACAAAGTACACTAAACCCTATATTAATCGTAATAAGCTGACTGGAAGCTTTTAAATAGCTCTCAAGCAATTATATTTCTAATACCTACAGCGCATGAATAGCTATCTTACCTATTAGCACCGCACAAAACCCTTCTTTAAAAAAATTCCTTAAACAAAACTATATTCTGCATTGGAGCAAACACCAATGCCAAACCAGGCTGCAATTGATATAGTTGACTTGAATACCTTTTTTAGCAGCTAATAAAAAGAAGTGTTATTTCACTGCTTAATAAAATCTAGAATGAATCAAATAAATCTTAAAATTAGCAACTAGGGTTTAAATAACAGGTTAATCACTTTCGTTGTCCACTAGATTCTGAGCCTAACAAGCCGGGACACTTGGTGATAAAGACTTAGGTGGACTCGTTTAACATGTGCTACTTGAAAAAGATAACTGGTTTTAAGCACACGTTTAGTGGCTTTATAAACAAAGACGCAGAACCCTTTAACGCTGCCAACTAACTTAAACAGTTAACCTTTCATGGCTAGTAAACCAACTTATGTCACCAAAAAATGACACAACTAAATGGCTACAGTCAAAACTGATTACAGCAATGCAAATGACAATTTAGCTATTACAGAAAGCTTCGTAAACAACTTTCAAAGCAGTTTAACTGACTTAGGTTCAGATGATTAACAATTACAACTGGGTAGTTTGCGAGTAAATCTAAGCTAATTACGAGAAGCTAATTACGAGAAGCTAAATATTCATTTTCTTGTGGATTTACGAGTCTTCAGTCAGCAGCGAACTATTTTAAATTAATGGAAGCTCTATGCTGCTAGCCAGGTAAGCCAGGTAAGCCAGGTAAGCCAGGTAAGCCAGGTAAGCCAGGTAAGCCAGGTAAGCCAGGTAAGCCA
>NZ_JAUOSH010000055.1:0-14288 GCF_030548765.1 Shewanella sp. 3_MG-2023 | reverse complement strand
CGGCACGCCCGGTAACCCCGGTCACGCCGGTCAGCCCGGCAAGCACCGTTAGCCAGGGAAGCCAGGTAAGCCAGGTAAGCCAGGTAAGCCAGGTAAGCCAGGTAAGCCAGAGTAAAATACTAAGAGAAATTAATTAGTAAAGATGATTTAAGTTAAAATTTCACGAAAAATAGACATAAAAAAACCGAGCTAGGCTCGGTTTTTTTAAATGAGTAATAAATTACTCTGCAGCTTCTACTTCAACAGCTTCAGCAGCTTCAGGGCGACCTACTAACTCGATGTAAGCCATTGGGGCTTTATCACCGGTACGTAGACCACACTTAAGAATACGAGTGTAACCACCAGGACGTTCCTGGAAGCGTGGACCCAATTCAGTAAATAACTTACCTACAACTTCAGCGTCGCGGGTACGAGCAAAAGCTAAACGGCGATTTGCAACGCTGTCAACTTTAGCAAGTGTTATTAGAGGCTCAACTACGCGGCGCAGTTCTTTCGCTTTAGCTACTGTAGTCTTGATTAACTCATGACTAACTAGTGAGCATGCCATGTTACGGAACATAGCTTGACGATGACTGCTGTTGCGGTTTAGTTGACGACCACTCTTACGATGGCGCATGACCTAATCCTTATAATCTTTAATCTGTACTAACTAAACTGGGACTTATAGGTCGTCTGCTAAACTAGCTGGAGGCCAGTTTTCTAGACGCATACCTAAAGACAATCCGCGAGACGCTAATACATCCTTAATTTCAGTAAGAGACTTCTTACCTAAATTAGGAGTCTTGAGCAACTCAACTTCAGTGCGTTGTACTAGATCTCCGATGTAATGAATCGCTTCAGCCTTCAAACAGTTGGCTGAACGTACAGTTAGCTCTAAATCGTCGACAGGACGCAACAGAATCGGATCAAACTCCGGTTTCTCTTCTACAACAGTCTGTTCAGTCACATCACGAAGGTCTACGAACGCATCTAGCTGTTCAGCTAAAATTGTTGCAGAACGACGAATTGCTTCCTCAGGATCAATAGTACCATTAGTGGTCATATCGATAACGAGTTTATCTAAATCAGTACGTTGCTCTACACGTGCTGCTTCAACATTATATGCAATGCGAGCAACAGGTGAGAATGAAGCATCAACCAACAAGCGACCAATTGGGCGATCATCGTCTTCGGTTTGTGCACGAGCCGAAGCTGGAACATAACCACGACCACGCTCAACACGGATACGCATGCTGATATCATTGTTACCAGTCAAATGACAGATAACATGATCAGGATTCATAATGGTAACATCACCATCATGTGTGATATCTGCTGCTGTAACAGGGCCTGTGCCTGACTTACTTAAAGTAAGTAAAGCTTCATCCTTACCCTCAATGTTTACCGCTAAACCTTTAAGGTTAAGCAATATCTCAAGGATATCTTCTTGTACGCCTTCTTTGCTACTGTACTCATGTAACACGCCGTCGATTTCGACTTCAGTTACGGCACAGCCAGGCATAGACGACAATAAGATACGACGCAAAGCGTTGCCTAATGTGTGACCAAAACCACGTTCTAGTGGTTCTAGCGTAACCTTGGCACGAGTTGGGTTAACCTGCTCTATGTCAACGAGACGCGGTTTTAGAAATTCTGTAACAGAACCCTGCATTGTGTCCTCTCTTGTTTGTTAGCTTTACTTAGAGTAAAGCTCGACGATCAGCTGTTCGTTAATTTCCGCAGACAAATCGCTACGTTCTGGTAGACGCTTGAAAGCACCTTCCATTTTCGCGCTGTCGACTTCAACCCATGTAGGCTTCTCACGTTGACCAGCCACTTCTAAAGCCGCTTTAATACGAGCTTGAGTACGTGACTTTTCACGGATGCTTACAACATCATTCGCAGACACTTTGAATGACGGAATGTTAACAACACGACCGTTAACCACGATTGATTTGTGGCTTACTAATTGACGTGATTCAGCACGAGTCGCACCAAAACCCATACGATAAACAACGTTATCTAAACGGGTTTCTAAAAGAGCAAGTAGGTTTTCACCAGTGTTGCCTTTTAGACGTGCAGCTTCTTTGTAGTAGTTACGGAATTGCTTTTCTAGCACACCGTACATACGACGAACTTTTTGTTTCTCGCGTAGCTGTAAACCGTACTCTGATAAACGTGGCTTACGTGCGCCATGTTGACCAGGTGCAGCTTCAAGCTTACACTTCGAATCGATTGCTCTCACACCGCTTTTTAGGAAAAGGTCTGTACCTTCTCTGCGGCTGAGCTTGAGCTTAGGACCCAAGTATCTTGCCATGATCTTTCTCCAACTATCCTATATACGACGTGTTATACACGACGCTTTTTAGGTGGGCGACAGCCATTATGAGGGATAGGTGTCACATCGGTAATGTTGGTGATTTTATAACCAACAGCGTTCAGCGCACGAATGGCTGACTCACGACCTGGACCTGGACCCTTTACGAAAACTTCAAGGTTTTTAACACCGTAATCTTGTGCAGCAATACCTGCACGCTCAGCAGCAACCTGCGCAGCGAACGGTGTAGATTTACGTGAACCACGAAAACCTGAACCGCCAGAGGTAGCCCAAGACAACGCATTACCTTGACGATCTGTAATGGTGACAATTGTGTTGTTGAAAGATGCATGGATATGAGCCATACCATCTGCAACCTGTTTACGTACGCGCTTACGCGGAGAACGTGACGGAACTTTAGCCATTTTGGTTTACCTTCCCGTTACTTTCTAATTGGTTTACGTGGACCTTTACGCGTACGCGCATTGGTCTTAGTACGTTGCCCACGAAGAGGCAGGCTACGGCGATGGCGGAGACCACGATAACAACCAAGATCCATAAGACGCTTGATGTTCATTGAAATCTCACGACGTAAGTCACCCTCTACTGAGTATTTGGCAACTTCTTCGCGTAGAATATCTATTTGAGCTTCGCTCAATTCCTTGATCTTAGCATCTTCAGCAATTGAAGTAGCTGCGCAGATTTCTCTAGCGCGCGTACGTCCAATACCAAAAATTGCAGTCAATGCGATGACTGTGTGCTTTTGATCAGGAATGTTAATGCCAGCGATACGGGCCACTATGCACTCCTTAATATGTTAAAGGTCGACTGCGAAAAGCCCGAAAGGATACTCGACAGCCAACAAATTTGCAAACATTATTTGCTCAGTTCTATTTAGAACTGAGCAAATATCTTTTTTTAGCCTTGACGCTGTTTGTGTTTTGGTTCAACACAAATCACACGTACAACGCCACTACGCTTGACGATCTTGCAATTACGGCAGATCTTCTTCACGGAAGCTCGAACTTTCATTTCATCACTCCGTTAAAAGCTATTAGCGACCAAAGCGATCTAAATTCGCTTTGTTTACTAGGTTAGCTTTCTTCATCACAGACTCATACTGATGAGACATCATATGGGTCTGAACCTGAGCCATGAAGTCCATGATTACGACTACAATAATTAGTAGTGAAGTACCGCCAAAATAGAACTGTACTTTCCACGCAATTAACATGAACTCCGGAATTAAACAGATAAAGGTAATATAAATCGCACCCGCAAGGGTCAAACGAGTCATTACTTTATCAATGTAACGCGAAGTCTGTTCTCCAGGACGAATCCCAGGAATGAACGCACCACTTTTCTTCAAGTTATCAGCTGTCTCACGTGGGTTAAACACCAACGCAGTATAGAAGAAACAGAAGAAAACGATAGCTGTTGCATACAATAATGAATACAGCGGTTGTCCAGGTGACACAGCTAAAGCGAAATCGCTTAACCATGACATGGACTCATTTGCACCAAACCACTGAGCCAGTGTGCCTGGGAACAAAATAATGCTGGATGCAAAAATTGGCGGAATCACACCTGCCATGTTCACTTTAAGAGGTAAATGTGTGCTTTGCGCTGCGAAAACCTTACGGCCTTGTTGACGCTTAGCGTAGTTAACGACGATACGACGTTGACCACGTTCTACAAATACAACTAAATAAGTAACTGCAAATACGATTACTGCTAATAGCAACAGAACCAGTACATTCAAATCACCTTGACGAGCCTGTTCAGCCGTTTGGCCGATAGCAGACGGTAAACCAGCAACAATACCTGCGAAAATTAATATCGAGATACCATTACCAATACCACGTTCAGTAATTTGCTCACCTAGCCACATTAGGAACATTGTTCCTGTCACTAGACTCACAACTGCAACAAAGTAAAAACCAAAACCTACATTGACCACAAGGCCAGGTACTAGGCTTGGCAAACCTGTTGCAATACCAATCGATTGAAGCGTACCCAACACTAACGTTCCGTATCTAGTGTACTGACTGATTTTCTTTCTTCCTGACTCGCCTTCTTTTTTCAATTCAGCAAGAGCAGGATGAACAACAGTCAATAATTGCATGATAATCGATGCCGAAATATACGGCATGATACCTAATGCAAAGATAGAGGCACGCTCTAAAGCACCACCCGAGAACATGTTAAACATGCCAAGGATGGTATCTTTTTGTTGAGCAAACAGATCTGCTAACACAGCTGCGTCAATACCAGGAATTGGTACAAACGAACCGGCTCTAAAGACGATAATCGCACCAATCACGAACAGGAGACGGGTTTTCAATTCAGATAAACCGCCTTTCGCGCTTTTTAAATCAAGTCCTGGTTTTGCCATCGACGTATTATTCCTCGATCTTGCCGCCGGCAGCTTCAATAGCTGCACGTGCACCTTTGGTTACCTTCAGACCTTTAACGGTCACTGGGCGTTCAATGGTACCTGAAAGAACGATTTTCGCAAACTGTATGTTGCGAGTAATTACGTTCGCATCTTTCAGTGCGTTAAGGTCGATAACATCACCGTTAACTTTTGCTAGTTCGAGTAAACGAACTTCAGCTGAGACCAAAGCTTTGCGCGAGGTAAAACCGAATTTAGGTAAACGAATTTTAAGAGGCATTTGACCACCCTCAAAACCGATACGCACACCGCCGCCAGAACGAGACTTTTGTCCCTTATGACCACGACCTGCGGTTTTACCTAAACCAGAACCAATACCACGACCTACACGCTTAGGAGCAGACTTAGATCCTGCTGCTGGAGATAGAGTATTTAAACGCATTATTAATCCTCCACCTTAACCATGTAGTAAACTTTATTAACCATACCGCGAACTGAAGGAGTATCTTCAACTTCAACGGTGTGGCCAATACGTCTTAGGCCTAAACCTAATAAACAGGCACGGTGCTTTGGCAAACGACCAATCGCACTCTTTGTCTGTGTTACTTTAAACGTTTTAGTAGCCATGGTGCATTAACCTCGAATTTCATCAACATTCAAGCCGCGCTTAGCTGCAACTTGTGCTGGTGACTTCATGTGCACCAACGCATCGACAGTAGCTCGAACGATGTTGATCGGGTTAGTAGAACCGTATGCTTTTGACAGAACGTTATGAACGCCTGCTACTTCCAATACGGCACGCATTGCGCCACCGGCAATAATACCGGTACCTTCCGATGCTGGTTGCATGTAAACACGCGAACCAGTATGGCGACCTTTAACTGGGTGATGCAGTGTACCTGCGTTCAACTCCACGGTTACCATGTTACGACGGGCTTTTTCCATTGCTTTTTGAATAGCAGCTGGAACTTCGCGCGCTTTACCATAGCCATAGCCAATCTTACCGTTACCATCACCTACCACTGTTAGTGCGGTGAAGCTAAAGATACGACCACCTTTAACTACTTTAGAAACACGATTAACTGCAATCAATTTCTCTTGCAAATCGTCTTTCTGCTGAGCTTCTAATTTAGCCATTTTTATAACCCCTTAGAATTTCAGGCCAGCTTCACGAGCTGCGTCAGCTAATGCTGCTACGCGACCGTGATACTTGAAACCAGAACGGTCGAATGCAACCGAAGTTACACCTTTTTCGATCGCACGCTCTGCAACAGTTTTACCTACTGCTTTAGCTGCGTCTACGTTACCGGTACTCTTTAGTAGTTCTTTAACCGCTTTTTCAACGGTTGAAGCAACTGCCAACACCTGAGCTTCAGGATTAATCACCTGAGCATAAATGTGACGCGGTGTACGATGTACAACCAGACGGTTCACGCCCAGCTCTTGGATCTTCTTACGAGCACGCAGAGCGCGACGTAAGCGAGATGTTTTCTTATCCATATCGCGTTACCTACTTCTTCTTAGCCTCTTTACGGCGTACTTGCTCGTCTGCATAACGAACACCTTTGCCTTTATAAGGCTCTGGTGGACGATAGCCACGAATCTCAGCAGCAACCTGACCAACTAACTGTTTATCAACGCCCGAAAGGACGATGTCAGTTTGGCTAGGACACTCTGCAGTAACACCTGCGGGAAGTTTGTGAACCAATGGATGTGAGAAACCTAAAGTTAGATCTAGGTTTGAACCAGCTGCTTTCGCACGGTAACCAACACCAATTAACTTTAATTTTTTAACAAATCCTTCAGAAACACCAACAACCATGTTGTTTACTAGTGCACGAGCTGTACCAGCTTGAGCCCAAGCGTTAGCAACGCCTTCAACTGGACCAAAACTTAGTACGCCGTTGTCTAGAACAACACTTACCGCTTTGTTGATTTCTCGAGTCAAACTACCTTTAGTACCTTTTACGGTGATAGTTTGTTCGTTTAAGGTCACCTCTACGCCGGCAGGAATAGACACTGGTGCTTTTGCTACACGTGACATACCTAGCTCCTTACGCTACGTAGCAGATAACCTCGCCACCCATGCCTGTTAGGCGGGCAGCACGATCGGTCATCAAGCCTTTAGAAGTGGACACAATTGCGACACCCAGACCGCCCATCACCTTTGGAAGTTCGTTTTTACCTTTGTAAATACGAAGACCAGGACGACTTACGCGCTGGATAGTCTCAACGACTGGTTTGCCTTGGAAATACTTTAAAGTGATTTCTAATTCAGGCTTGGCTTCTTCTGCTACGGCGTAGTCAGTAATGTAACCTTCATCTTTAAGTAATTTCGCAATTGCTACTTTTAACTTAGCTGAAGGCATCTTTACTGATACTTTGTTAGCAGCTTGGCCGTTACGAATACGTGTTAACATATCCGCAATAGGATCTTGCATGCTCATATTAGCTTACTCCGTGACAAGTGCTTACCAGCTGGCCTTACGTAGACCAGGAACTTCACCACGCATAGTAGCTTCACGTAATTTAATACGGCTAAGGCCGAATTTACGTAAGAAACCATGTGGGCGACCAGTTTGATTACAACGGTTGCGTTGACGCGCAGCGCTAGAATCACGAGGTAGAGCTTGTAACTTAAGAACAGCTTCCCAACGGTCTTCGTCAGAAGTCGCAGGTGCGCTGATAATAGCCTTAAGTGCTAAACGCTTTTCAGCATATTTAGCTACGAGCTGTGCACGCTTTGCTTCACGTGCTTTCATAGATGATTTTGCCATTATGCTACCCTTATTTCTTGAATGGGAAGTTAAATGCGTCTAACAAAGCACGACCTTCTTCATCATTCTTCGCAGTAGTAGTGATAACAATATCCATACCACGAATCTTATCGATTTTATCGTAATCGATTTCTGGGAAGATGATTTGCTCACGCACACCCATTGCGTAGTTACCACGACCGTCAAACGCTTTTGCGCTTAGGCCACGGAAGTCACGAATACGTGGGATTGCAATGTCAACTAAACGCTCTAAAAATTCCCACATACGCTCACCGCGTAGGGTAACTTTACAGCCAATAGGGTAGCCTTCACGGATTTTAAAACCAGCAACTGATTTACGTGCAACAGTTACAACTGGTTTTTGGCCAGCGATTGCAGTCATATCACGGAGCGCATGCTCCATAACTTTTTTGTCTGCAACGGCTTCGCCTACACCCATGTTAAGGGTGATTTTTTCAATCCGAGGGACTTGCATGACACTGGTATATTCGAACTTTTTAGAAAGTTCTGCAATAACAGTCTCTTGATATTTATCATGCAGTTTCGCCATCGTTTACTCCGTTTACTTAATGAGTTCACTATTCGATTTAAAGAAACGGACTTTTTTGCCGTCTTCGAATCGGAAACCAACACGATCTGCCTTGCCTGTGGCTTGGTTAAAGATCGCTACGTTTGATGCTTGTATCGCTGCTTCTTTCTCGATTACACCACCAGTTACGCCCAATTGTGGGTTTGGCTTTTGGTGTTTTTTAACAAGATTGATGCCTTCAACAATCAACTTACCAGTAGGTAGGACTTGAGAAACTTTTGCTCGTTTACCCTTGTCTTTACCTGCTAATACAATTACTTCGTCTTCACGACGGATTTTAGCTGCCATTTTGAAGCTCCTTACAGTACTTCTGGTGCCAGAGAGACGATTTTCATAAACTGCTCGTTGCGCAATTCACGTGTCACTGGTCCAAAAATACGAGTACCAATCGGTGCAAGGTTTGCGTTAAGCAAAACTGCTGCATTCCGATCGAAGCGAATGACAGAACCATCTGGACGACGTACGCCTTTCTTAGTACGGACTACCACCGCGTTATATACATCACCTTTCTTCGCTTTAGCGCGAGGAATAGCTTCTTTAACAGAAACCTTGATGACGTCGCCGATACCGGCATAACGACGATGAGAGCCACCCAAGACCTTAATACACTGAACTCTACGAGCGCCACTGTTACACGCGACGTCTAGAGTCGATTGCATTTGGATCATTTTAAGTGCTCCGCTATCGTTACTACAAAACCCCGAAATTGGGATCATATTTGTCCACTTCTTGAACAATTCATACCTTGCTAATTACTCATTAGCATTGAATGCAATTTGTTCAAAAATGGGGCGCAAGTATAACACCAAAATATTGGGTTGCATAGTATAAAAAAACAAACGGCCCCAAGCATTGGAGCCGTTTACTATAACCTAATGATTACTAGGCTTTTGTTACTACTTCAACAAGTGTCCAAGACTTAGTCTTAGAAAGAGGACGACACTGACTAATAGTCACTACGTCACCTTCATTACACTGATTGGTTTCGTCATGTGCATGGATCTTAGTTGTACGCTTAATGTACTTCCCATAAATAGGATGTTTCACTTGGCGTGCAATAGCAACAGTAATAGACTTGTCCATTTTGTTGCTAAGAACTCGACCTTGCAAAGTACGGATTTTATCAGACATTACGCACCTGCCTTAGAAGTAATAATGGTCTTAACACGTGCAATGTTACGACGCACTAATTTCAATTGATTCGTTTGAGTCAACTGACCAGTAGCGTGTTGCATACGCAGGTTAAACTGCTCACGCAGCAGACCAAGTAATTCAGCGTTAAGTTCTTCAACGCTCTTTTCTCTTAGTTCGCTCGCTTTCATTACATCACCGTCTTAGTTACGAAGGTAGTCTTAATAGGAAGCTTGGCAGAAGCTAAAGCAAACGCTTCACGCGCTAACTCTTCAGATACACCATTCATCTCATAAAGAACCTTACCAGGTTGAATCTGACATACCCAGTATTCAACGTTACCCTTACCTTTACCCATACGCACTTCAAGAGGCTTAGAGGTAATTGGCTTGTCAGGGAAAACTCGAATCCAAATTTGTCCTTGACGTTTAATGTGACGTGTCATGGCACGACGTGCAGATTCGATTTGACGAGCTGTTAAACGACCACGGCCGACAGCTTTCAAACCGAAAGTACCAAAGCTAACTTCAGTACCGTTCGCTAGACCGCGGTTACGGCCTTTGAACATCTTGCGAAACTTCATACGTTTAGGTTGCAGCATTAAAGTTTCTCCTATTTAGCACGAGGCTTGCGCTTAGACTGCTGCTTCGGCTCTTCTAACGCGACAACGTTACCGTCTAGAACTTCGCCTTTGAAGATCCAAACTTTAACGCCAATCACACCGTATTGGGTGTGACTTTCAGCTGTAGAATAGTCGATATCAGCACGTAGAGTATGCAAAGGTACACGACCTTCACGATACCACTCAGAACGTGCGATTTCAGCTCCGCCTAGACGGCCGCTCACTTCAACTTTGATACCTTGAGCACCAATGCGCATTGCGTTTTGAACTGCACGCTTCATAGCGCGACGGAACATAACACGACGTTCTAGTTGCTGCGCAATACTGTCAGCAACTAACTTTGCGTCTAACTCAGGCTTACGGATCTCAGCGATGTTGATTTGAGCAGTAGTGCCTGTAATTTTAGATACATGTGCACGTAATACTTCAACGTCTTCACCTTTCTTACCAATCACAACGCCTGGACGGGCAGTGTGAATAGTAACGCGGATGCTCTTCGCAGGACGCTCGATAACGATTTTAGATACTGATGCAGCCTTCAATTTCTCTGTAAGATATTGACGAACTTCCCAGTCGCTGTTCAGATTATTCGCATAATCTGACTTATCGGCGTACCAAGTAGAGATCCAAGGCTTCGTGATACCCAGACGGATACCATTAGGATGTACTTTCTGTCCCATTGCTCTCTTCTCCTAGCGATCTGATACAACCACAGTAA
This sequence comes from Shewanella sp. 3_MG-2023, assembly GCF_030548765.1. Classification (NCBI taxonomy): domain Bacteria; kingdom Pseudomonadati; phylum Pseudomonadota; class Gammaproteobacteria; order Alteromonadales; family Shewanellaceae; genus Shewanella; species Shewanella sp. 3_MG-2023. The sequence continues at coordinate 3,760 of NZ_JAUOSH010000055.1, read as the reverse complement.
TGTGGCTGGTACGCTTCATGATACGATCAGCGCGGCCTTTGGCACGAGGCATGATGCGCTTCATAGTTGGTGCTTCGTCAACAAAGACTTGGCCAACTTTAAGCTCATCGATATCTGCACCTTCGTTGTGTTCGGCGTTTGCGATAGCTGAGTCTAGTACTTTCTTAACCAGTACGGCGGCTTTCTTAGGGCTGAAGGTCAAAATCTCAAGCGCCTTAGATACAGGCAACCCGCGAATTTGATCAGCAACTAGACGGGCCTTCTGCGCAGACGTACGGGCGTAACGATGTTTAGCTAAAACTTCCATCTTATGTCTCCCGTATTAACGCTTCTTCGCTTTCTTATCTGCAGCATGGCCGCGATAAGTGCGAGTTGGTGAAAATTCACCAAGCTTATGACCGATCATTTCGTCAGTTACGAACACAGGTACGTGCTGACGACCATTATGGACAGCGATGGTCAACCCAATCATATTTGGGATGATCATTGAGCGGCGAGACCAAGTCTTAATTGGTTTTTTATCTCCCGCTTCCATCGCTTTCTCTACCTTCTTCAGCAAGTGCAGGTCAATGAAAGGACCTTTCTTGAGAGAACGTGGCATGGGCGAATCCTCTTACTATTTGTTACGACGACGTACAATGTACTTGTCGGTGAGCTTATTACTACGAGTTTTATAACCCTTAGTTGGCACACCCCATGGACTTACTGGATGACGACCACCAGAAGTACGGCCTTCACCACCACCGTGTGGATGGTCTACCGGGTTCATTGCAACACCACGCACTGTAGGGCGTACGCCTCTCCAGCGTTTAGCACCTGCTTTACCTAACTGGCGTAGCATGTGCTCGGCATTTCCAACTTCACCGAATGTTGCACGACAATCAACAGGCACTTTGCGCATTTCGCCAGAGCGAAGACGTAAAGTTGCATATTGGTTATCACGAGCAACAACTTGAACATAAGCACCAGCTGAACGCGCGATTTGAGCACCTTTACCAGGTTTCATTTCTACTGCGTGCACAACACTACCCACTGGGATGTTGCGAAGCGGCATTGCGTTACCGGTTTTGATGTCTGCATCCACACCAGATTGGATTGCATCACCAGCTTTCATGCCTTTAGCGGCAAGAATGTAGCGACGCTCACCGTCTGCGTACAATACTAACGCAATGTTAGCTGTACGGTTTGGATCATATTCCAGACGTTCAATTTTCGCAGGGATACCGTCTTTATTGCGTTTGAAATCAATAATACGATAATGCTGCTTGTGTCCACCACCAACGTGACGAACAGTGATGCGACCCGTATTGTTACGGCCACCACTTTTAGATTTCTTAGCCAACAGGCCTGCAAAAGGTTTCCCTTTATGCAAGTCGCTGTTCACCACTTTAACAACGTGGCGACGACCTGGAGAGGTTGGCTTACACTTAATAACTGCCATGATAATTCTCCTTTGCTTACTCAGCGCCACCGACGAAATCGATGTCAGCACCAGCAGCTAAAGTTACATAGGCTTTTTTCCAATCGCTACGACGACCTACACGGCCACCGGTACGTTTAGTTTTGCCTTTGTTTACCAAAGTGCGAACACTATCAACTTCAACTTCGAAAAGTTTCGCTACAGCAGCTTTAATCTCTGCTTTAGTCGCATCGATTGCTACGCGGAAAACTACAGTGTTGTTTTTCTCAGCTAATACAGTGCTCTTTTCAGATACATGTGGCGCTAAGATAACTTTTAGCAAACGTTCTTCGGTGATCATGCTAGCATCTCCTCGATTTGCTTCACTGCATCAGCAGTAACAAGAACAGTGTTGAACGCGATTAGACTAACTGGGTCTAGACCCGCTACGTCACGTACGTCAACCTTGTATAAGTTGCGTGCTGCTAAGAATAAATTCTCATCAACATCTGCAGTAACAATTAGAACGTCTTCTAGTTGCATTTCTTTTAACTTAGCTTTCAGCTCTTTAGTTTTAGGAGCTTCAACACTAAAAGATTCAACAACGACTAAACGCTCTTGACGTACCAATTCAGAAAGAATGCTTTTTAGAGCACCACGGTACATCTTTTTGTTAACTTTTTGGCTGTGATCTTGTGTTTTAGCAGCGAATGTTACGCCACCGCCACGCCAGATCGGGCCTTTAACACTACCGGCACGAGCTCGGCCTGTGCCTTTCTGACGCCAAGGCTTTTTGCCTGAGCCAGTTACTTCCGCACGAGTCTGTTGAGCACGAGTGCCCTGACGCGCGTTTGCAGCGTAAGCTACAACTACCTGATGGACCAATGCCTCGTTAAAGTCACGGCCGAAGGTAGTTTCGGAAACTTCAAGAGCGCTTTGCGCGTCTTTCAATACCAATTCCATTACTATCTCCTCAGACCTATGCTTTAACGGCTGGCTTGATAATCAAGTCACCATTGGTAGCGCCAGGAACAGCACCTTTTACCAATAACAAGTTACGCTCTGCATCTACACGTACAACGTCTAGATTTTGAGTAGTTACTTGCTCGGCACCCATGTGGCCAGACATTTTCTTACCTTTGAAAACGCGACCAGGTGTCTGGTTTTGACCAATAGAACCATTAGATCTATGAGCCAAAGAGTTACCATGTGTCATATCTTGAGCGTGGAAGTTCCAGCGTTTAATACCGCCTTGGAAGCCCTTACCTTTAGATTGACCAGTAACATCAACTTTCGCTGTATCTGCAAAGATATCAACGTTAAGTTCAGCACCAACTTCAATGCCTTCACCTTCACCATCTGCCAAACGCAATTCCCATAAACCTCGACCGGCTTCTACGCCGCTCTTAGCAAAATGGCCTGCTTCTGGCTTAGTGATGCGGTTGGCTTTTTTGGTACCAGTAGTTACTTGAAGAGCACGGTATCCGTCGTTTTCTAAAGTTTTCACTTGAGTTACGCGGTTACCAGCAATTTCAATTACTGTTACAGGGATTGAAGCACCATCTTCTGTGAAGATGCGAGTCATACCCACTTTACGACCAATAAGACCGATAGCCATCTTTCAAACCTCTTCTAAGGATCTCAATTAACCTAAGCTAATCTGAACGTCGACACCAGCGGCAAGATCTAAACGCATTAATGCGTCTACAGTCTTTTCAGTTGGCTCTACGATGTCAACTAAGCGCTTGTGAGTACGAATTTCGTACTGATCACGTGCGTCTTTGTTGACGTGCGGAGAAGTCAAAATGGTATAACGTTCTTTACGCGTAGGAAGTGGAATTGGACCACGAACCTGTGCGCCTGTACGCTTAGCAGTTTCAACGATTTCCGCTGTTGATTGATCGATCAAACGATGATCAAATCCTTTCAAGCGGATACGGATTCTTTGGTTCTGCATTGACCAGAGCTCCTAAAATGCACACATAAAAAATCACCCTCTAGCTTCTTCCCAATGGAAAAGCAGAGCGAGATGATTTAACCGTAGACTCCCAATCGGAGTCAATTATGAAAATGAATAATCCAAATGATTAAACATTATATTACGCTGTCTAGGACAGCGAAGGGCAATTATACAGATCTAATTTCATAGATCAACCCCTGCGAACAAAAACTCTTCAATTTAGTGGTTCTGTTCAAGGCGGTGGATTTTACATGGTTAGAATCAAAATGCAATAAAAACAAAAAAGGAAGCCGAAGCTTCCTTTTTTTATGTGTTAACTAAAGACGCTATTAAGCGATAACTTTAGCTACAACACCAGCACCAACAGTACGGCCACCTTCACGGATAGCGAAACGTAAACC
>NZ_JAUOSH010000054.1:0-15019 GCF_030548765.1 Shewanella sp. 3_MG-2023 | reverse complement strand
TGAACCCTAGATGGGCTACAAACCCATGCCGGTTTTCAAGACCGGTGCATTCGACCACTCTGCCATCTCTCCGAACGCCGCGAATAATATGACAAGCTGCGGTCGCTGTAAATCCCTAAATGACATAAAAACGTTTAAGTGTTGATAAAAAAACCAAAGTGTTCATTAATTAAATTGTTTGAGCAATAAATCAACGTCACTAACACGACATGAAAGTACACTTATGCAAGTCATTACCTTAACCCATTAAACTTTAGTTGCTGAGGCAGTTTTTTGTTGCAGATACACTTAATAAAAAGCCCATTTATATTGTTGTCAGCTAGTACGATCATAGCGGCTATCACTTTGGCTACACAAAACCTACGTTACTGATTCTATTCTCTTGCCCATTAAATACTCTCATTTTGAGTTATCAGCTGAATCACTGAGCCATTTTATCGCTGAATATATGAGGTGGCTCACTGCGGCAATGATAGCGACATAGATAAAAGTAGGCATAAACCAACTGATGCCAGTGTCATAAACAAATTGCCAATTTGTACCTTCAGCGCCGTGAAATATGCCGCCAGGATTTTCGAGCCATTCCCATATGACAATAAAGAGTGTTACCAATACCGAGACTATTAGTCCGCTGATAATACCAAAGGACCAAAAATGTTTTATTGCAGCTGCTAATTTCAACGGCTCTCTCCTGTCAAAATTCAATAAAAAATGATGCTTCATTATCAGAGCTAGTAAAATAAACAGCTTATCGCCCAGCTGTTGGTTAAGCGCATCTAGACGGATAACTTACCTCGGCGGATCGACTTTAGCAGCGATAGAAGTATTAACCCTAAACCAACCAGCGATAGAATATCGATCCCGCTTGGCTGCCAATACTTCATGGGGAAACTCTTCACTTAAAAATGTCACTATCGTGCCCAGTAACGGCATTACTTTAATGCCTTCTTTATCGAAGTTATCTTGATATAACACTAACTCGCCGCCATCTGACGCTGACCACGCTCGATTAAAATATACCACGATTGAAAGCACTCGATTCGCTTCGCCCTTAAAAGCATCATAGTGTCTTTTATAGTAATCACCTGGGCCATAATGAGCAAAGTGACTTTCAAATGAAAACAAACCTAGAAATAATCGTCTATTTAAAAAGCTTTGCAAGTTGGCGGTCCAAGTGAGCCAATCTCTGCCTGCTTCAGATCCATTGGTTATCCAGCTAATGGCATCAGTTCTAACAAACTCATTTTTTAAATACTCGCCACCCCTTCCTATACCTGCTTCTTCAAACTTGTCTGCTTCTATCCCTTGCTGATGATTAAACAAATTGTTCGCTAATGCATCTGGCAAGGCCGTTGGCCGAATACTGTAGCCTTTTGCTTCGATATCCTGCGCAATAAGCGCAAACAAGGTTTCATCAATTGGGCTATCGCCAGTCATTGATGGGCATTTCTTTATGGCGACCACATTGTCTACCTTTTAATAATAAATACATTGAATAAAGGATGGATAACACCCACTTAAAGGAAGTGAGCTAGATGTAGCTATGACTAGTGAAGCTGTTATGGAAATGAGACTGTAATTATAAGAACGAGTTTAAACGCAGGCAGACTCGCGTTAGTGACGGCACAGTGACTATGATGATTAAAGTTAGAAGTGCTTTGTTGTAGTCAGTTAATTCAGTATAAACCTAGTCTTGGATATCCTTGCTAAATACTTTTAATTCTTTTTCATTGGTGTTTAGATTTCAACTTTTACCTATTGAATTATCCATTCTTGTTGCTGACTATTACGACTTAAGTATTAACATAAAATGATACATCTATTTGTTTGAAATTTATTCTCTTTTCTATCATTGCCTTAGCGTTATATATAACACTAGGGCAATCACTGCGATAAAAAATCAATTTACTTAGCGTGCTAACCAAGTATAATAGTTAGCACGCTAAGTAAATGGGAACCATGATGCAAAAAGAATTCGACCATATGAAAGAGCTATCACTGGCAGAACAATTGGGGCGTCTGCATCGCTTATGGCGCACCGCTGTTGACATTGAACTTGCCCCTTTAGAGTTAACTTACCCACGCTGGACAGCCTTATGGAAACTGTGGCGATTAGGCGACAACCTCAGTCAAAAAGTATTAGCCAATGCCTTAGAAATTGAACTGGCCTCTTTAATGCGCACCTTAGCCCAATTAGAACAGCAAGGGCTCATTGAACGCCACTGTTGCCCCCATGATAAACGCGCCAGACTTGTCAATTTGACTCCTGCTGGACTAGATTTAATAACGAAAGTCGAAGTAACAATTATCAATATCCGTAGCCAATTGCTCTTAGGCATAAACGCTGAAGAACTTACTGAGTTTGAAAGAGTAATTAATCTGATTGGTAATAATGCGTTAACCAAATTAGCTAAAATGACAGACAAGTAAGTGAATACAAATATGACACCAGATCAACAATTTTCGCGGCTAACAAAAATTGCCTTAGCAGGCTTTATGCTGGTATTTGGTTACTTTATGTTTGCTGATGCCGCTATGCCATTAACGCCGCAGGCTATGGCAACTCGGGTTGTGACTAAGGTTACCCCACAAGTTAATGGCCGCATTAAAACTATTGCTGTCACTAATAACCAAGTTGTTAGCAAGGGTGAATTACTGTTTGAAGTAGATCCTAGACCGTATAAGTTAGCGGTAGATGAAGCGCAGTTGGCTTTAGAGCAAGTCCAGCAAGATAACGCTGAGCTAGATGCCTCTTTGTTAGCGGCGCAAGCTGATGTCAATGCCAGCCAAACCACATCACAACAAAAGCGCAGCGAAGCAAAGCGTCTTGATGCACTGTACAAAACTAATGGCGTATCCCAACAGCAACGCGATCAAGCTGACAGCGATGCCGCTGCGGCTGAAGCAAATTTGCTGGCAACCCAAGCCCGTTTAAAGCAATTAGAAGTGAGCCGCGGTGTTTACGGTAACAATAACTTAAAAGTACGTCAGGCCGAAAATCGCTTAGCCCAAGCCAAATTAAACCTGTCTTATACCCAAGTTCATGCGGATCAAGACGGCACAGTTACTAACTTGCAAATCATGGTCGGCGGCTTTGCGGCCATTGGCCAGCCACTACTGGCTCTTGTTTCTGATGATGTGGATATTATTGCTGATTTTAGAGAAAAGGCATTACGAGATGTCTCAATTTCATCTAAAGCCCTTGTTGCGTTTGACGGTGAACCAGGCCGTTTATATCGCGCCCACGTCAGCAGTATTGATGCTGGGGTTAGCGCCGGACAGTTCGATGCCAATGGCAGTTTAGCGACTCCGCAACAATCTGATCGCTGGGTCCGTGACGCCCAAAGAATGAGATTGCATTTACAATTAGATAATGACGAAGTCATGAGAACATTGCCAACGGGGGCACGGGCGACGGTGCAGATAATGCCAGAAAATAGTTTGCTGAACTTATTAGCTCATGGGCAGATTAAAGCCATCAGTATGCTGCACTATATCTATTAACATCATACATTTGATAGATGCGCTATTTTAAATATATTACAGCGACACAAGGCAACAATCATGTTACTAAGATTTAATCCCATGACAGCCAATGATTTACGTCAATGTCTACGTATTGCCACTGCTGGCACGATTGGCTTTACTGTGTGCAAACTGTTCGGCTTTAGTAACGGGGTGTTTTATACTGTTACCCCTATGGTATTGCTAGGGCTAGCACCTGTGTTCACCGCCCATGTCGCGCGGCAGGTGTTGGCGTCTTCTGTCACAGCTGGATTAGTGGTAGGCGTTATCGGTGGTTTATTTGGTGGCCATCCAGTCTTAATGACCCTGATTATTTTTGGGGTGTTTGTTGGCTTTTTTACCGCCATGACCCGCGGCAGTTTTTTTCTTTATGGTGCCAATAGTTTACTTAATCTGAGCATCATGCTTAATTTTGCCAGTTACCCTGATACTGATCTAAACGGTCTCATCGGCGCTAATCTCGGCGCCACAATACTGGCAATCATTATCGCCTATATCATGGTCTCGTTAATCCCTGATGTTGAACCCAGAAAATTGCAAAAACCACCAGCAAAATCAGTAAATCGAATGCGACATGAAGTATTACTGGGGGCAACTATCGCCACAGCATCTTTTATCGTGTTCCAGATATTTAATCTACAAGACTCTATGTCGGCGCAAGCTGCCACAATTTTATTACTTTATCCGATGCATTTTACTGGGGTATTAAATTATGCCCTTAAACGTGCGATAGGTACCTTTCTTGGAGTGACATTCGGTGTGTTAGCCCAGTTGTTTCTCTATGATTGGTCGGGGCTGCTTATCTTAGTAGTGCCGGTTTTATGGTTCGGATTAATGCTATTTAGCCAAGTTCATGTTAAAGAAAAAGTCGGCGCAGGCGTTGGTTTTGGAGCGATGACCACGCTGGGTATTTTATTTGGCCAATACCTAAGCCCAGGGAGCGATCTGATATATAGCGCACTTTACCGTATTAGCAGTATTTTGGTTGCCATAGTAGCGACTTTATTACTGTGTTACATCATGCACACTTTACTTAACCGATTTGCTGCAACGCGCTTAAGTTATCAGTAATGCTGCTAATGATTAAGCTGGTCAGATAAAAGATCGCGATTGATTAATCGAGCATGGAAACAAAACCCGCTTGTGACTCAACATTAGCTAACCATTGTTGGAGATTGGGATAAACCGATAAATCAAAGCCACCCTCATGGGCCACATGGGTGTAGGCATAAAGCGCAATATCTGCCAGGCTAAATAGCTCACCGAGCATAAATGCCTGCCCTGCTAACTGGTTATCAATTAATTTCAATACCTTACCCCCCTGAATTTGTAAGTTATCAAACTCAGCTTGCCGCTCTACTGGCATACCTTGATAAAGTTTGATAAACCGAGCAACGGCAATACAAGGCTCGTGACTGTATTGCTCAAAGAACAGCCATTGATACATTAAGGCATTATTAAATTTATCGTCAGGAATTAACCTCGAGCCAGCGGCCAAGTATCCAATGATGGCATTGGACTCGGCTAGCACTCGACCATCATCTAGCTCAATAATCGGTAACTTACCGTTTGGGTTTTTAGCTAAAAAAGCCTTGGTTTGGCTGCCTCCAGCCATAATGTCCACGTCTTGCCATTGATAATCAATATTGAGTAGCGCCAGAGTCAGCTTTATTTTGTAACAGTTACCTGATTTTTTATCGCCATAGACAGTTATCATTGCTCTTCCTTTTGCTGTTAACGCGCTTGATTTCGTTTATTAACCCTTCATTGGCCTACTTCACTAAACTTGATATTAACGCCCGTAATGCCGCTGGTTTAATCATTTTAGCCATATAGTGATAACCACGCTTTTGTACATCCTCAACCAAATCCTTATTCGTATTAGCCGTTATCAAGATCCCGGGTAAATGCTCACCGTAGCGCGAACGAATACCATCCATAGCATCGACGCCATTTTGATTGTTATCTAAATGGTAATCAGCTAAAACGATATCAGGAGCAACCCCTTTAAGGCCAAGTTTAATACGAGCATCAGCTAAATCGGTTGCACAAATCACCTCGCACTTCCAGCGAGTTAATAAGCTTTCAAGCCCTGCCAATATCGCCTCTTCATTATCAATACAAAGCACTTTTACCCCAGCTAATGGCTGAGTTAAGCTTGGCACTGGTTTAGCTGATTTTTCACTGATGGTTTCGCCTAAAGGCACGATAATAGAGAACACTGAACCTTGACCAAGCTTTGATGAAACCTGAATTTGATGATCTAACACCTTGCTTATTCGATCAGCAATAGCGAGCCCTAAGCCTAAGCCGCTGACATTTTGGCTACTGGGATGATTTAAGCGTTTAAACTCTTTAAATATCTCTTCTGTTTCATGCTCATCAATGCCACAACCTGTATCTAACACCTGAATTTCGAGATACTTTCCTCGGCGGCGACAACCCAACAGCACTTTACCGCCTCTAGCATAGCGGTAAGCATTGGTTAAAAAGTTTTGTAATATACGCCTCAGTAAGGATAAGTCTGAGTTGACAGTGGCATTACAGGGGATCATATTGAAGCGAATTTGAGTGTCTTTTGACATAGCCTCAAACTCAACAGCAAGACCTGTGAGTAAGTCAGCAATAGCAAAATCTCGGCGGTTAACCTCCACCATGCCTGAATCAAGCTTTGATATATCCAATAAATCAGTTAATAACTCCCCCGCTGTTCGCAAGGAGTTGTTGATATGGGATAAAGTGGTTTGCCCTTCTAAATCAAGATTCGGGTATTGCGCTAGTGAAGCAGTAAACAATCTTGCAGCATTAAGCGGCTGCATAAGATCATGCCCAACGGCCGCAAGAAAACGACTTTTTGATGCATTAGCCATTTCTTCTTGGGCTTTTGCTTCTAGTAGTTCGCTGTTAAGCATTGCCAGTTCATAGGTACGTTCTTTTACTCGACTTTCAAGGGTTTCATTGGCTTCTAGTAAGGCTTTCTCTTGCTCACGGTATTGGGTGATATCGGTAAAGGTCATCACAAAGCCGCCATCTGGCATTGGATTACCTTGAATTTTTATCACTTTACCGTCTCGGCGTTGTCGCTCTGAGGTATGCTCTGTGCCCGCGCGCATATGCTGCACTCGCATTTCTACTTGAGCATCAATTTCACCCTCTCCACAATAGCCTCTGGTAGCGTTAAAACGTACCACTTCACTAATTGGCATGCCTTGCTTTAAAAAACCGTCAGGATAATCATATAGCTCGGCATATTTATAATTCCATGCGACCAAGTTTAAATCTTTGTCCACCACACTCATGCCTTCATAAGCATGTTCAATGGCGCCGCGTAACATGTCTTGGCTTAACATCACCTTGGTTGACGCTTCATCCACTAAACTAAAGACTTCATCAAGGGCTAAATCGCGACCTTGTAACACCGAGTCCATCACCAGTGAGGCGCTCGATGCTCCTAGCACACCTGCAAGCATATGCTCTGTGTGTGAGATTAACGCTTCATCAGCCACTTTATGCCAAGAATCACTTCTTACCGCAGCTGGCGAGTATTGACTAAAGCTTTCATAAGCGCGGGTTGGACTAACAAAACGACTGGCAAGAATTAATAAATCTTGTTGAGATATCGCCCCATGTTTTCGGTTACTGTCCTTTTTAATAATGCCTGGATTAATAAAATGGCTGGCTTGAATGCGCTCAGCTACCCCAGCTCGAAACCACAACGAGCCTATAATATAAAAGGCAATATTGGCTAATAGCGCCACTAAAGTGTCATTCACTTCCGGGCTAATAGACGCTAAGATCCCAGTATCGCCCACTAAGCCTACGCTGCGCTCAAATAAAATATAACACCACAATGAAAAGCCTACTGCTAAACCTAAAAACACCCCAGCACGGTTACCATACTTCCAATACAAGCCACCTATGAGTGCGGGTGCTAGCTGCGCAAAAGCACCGAATGATAGCTGCCCAAGGTGAGATAACGATTCATTACTACCAAATATTAAGTAACTAAAATAACCCAAGGCCAAAATAATGATGATGGCTAAACGGCGCGCATTTAATAAAAAACGCGCAAATTGATTGAAATTAGTGCCAGTGATTTTACCAGTACGTAGCATAACTGGAACTAACCATTCGTTACTGATCATGACACTAATGGTCACAACAGCAACAATCACCATACCCGTCGCTGCTGAAAGCGTGCCTAATAAGGCAATAACGGCGAGAACAGGCTGATCTAATGCTAAAGGCAGGTTAATCACATAAGTGTCTGCCGCCACGGTATCACCAAGTAATAATTTACCAGCAAGGGCTAATGGCGCCACAAATAAGCCAAACATGGCCAAATACAAGGGAAAGATCCAGCGGGCTTTTTTTAACACCCCTTCTTCTGCACACTCAACTACCATCACATGAAATTGCCTTGGCATACACATAAAGGCGGCAATCCCCACCAGCATTTCCGGTAAAATTGAAGCGATATTTAAAGTGCCATGGTTGATGAGTTCTTTGTCTTTCGCTTGTTGCCAGATATCATCAAAACCATCAAAAAAACCATAAGTAATCACCACACCGACAATCAAAAAGGCGACTAATTTAATCAGTGACTCAAAAGCGATCGCTACCATCATCCCAGGATTATGTTCGGTGGCATCCAATTTACGAGTGCCAAATAAAATCGCAAATATAGCCAAAATGAAAGTAATCACCAAAGGGATACTGACGCCATTTAAAGGTAAATTATCAGGTTGAAATAAATTAAGGCTAAATACCATGGCTTTAAGTTGCAGCGCAATATAGGGCATGATGCCGCATAGTGCTATTAGGGTCACTATGGCAGCAAGGGCTTGGGATTTTCCATAGCGCGCGGCAATAAAATCGGCTACCGAGGTTATATTTTGCGCTTTAGAGACTAAAACCATTTTGCGTAATACCCCAAAACCCAGGGTAAAAATTAAGATTGGGCCAAGATAAATCGGCAAGAAAGACCATAAATCGTTCGCTGATTGACCTACTGTGCCAAGGAAGCTCCATGAAGAACAGTAAACAGCTAGACTTAAGCCGTATATCCATACTTGAACTTTATTAGTGATTTTACTAAACCAACGTTCAGCGCCCCAGGCCAGTATAAACAGTAATGACACATAGCAAATTGCAATCACAGCAACGACTAAGGTTAAATTCATAGCTTTCTCTTTTTATTATATTCGCTTATTAATTATGCAATAATTTTGCGTTATTTGCATGAGATGTTAACACGCGCAACAAGCTAAATATTAAGGATATTTTAAAACTAGACCAAGGTCTAATGGAGTTAACATCATCATGCAGAGGATACTTTCATAACGCAAATTTTGACAAAGGGAAGCCATATGAGCTCGCAGTCTCTCTACAAAGTACCAGCCGATTTCGCTAAAAATGCACTGGTCGATAATGATAAGTATAAAAAAATGTACCAAGAATCTGTGGTTAATCCTGAAGGTTTTTGGAGAGAACACGGTAAGCGCATCGATTGGATCAAGCCTTATACCAAAATTAAACAAACCTCTTTTGATGATCATAACCTGTCTATTGAGTGGTTTTATGATGGCACATTGAACGCATCTTCAAACTGTTTAGATCGCCATTTAGAAGATAATGGCGACCGCGTAGCGATCATCTGGGAAGGTGACGATGCCAATGAACAGCGTAAAATCACTTATCGTGAACTGCATACTGATGTGTGTAAATTTGCCAATGCTCTACGTAGCCAAGGGGTTTGTAAAGGTGATGTAGTCACAATTTATATGCCTATGGTGCCTGAAGCGGCCGTTGCTATGCTTGCTTGTGCCCGCATTGGCGCGATCCATTCGGTGGTATTTGGCGGTTTCTCACCTGATTCAATTGCATCACGCGTAATTGATGGCAAATCAAAAGTCTTGATCACCGCTGATGAAGGCGTGCGTGGTGGCCGTAAAATTCCGCTTAAACGTAGCATTGATGAAGCGCTTAATAACCCAGATGTAGATTGTGTCGAAAAAGTCATTGTACTTAATCGAACTGGTGGTGATATCGACTGGGTTGAAGGCCGAGATATATGGTGGAGCGATGTCGTTGCAACGGCATCAGAGCATTGCCAAGCTGAAGAAATGGGCGCTGAAGACCCGCTATTTCTTTTATACACTTCAGGCTCAACCGGTAACCCGAAAGGTGTGTTGCATACCACTGGTGGTTATATGGTTTACGCCTCAATGACTCACGAGTATGTTTTTGATTACAAAGAAGGTGAAGTATATTGGTGTACTGCTGATGTGGGTTGGATCACCGGTCACTCCTACATGGTATATGGTCCATTAGCCAATGGCGCAACTATCCTTATTCATGAGGGAGTACCAAACTCTCCAAATCCAGCTCGTCTTGGTGAAATGGTCGACCGTCATAAAGTTAATATTTTATATACTGCACCAACGTTAATTCGCGCTTTAATGGCAGAAGGTAAAGAACAGTTTGATGGTTTTGATGGTAGCTCATTACGGGTAATGGGCTCGGTGGGTGAACCCATTAACCCTGAAGCTTGGCGCTGGTACCATGAAGTGATTGGCCATGAATCCTGCCCAATTGTGGATACATGGTGGCAGACTGAAACCGGTGGTATTTTGATTAGCCCATTACCTGGCGCCACAGATGCAAAACCGGGCTCTGCTACGCGTCCATTTTTTGGGGTTCAGCCGGCATTAGTTGATAACATGGGTAATATTCTTGAAGGCGCTGTAGATGGCAACCTTGTTATTCTTGACTCTTGGCCGGGACAAATGCGCACCGTATTTGGCGACCATGATCGTTTTGCTCTCACTTACTTTAAAACCTTTAGAGGTATGTACTTTACTGGTGACGGCGCTCGTCGTGATGAGGATGGTTATTACTGGATCACTGGCCGTGTTGATGACGTAATTAACGTATCGGGCCACCGCCTCGGTACTGCTGAAGTTGAAAGCGCGCTTGTATCACACGATCTTGTCGCTGAAGCCGCAGTTGTAGGTTACCCCCATGATATTAAAGGCCAAGGCATTTATGCCTATGTAACCTTAATTAACGGCGTTGAAGAAACTGAAGAGTTACGTCAAGGGCTACGTCAATGGGTGCGTAAAGAGATTGGCGCACTAGCCACCCCAGATTTAATTCAATGGGCTGGCGGTTTACCTAAAACACGTTCAGGTAAAATCATGCGCCGCTTCTTACGTAAAATTGCCGCAAATGAAGTAACCAACTTAGGCGATTCTTCTACCCTTGCAGATCCAGCGGTGATTGATACCTTGATAGAGTCTCGTTTAAACAAAACTCAATAACAGTAGTTTAAAATAAGAGGTTATTAAGTACTCCCCACCCTCTTACCAACCTGAGAACTCCTAACCAGATTCTCGTTGCCCTCTCACTGAGGGGGCTTTTTTATATTTATTCTGGCTTAAAACTCTATCAACTCATGCTGAAACGATATGTATTCAGCGACTTTTATTGAATAGACTCCGCCGCGCTAGCTTGTATTCATGCTACAGTACCCTGCATGATCAATATTAAATAATAAGCCATTTCATACTCACTTATGTCTGCAACCATTTCACTTCGCGATTACCAACAAGACTCTGTTAACGCTGCTATAACCCATTTTAAGCAATCTAATGACTCTGCTGTGCTGGTACTTCCTACAGGAGCAGGCAAAAGTATTGTGATAGCCGAACTAGCTCGAATTGCCCGTGGTAACGTTTTAGTTTTGACCCATGTGAAAGAACTCGTGGCACAAAATGCAGAAAAAGTGGGTTTACTCACTGAAGATGCCAATATTTATTCTGCGGGTTTAAAGCAAAAAAAAGCCCATGGTAAAACCGTGGTCGCCAGTGTGCAATCAGCAGCGCGAAAGCCCGAGCAATTCTGCCAATCATTCTCATTGGTAATAATTGATGAATGTCACCGAGTCAGTAATGATAAAGATAGCCAATACCAACAGTTATTAACTCACCTCAAAAAGATTAATCCACAAATAAAACTGTTAGGGCTAACTGCCACGCCCTATCGATTGGGTTTAGGTTGGATATATCGACATCATTACCATGGAAAAATAGGCAATGCTGACAAGCCAGTATTTGAAAAGTGCATTTTTGAATTACCTATGCGGCCGCTCATAAAAAAAGGCTACTTAACCGCACCCAAAATATTTGATGGACTAAGTGCCCAATATGACTTTAGTCAGTTAGAGCCAAGTAATACAGGTGAATTTCCGCAAAAGGAAGTTGATGATTTACTCAACCATCAAGGCCGCGCAACCACTGCCATCATAAAACAAGTACAACAATTAGCAGACTCTCGTAAAGGCGTATTAATTTTTGCGGCGACAGTTCGTCATGCAAAAGAAGTACTTAAATTATTAAATGACGATGCTGCACTCATTACAGCAGATACACCACATGCAGAACGCGACGAAATTATTAGTCAGTTCAAACAACAGAAAATTAAATTCATCGTCAATGTTGCTGTATTAACCACCGGTTTTGACGCCCCTCATGTCGATTTAATTGTTATTTTAAGGCCCACAGCATCAGTAAGCTTATTTCAACAAATGATTGGCCGAGGTTTACGCTTAGCGCCTGATAAACAAGATTGCTTAGTCATTGATTATGCCGCTAACGGTTATGACTTATATTTTCCTGAAGTGGGTCAAGTAAAACCCAATAGTAAATCTGTGCCAGTGCAAGTGCATTGCCCTGTATGCCAATTTGCCAATACTTTTTGGGGCTTGGTGGATAATGACGGTGATATTGTTGAACACTTTGGTAGACGCTGTCAGGGGCTAATAGAGGACTCGTCATCAAACATTCAACAGTGTGACTTTAGATTTCGTTCTAAAGCTTGCCCTGATTGTGGCGCTGAAAATGATATCGCGGCGCGCATTTGTCATATCTGTCAATCTACCCTCATTGATCCTGACAAGCGTTTAAAGCAGGTATTGTCGTCTCAACATCATCATTTGTTTAAATGCCAAGAGATGCAGCTTATCGAAGAAAATGGCAAGCTTGTGGTGCAATACTTTGATATTGAATCGAATGACTTTAAAGAATACTTTAATATGGACACACCAGCGCAACGCCGCGCTTTGTTTGCTATATTTATCTCTCCTCATTGTCGAACTCCCGGCATGAAGCACCCACAATATAAAAAGCCCGCCGATTTAATCGCCCATAGTGAGCACTTTAAAAAGCCGGACTTATTACTTTTGAAAAAACAGAAACATAAATGGTATTTAGTCGAAAAGTTTTTTGACTATAAAGGCCGTTATAAAACGATCACGGATAGTAGTTTTTAGTCGCTGCGCTTATACAATATCAATTCGATAAAACTTATGGTATAAATCGTCAAATCAAAAAAAGGAGTCACTATGTTTGTTGTTATTTTTGGCCGTCCAGGCTGCCCATATTGTGTTCGTGCTGTTGAATTATCAGAAAAATTAACTGCGCAACGTGACGATTTTAAATTCAAATATGTCGATATTCACGCTGAAGGCATTTCTAAAGCAGACTTAGAAAAAACCGTTGGTAAGCCAGTTGAAACAGTACCGCAAATCTTCGTTGATGAAGTTCATGTTGGCGGTTACACAGAATATGATAAATACGTTCGCGACAATAAATTAGTTGCTTAATCACCAATGATTACAACTAAGCTGCGTTGAGCGCATTTCGCAGACAATAAAAAGGGTTAATTTATTGAATTAACCCTTTTTTGTATTTAAGAAAAATATTTTTATAGAACGTATTTAGCAGAGAATAACACTCGGCTTAAATCGCCATCTACACCACTTTCTTTTTCGTTCATAGCATACATATACTCAACACCAAACGTTAACGGTTTTGTTGGTGAGTAGAGTAAGTTGATATAACCAGAGTATGAACTCGCATTGACACCATCACTTGATAATGAAGTATCGTTATCAATTTCTAGTGCAGCAAAGGTTAAACTACTACGCCATTTATCATTCCACCAATGACGGTAAGCAGCAAAGCCACCATAAGAGCTAATAGTTTGGATATCACCTGATGCATCTAAGTTACCAGCATTGGCATAGTTAAGCGCCATATAACGACCTAGGCCTTCACCATAAGTGACAGAAAACTTGAAGTCATCGTTACCTACAGGGATAACACCAGCAATACTTGCGCCGTAGCCGACTTCAGTGGAGTCAATAGCTTCAGTACCCACATTTTGCTCTACATTTAACTGTCGAACCATTGCAGCAAGTGAAATTGCTGAACCACCTTCAGACTTAAAGTTATAACGAGCAACGACATCAGGAACCATACCGCTACCACTGGTCACTCTTGACGCTGTACCATATTGGTTTACGGTTGTTTCTGGGTTTTCTACCGCAATTTGAAAGCCGCCATTGGTGTAGCGGATCATCGCTTGACGCACAAACGGCGTACCATCAGCTGCGCCCACAAAGTCTAAATTTTCAGGTAATGCACCTGGATTTTGGAAGGTAGTCCATGTTTGACCAACAGTCCAATTGTCATAACTGACAAAGGCTTGTCGAATACGCGGGGAATAACTGTTTGATACTCGCTCATTACCATCAGTATGAGTCATAAAATCAAGTTCGATAAAACCTGATAATTTATGGCCATCGAAATCTGATACAGTTTTAAAATTAAAACGCGTTTCGCGGGCTTGAAAGTCGACGACTTCCTTACCGTTACCAGCTTCACCATAAATGGTACCTGGTACATAAAATTGACGAGATAAGTTACCTGAATCTGGTGCCCCATTGCTATAAGAGCTGAACATCACATCAGCTTTAACATAACCACCAAACTCCATTTCTGTATCTGCGTAGGTGACATTACTCATTGCTAGTAAAGAACACCCTATTACTAAACCAACTTTTGCTTGTTTCATCATTCTCTCCCTATTCTTATCATCCATAGCAATATGACCCACTTAACAAGCAAGCAACATTAGCAATAGGTCTATTAGACAAAAGTAGCCAGGTAGCAACAAAAGTTAAGACTAAAGAATGATAAGCAGCCAAATATGAACAAAGGGAATGTAGCGTTTAAGTCTGAATTAGAACTAAGGGAATATTAAGGCAAAATATCAAAGTTATTAAGATAGTAATTGAGATAGTAATTGAGATAGTAATTATAACGAATAATAACAGAGGAGTAGCTAAGGGGATATTCTGAATTAAAGCCTAACAGGCAATCTCACTTTCAAAAAAGTGGTGGGCCGTGAAGGATTCGAACCTTCGACCAATTGGTTAAAAGCCAACTGCTCTACCAACTGAGCTAACGGCCCATCTTGGTTTTATTAATACTTATTGTACTAACTTGGAACAAAAGCCAACTGTCTGTGTGAACAAGCAACTGAGCTAACGACCAATCTAATTTTACGTAACGAGGCATTACGTCTGAATTAAAGCCTAACAGGCAATCTCACTTTCAGAAAAGTGGTGGGCCGTGAAGGATTCGAACCT
>NZ_JAUOSH010000053.1:0-16748 GCF_030548765.1 Shewanella sp. 3_MG-2023 | reverse complement strand
CGTCACACTCCATTCTTCAAAGGTTACCGTCCACAGTTCTACTTCCGTACAACTGACGTAACTGGTACTATCGAGCTTCCAGAAGGCGTAGAAATGGTAATGCCTGGTGATAACATCAAAATGGTTGTTACACTAATCTACCCAATCGCAATGGATGACGGTTTACGTTTCGCTATCCGTGAAGGTGGCCGTACTGTTGGTGCTGGTGTTGTAGCTAAAGTTATCGCTTAATAGCGATTTTAGTTAACACATAAAAAAAGGAAGCTTCGGCTTCCTTTTTTGTTTTTATTATTTTTTGTAAGATTTGCTGATGATCTCTAGTGTCATCCTTGCGAACTGACTAGAATAAGAATACAATCTATGGCCGATTTTTGACCCTGAGCTGATGCTTTTCGTGGCTTAATTCGGAAGTACTGATTGATAATGGTACACTTTATCAATTTTAAGCTCAGGTCTCTTAGTGAGTAACGGAACCAACCGATGACAACAAATACTGAAAACCAGACTAATTCTCTGGATATTGTTAAGTGGGGCATAGCAGTTATATTGATTGCCGCCGCTGTTATTGGCAACCAAGCATTTGGCGAAGCCAGTGTTGTGGTACGCGCTTTAGGCGTAATTGTTGCCTTTGTTCTTGCAGGTTTTATTGCTCTGCAAACTGTGAAAGGTAAAGAAGCTTTATCTTTTGCTCGTGAAGCTCACATTGAAGTTCGTAAAGTGGTTTGGCCTACGCGTCAAGAAGCGCTAAACACTACATTCATTGTTCTTGCTGCAACAGCTGTCGTAGCCGTTATCCTTTGGGGTTTCGACTGGGTACTTTTGCGCGTTGTTAACCTAATTACTGGCGTATAGGCATTTACATGACTGAAGCAACAGAAGCTAAAAAAAGATGGTATGTGATCCAAGCATTCTCGGGCTATGAAGGCCGTGTATGTAAAACATTGCTTGAACACATAAAAATGCACAACATGGAAGATTACTTCGCTGAGGTATTAGTACCGACAGAAGAAGTGGTTGAAATGCGTGCAGGTCAGCGTCGCAAAAGCGAACGTAAATTCTTCCCTGGCTATGTATTAGTACAGATGGAAATGAATGACGAAAGCTGGCATTTAGTTAAAAGTATTCCACGTGTTATGGGCTTTATCGGTGGTACATCTGACCGTCCAGCGCCTATTTCAGACAAAGAAGCGGATGCCATTCTTCAGCGTTTACAAGACACAGTTGAGTCACCGACTCATCGCGTTATGTATGAACCTGGTGAAGTTGTTCGTGTTAACGATGGTCCATTTGCTGATTTTAATGGCACTATCGAAGAAGTTGATTACGACAAGAACCGCGTTAAGGTTTCAGTAATGATCTTCGGTCGCTCTACTCCTGTTGAACTTGATTTCGATCAAGTTGAAAAGAGCTGATTAAATTAACTACAAATAGTATTTGTTTGCGGGGGCGAATTTTTGTATAATTCGCACCCGTAATTTTCAAGGGGAGCATATTGGCATGTAGCCGATACGCGTTTGAACCCAAACTGAGGATATGTCGACATGGCAAAGAAAATTGAAGCTTATATTAAGCTACAAGTAGCAGCCGGTGCTGCAAACCCGTCTCCACCAGTTGGACCTGCTTTAGGTCAAAAAGGTGTGAACATCATGGAATTCTGTAAAGCATTCAACGCTCGTACTGAAAAGTTCGAAAAAGGCATGCCAATTCCTGTTGTTATCACTGTATACAACGACCGTTCTTTCACGTTCGAAACTAAGACTCCTCCAGCATCTTTCTTATTATTGAAAGCTGCAGGTCTTAAGTCTGGTTCTGGCCGTCCGAACACTGAGAAAGTTGGTACTATCAAGCGTAGCGCAGTTCAAGAAATTGCTGAATCAAAAGCTACTGATATGACTGGCGCTGATATTGAAGCGATGACTCGCTCAATTGAAGGTACTGCACGTTCAATGGGTTTGGTAGTAGAGGACTAATATAATGGCAAAGCTAACTAAGCGCATGCGCGTTATCCGTGAAAAATTAGACGGAACTAAGAACTACGACATCAATGAAGCTACTGCTTTATTAAAAGAATTAGCAACTGCTAAGTTCGTAGAAAGTGTTGACGTTGCTGTTAACCTAGGTATCGATCCTCGTAAATCAGATCAAAACGTTCGTGGCGCTACAGTATTACCACATGGTACTGGCCGTGAAGTTCGTGTTGCTGTGTTTACACAGGGCGCAAACGCTGAAGCAGCTAAAGAAGCTGGTGCAGAACTTGTTGGTATGGAAGATCTTGCTGCACAAGTTAAAGCTGGCGAAATGAACTTTGACGTTGTTATCGCATCTCCAGATGCAATGCGCGTTGTTGGTATGTTAGGTCAAATCTTAGGCCCACGTGGTTTAATGCCTAACCCTAAAACTGGTACAGTAACGCCTAACGTTGCTGATGCAGTTAAAAATGCCAAAGCTGGTCAAGTTCGTTACCGTAACGACAAGAACGGTATTATCCACACTACTATCGGTAAAGTGGATTTCACACCAGTTCAGCTTAAAGAAAACTTAGAATCGCTTGTAGCGGCACTGAAAAAGGCTAAGCCTGCAGTTGCTAAAGGCGTTTACTTGAAGAAAGTTACTATCTCTACCACTATGGGTGCAGGCGTAACTATCGATCAAGGTAGCTTAGACGAAGTTAAGTAATATACAAAGCGTGCGTATTAGACTATAATGCGCGCACTTTGTGGGTTGAGGTCTATTTTCTACGTGTGTTACTAATTTATTAGTCCGCTTATTGAATAGATTTCCGTCCAAGACCGTAGGTGTAATCTAACCATTACTTAATTTCCTACGTAGACGGTGTCAGACCCCCCAGATAGATTTTGTTCTGCTGGAAAATCTGCACCGTAAGTCGTTAAACACTTTGTGTTTAACATGGTTAATTCTAGGGAATTCCCTAGGTAGAATCCAGGAGTAAAGCCAATGGCATTAAGACTCGAAGACAAAAAAGCGATTGTTGCTGAAGTCAACGAAGCAGCCAAAGGTGCTTTATCTGCAGTTGTTGCCGATTCACGCGGTGTAACTGTAGGTGATATGACCGGTTTGCGTAAAGCAGCTCGTGAAGCTGGTGTATTTATACGTGTAGTACGTAATACATTAGTTAAACGCGCTGTAGCTGGTACTGATTTTGAGTGCCTTAGCGACACGTTTACAGGTCCTACTTTAATTGCCTTTTCTAACGAGCACCCAGGTGCTGCAGCACGTCTATTAAAAGACTTCGCTGCTACGCAAGAAAAGTTTGAAATTAAAGCAGCAGCCTTTGAAGGGGAAGTAATCCCTGCAGCAGATATTGATCGTTTAGCGAAATTACCAACTTACGACGAAGCACTAGCTCAGTTAATGATGACTCTAAAAGAAGCATCTGCTGGCAAGTTTGTTCGTACCTTGGCCGCTCTTCGCGATCAAAAAGAAGCAGCTTAATATTTTATTAGCCGCTTAATTAAATTGAATTCAGTACAATAGGAATTTTTTGTTATGTCTATCACAAAAGACCAAATCTTAGAAGCTTTCGCAGAAATGTCTGTAATGGAAGTTGTTGAACTTATCGAAGCAATGGAAGAAAAATTCGGCGTTTCTGCTGCAGCTGCAGTAGTTTCTGGTGGTGGTGATGCTGCCGCTGCTGTTGAGCAAACAGAATTTGACGTTGTTATGACATCTTTCGGTGCTAACAAAGTTGCTGTTATTAAAGCACTTCGTGGCGCTACAGGTCTTGGCCTGAAAGAAGCTAAAGCGATGGCTGAATCTGCACCAGTTGCAGTTAAAGAAGCTATCTCTAAAGAAGAAGCTGAAGCACTTCAAGCAGACCTAGTTGCTGCTGGCGCTGAAGTAGAAGTTAAGTAAGTTATACTTTAACTTACCACCTCCCGAGTAATCGGGCGGAGGCTGGCGGTTTTTTAACCGTCGGCCTTTTTTGCGCTATATGCGCAGGCGATTTTTTATTCACCGTTTGTCGCCAGTTTTAGCAGTTCCTAGCAGAGATTACTGGTTAGGTTCTTGCCATTAACGGTGATGGGCAAACGTGCTGATTTAATCTTTTGTATTATTTCAGTCTTGGTCACATCTCGTAAGTAGAGGAAACCCATGGTTTACTCCTATTCTGAAAAGAAGCGTATTCGTAAAGACTTTGGCAAACGCCCAAAAGTTTTGGATATTCCGTACCTATTGTCTATTCAATTAGACTCTTTTAAGAAGTTCACCGATCAAGATCCTACGGGTGAACGTGGCTTCGAAGCCGCATTCCGTAGCGTTTTTCCCATCAAGAGCTTTTCTGGCAACTCTGAACTGCAATACGTCAGTTATAAGTTAGGCGAGCCAGTTTTTGATGTGAAAGAGTGTCAGATCCGCGGTGTTACATATTCAGCTCCATTACGCGTTAAATTGCGTATGGTGTTATATGACCGTGAAGCTGCACCAGGCACAGTTAAAGACATTAAAGAACAAGAAGTCTACATGGGCGATATCCCATTAATGACTGATAACGGTACTTTTGTTATCAATGGTACTGAGCGTGTTATCGTGTCTCAGTTACACCGCTCACCAGGTGTATTCTTTGATCATGACCGTGGTAAAACCCACTCTTCAGGTAAAGTGTTATATAACGCACGTATTATTCCTTACCGTGGTTCATGGCTTGACTTTGAATTTGATCCAAAAGATGCCTTATTTGTACGTATTGACCGTCGTCGTAAATTACCTGCGACTATCATGCTACGTGCACTTGAGTTTTCTACTCAAGAAATCTTAGACTTATTCTTTGAACGTACTCAGTTCAAAATTAAGAAAGATTCTCTTGTTATGGCACTTGTACCAGACCGTTTACGTGGTGAAACTGCAAGTTACGATATTAAAGATTCAGAAGGCAATGTTCTTGTTGAAACTGGTCGTCGTATTACTGCTCGTCACATTAAACAACTTGAAAAAACTGCCACTACAGAACTTGAAGTACCTGTAGATTACATTGTTGGTAAGTTTGCTGCTCAAGATTATATCGATCAAGATACTGGTGAAGTACTTGTTAGCGCAAATGCTGAAATCACCCTTGAAGACCTTGCTAAACTTTCTTTAGCAGGCATTAAAGAAGTTGATACTTTGTTTATCAACGATCTTGATCATGGTGCTTATATTTCTGACACATTACGTATCGATTCTACAACTAACCGCTTAGAAGCATTAGTTGAAATCTACCGCATGATGCGTCCAGGTGAGCCACCAACCAAAGATGCTGCTGAAAGCTTATTCCAGAACTTGTTCTTCAGTGAAGAACGTTATGACTTATCTAAAGTAGGTCGTATGAAGTTCAACCGTCGTCTTGAGATTGCTGAAGACGAAGGCGCTGGCGTATTGTCTAAAGAAGACATCGTACACGTTATGAAGAAAATCATCGAAATCCGTAATGGTGACGATGAAGTCGATGATATCGACCATCTTGGTAACCGTCGTATTCGTAGCGTTGGCGAAATGGCTGAAAACCAATTCCGTGTTGGTCTAGTTCGTGTTGAGCGTGCTGTTCGTGAACGTCTATCATTAGGCGACTTGAACGAGTTGATGCCACAAGATCTTATCAATGCGAAGCCTATTTCGGCAGCAGTGAAAGAATTCTTTGGTTCTTCACAGCTGTCTCAATTCATGGATCAAAACAACCCGCTTTCAGAAGTAACGCATAAGCGTCGTATTTCTGCTTTAGGCCCAGGTGGTTTGACTCGTGAACGTGCAGGCTTCGAAGTACGTGACGTACATCCGACTCACTATGGTCGTCTATGTCCGATTGAAACGCCAGAGGGACCAAACATTGGTCTAATTAACTCTTTAGCAAGTTTCGCACGTACTAACTCATACGGCTTCCTAGAAACGCCTTATCGTAAGGTTGTTGATAGTGTAATTACTGATGAAGTTGAATACTTGTCAGCAATTGAAGAAGGTCGTTATGTTATTGCACAGGCAAACATTGAAGTAGATGGTTCTAGCCGAATCATTGAAGAGCAAGTTGCTTGTCGTCATAAAGGTGAATCTACCTTTATGCGTGCTGCTGACATTCAATATATGGATGTATCACCACAACAGATTATTTCTGTTGCGGCATCACTAATTCCGTTCCTAGAACACGATGATGCTAACCGTGCATTGATGGGTGCGAACATGCAACGTCAAGCGGTTCCTACTTTACGTGCTGATAAGCCGTTAGTCGGTACAGGTATTGAGCGCACTTTAGCGGTCGATTCTGGTGTTGTTGTTGCTGCGAAACGTGGCGGTGTTGTTGATTACGTTGATGCTAGCCGTATCGTTATCAAAGTTAATGAAGCAGAGTTAACACCGGGTGAAGCTGGTATTGATATCTACAACTTAACTAAGTATACCCGTTCAAACCAAAACACCTGTATTAACCAACGTCCTTGTTGTTCTGTTGGTGATCCAATTGTACGTGGTGATGTATTAGCTGACGGTCCATCAACCGATTTAGGTGATTTGGCTCTTGGTCAAAACATGCGTATCGCGTTCATGCCGTGGAATGGTTATAACTTCGAAGATTCTATCTTAATTTCTGAGCGCGTAGCGCAAGAAGATCGTTTTACTACTATTCATATCCAAGAGCTTTCATGTATTGCTCGTGATACGAAACTAGGTAGCGAAGAAATCACAGCTGATATTCCAAACGTAGGTGAGTCTGCTTTATCTAAACTAGATGAATCAGGTATCGTTTACATTGGTGCTGAAGTGAAAGGCGGCGACATTCTAGTTGGTAAAGTGACACCTAAAGGTGAAACTCAGCTGACGCCAGAAGAGAAGCTATTGCGTGCAATTTTCGGTGAGAAAGCTTCAGATGTTAAGGACAGCTCTTTACGTGTACCTAACTCTGTTAAAGGCACCATCATCGACGTTCAAGTATTCACTCGTGACGGTATCGAGAAAGATAAACGTGCGCTTGAAATTGAAGAGATGCATGTTAGCCAAGCTCGCAAAGATTTAGGCGAAGAGTTCCAGATCCTTGAAGAAGGTGTGTTGAGCCGTGCGCGTAACTTATTACTATCTACCGGTTTCTCAGAAGCTAAATTAGCAGAGCTACCGCGTAAAGATGTATTAATTCAAGTTATCGATGACGAAGCTAAACAAACTGAACTTGAGCAATTAGCTGAGCAACATGAAGAGCTAAAAGCAGACTTCGATAAGAAGTTTGAAGTTAAGCGTCGTAAGATCACCCAAGGTGATGACTTAGCACCTGGTGTACTGAAAATTGTTAAGGTTTACCTAGCAGTTAAACGTACTATCCAACCTGGTGATAAGATGGCGGGTCGTCACGGTAACAAGGGTGTAATCTCTAAGATTTGTCCTATCGAAGACATGCCTTACGATGAAACTGGTGATCCAGTTGATATCGTACTTAACCCATTGGGCGTACCATCGCGTATGAACATTGGTCAGGTACTAGAAGTCCACTTAGGTGCTGCAGCTAAAGGTATCGGTAATCGTATTACTGCTATGCTTGAAGAGCAACGCGAACTGGCAGAGCTACGTAGCTACATTCAGCAGGTTTATGACTTAGGTGATGACGTTCTTCAGAAAGTCGACATCAGTACATTTAGCGACCATGAAGTAGTGCGCTTAGCTAAGAACCTGAGAGGCGGCATACCAATTGCTACGCCAGCTTTCGATGGTGCTAAAGAGAAAGAGATCAAGCAAATGCTTGAACTTGCAGGCTTACCTTCATCTGGCCAGTTAACATTATGTGACGGCCGTACCGGTAACGAATTTGAGCGTAAAGTAACTGTTGGTTACATGTACATGCTTAAATTGAACCATTTAGTTGATGACAAGATGCACGCCCGTTCAACCGGTTCGTACAGCTTAGTTACACAACAACCATTGGGCGGTAAAGCTCAATTCGGTGGTCAGCGTTTCGGTGAGATGGAAGTATGGGCACTAGAAGCATACGGTGCTGCATATACTCTTCAGGAAATGCTAACGGTTAAATCAGATGACGTTAACGGTCGTACTCAGATGTATAAAAACATCGTCGACGGTAACCATCAGATGCACCCAGGCATGCCTGAGTCTTTCAACGTATTGTTGAAGGAAATTCGTTCACTTGGTATTAATATCGAGTTGGATCAAGAGTAAGCATCGCTCTTAAGCAATGTTTGGTAACCAAGGATGCTTTGCAATAGCAAGGCATCTGGTTTAACTCCTTCAGGAGAGAAACGTGAAAGACTTATTAAAGTTTCTTAAACAGCAAAGCAAGACTGAAGAATTTAACGGAATCAAAATTGGTTTGGCTTCGCCAGATCTAATCCGTTCTTGGTCTTTTGGTGAAGTTAAAAAACCAGAAACCATTAACTACCGTACCTTTAAACCTGAACGTGAAGGTTTATTCTGTGCGCGTATTTTCGGTCCTGTGAAAGATTACGAATGTTTGTGTGGTAAATACAAGCGTTTGAAGCACCGTGGTGTTATTTGTGAGAAGTGTGGCGTTGAAGTTACACAGACTAAAGTGCGTCGTGAGCGCATGGGTCATATTGATCTTGCAAGCCCAGTTGCCCACATTTGGTTCTTGAAATCACTTCCGTCTCGTATCGGCTTAATGCTTGATATGACACTTCGTGACATCGAACGTGTACTTTACTTCGAATCATTTGTTGTGATCGAGCCTGGCATGACCAGTCTTGAACGTGGCCAAATGCTTACTGAAGAAACGTATCTTGATGCACTTGAAGAATACGGTGACGAGTTCGAAGCTAAAATGGGTGCTGAAGCAGTCTTAGACTTGCTACGTGCAATTGATTTAGAAGAACAGATCGAACAAATGCGTGAAGAGTTGCCTTCAATCAACTCTGAAACCCGTCGTAAAAAGGTCACTAAACGCCTTAAACTGATGGAAGCATTCTTCACTTCAGGTAACAAGCCTGAGTGGATGATCTTAAAAGTTCTACCGGTTCTACCACCTGATTTACGTCCTCTAGTACCACTAGATGGCGGACGTTTTGCTACGTCTGATTTGAACGACCTTTACCGTCGTGTAATCAACCGTAACAACCGTCTAAAACGTCTATTAGACTTAGCTGCGCCAGACATTATCGTACGTAACGAAAAGCGTATGTTACAAGAGTCTGTTGATGCGCTATTAGATAATGGTCGTCGTGGTCGTGCTATTACAGGTTCTAACAAGCGTCCGCTAAAATCTTTGGCCGATATGATCAAAGGTAAGCAAGGTCGTTTCCGTCAGAACTTACTTGGTAAGCGTGTTGACTACTCAGGCCGTTCGGTAATTACCGTAGGTCCTACTTTACGTCTGCACCAGTGTGGTCTTCCTAAGAAGATGGCACTTGAGCTATTCAAACCATTCATTTATGGCAAGCTAGAAGGTCGTGGTTTAGCTACTACGATTAAAGCTGCTAAGAAAATGGTTGAACGCGAACAGCCAGAAGTATGGGATGTTTTAGACGAAGTAATTCGTGAACATCCAGTTATGCTTAACCGTGCACCAACACTTCATAGACTTGGTATCCAGGCATTTGAGCCGGTACTAATTGAAGGTAAAGCTATTCAATTGCACCCATTAGTATGTGCGGCATATAACGCCGACTTCGATGGTGACCAAATGGCTGTGCACGTACCGTTAACGCTTGAAGCTCAATTAGAAGCTCGCTCGTTAATGATGTCGACAAACAACATCCTTTCTCCAGCAAATGGTGAGCCAGTAATCACGCCTTCTCAAGACGTGGTACTTGGTCTTTACTATACCAGCCGTGAATGTGTTAACGGCCGTGGTGAAGGTATGACATTTATGTCTGTTGATGAAGTTGAAAAAGCGTACGCAACAGGTGCTGCAGAATTGCATGCACGCGTTAAAGTACGTATTACAGAGACTTCAACTGACGACAATGGTGAAAAGACTCAAAGCCGTCGTATTGTAGATACTACAGTGGGCCGTGCATTGTTATCGCAGATCTTGCCTAAAGGCTTACCGTATGAACTGGTTAACCAGAACATGGGTAAAAAGCAAATCTCGAAACTATTGAACACTTGTTACCGTGCGCTAGGCCTAAAAGATACTGTTATCTTTGCTGACCAATTAATGTATACCGGTTTCCGTTATGCAACTATCTCTGGTGCCTCTGTTGGTATCAACGATATGGTTATCCCAGATGAGAAGTACACTTTAGTTGAAGAAGCTGAACGTGAAGTGCTTGAAATTCAAGAGCAGTTCCAATCAGGTCTGGTTACCGCTGGTGAGCGTTACAACAAAGTTATCGATATTTGGGCAAGTACCAACGATAAAATCTCTAAAGCGATGATGGACAACTTGAAGAAAGAAGTTGTTATCAATCGTGATGGCGAAGAAGAAGAGCAAGATTCGTTTAACAGCATCTATATGATGGCTGACTCGGGCGCTCGTGGTAGTGCTGCTCAGATCCGTCAGTTAGCGGGTATGCGTGGTCTGATGGCTAAGCCAGATGGCTCAATCATCGAAACCCCAATTACTGCGAACTTCCGTGAAGGTCTAAACGTACTTCAGTACTTCATCTCTACTCACGGTGCGCGTAAAGGTCTTGCCGATACCGCATTGAAAACAGCTAACTCGGGTTACCTAACTCGTCGTCTTGTTGACGTTGCACAAGATCTAGTTGTTATTGAAGATGATTGTGGCACTGAAGCTGGCTTAACCATGAAGCCGTTGATTGAAGGTGGTGATGTTAAAGAGCCTCTTCGTGAACGTGTTCTTGGTCGTGTTGTTGCTATTGACGTACTTGAGCCTGGTACTGAAAAAGTACTTGCTCCACGCAATACGCTACTTGACGAAGCATGGTGTGATCTTCTTGAAGAGCACAGCGTTGATGAAGTTATCGTACGTTCTGTAATTTCATGTGAAACAGACTTTGGTGTTTGTGCCGCATGTTACGGTCGTGACTTAGCTCGTGGTCATATCATTAACCACGGTGAAGCTATCGGTGTTGTTGCTGCTCAATCAATCGGTGAGCCAGGTACACAGCTTACGATGCGTACCTTCCACATTGGTGGTGCAGCATCTCGTGACTCTGCTGAAAACAATGTTCAAGTTAAGAACTCAGGTACACTGAAGCTTCATAATGCGAAATACGTTAAGAGCATCGACAACAAGTTAGTTATTGTTTCTCGTTCATCTGAACTTGCAATCATTGACGAACTTGGTCGTGAAAAAGAGCGTTACAGAGTACCTTACGGTACTGTTTTAGAAGTGTTGGAAGACAGTGAAGTGGCAGCAGGCGCAATTATTGCGAACTGGGATCCACATACTCACCCAATTATTTCTGAAGTAGCCGGTTCAGTTAAATTCGTAGACATGATTGAAGGCGTTACTATGACGCGTCAAACAGATGACCTAACTGGTCTGTCTTCGATTGTGGTACTTGACCCAAGTGCTCGTAGCACAGCTGGTAAAGAAATGCGTCCTGCTATCCGTCTAATCGACGCTGATGGCAACGATCTTATGATCCCGGGTACCGATGTACCTGCGCAGTATTTCTTACCTGGTAACGCGATTGTAGCGAAAGACGATAATGCACAAATTAACGTTGGTGATGCTTTAGCACGTATTCCTCAGGAATCGTCTAAAACTCGCGATATTACCGGTGGTCTACCACGTGTTGCTGACTTGTTCGAAGCTCGTAAACCAAAAGAGCCTGCTATCCTTGCTGAAATCTCGGGTACTATCTCATTCGGTAAAGAAACCAAAGGTAAAGTACGTCTAGTCATCAGCCCTGCTGATGGTAGTGATCATTATGAAGAAATGATCCCTAAATGGCGTAACCTGAACGTGTTCGAAGGTGAAAAAGTTGAACGTGGTGAAGTTATTGCTGACGGCCCAGAAGCTGCGCATGACATCCTACGTTTACGTGGCATCCATCATGTTGCTAACTATATTGTTGATGAAGTTCAAGACGTTTACCGCCTACAGGGCGTTAAAATCAATGATAAGCACATTGAGGTGATTATTCGCCAAATGCTACGTAAGTGCTTAATTACTGACGCTGGTGATACCGAATTCTTAGTCGGTGAACAAGCTGAAGTTGCCCGCGTTAAGATCGCTAACCGCGAACTTGAAGCACAAGGCAAAACACCTGCGAAGTTTGAGCGTGAATTATTAGGTATTACCAAAGCATCTTTGGCTACTGAATCATTCATCTCAGCTGCATCGTTCCAGGAAACAACTCGCGTACTAACCGAAGCTGCTGTTGGCGGTAAGAGCGATCCATTACGTGGTCTGAAAGAAAACGTAATTGTTGGTCGTCTAATCCCAGCTGGTACCGGTTATGCATATCACACAGCTCGTAATGAAGCTCGTGCGAATGTCAAATCAGACAATGCAGAAGCGCCAGTGATCACTGCAAGTGAAGCAGAGAAGAACTTAGCTGACTTACTTAACTTAGCCGGAAGTGCTGATTAAAGTAAATGGTATGTTAAAAAAGGCGCCTTTGGCGCCTTTTTTATTGGAAATTGCATGAAAAGTTGTCTATTTCTTGACAGTTGGCCATTACCTTTCTAAACTTTCGCGTCCCATCATAGTGGGATATAGATTTTTCACACAAAATTGTTGAGATATTTCAACTGAACGGAGCTATTCATGGCAACTGTAAACCAGTTGGTACGTAAGCCTCGCTCGCCAAAAGTCGAAAAGACTAACGTGCCAGCGTTGAATGCGTGTCCACAAAAACGTGGAGTTTGTACTCGTGTGTACACAACTACTCCTAAAAAACCTAACTCTGCACTACGTAAAGTAGCACGTGTTCGCTTAACTAACGGTTTCGAAGTTACTTCGTACATCGGTGGTGAAGGTCACAACTTGCAGGAACATAGTGTAATTCTAATCCGTGGTGGTCGTGTTAAAGATCTACCTGGTGTGCGTTACCACACTATTCGCGGTGCATTAGATTGTGCTGGCGTAAGTGCTCGTCGCAACGGCCGTTCTAAGTACGGTGCTAAGCGTCCTAAGTCGTAACTTGTCCGTTTAAGTAAGGCCAAGCTAGTTAAAAAAATTCCAGTTTTGGAAGTACCTGAAGCATACGGAGAATTGTTATGCCAAGACGTCGCGTTGTAGGACAACGTAAAATCCTACCAGATCCAAAGTTCAAAAGTGAGTTGTTGGCTAAGTTCATCAACGTCATTATGGTTGACGGTAAAAAGTCAACTGCTGAAAAAATTATCTACCAAGCATTAGATGTTGTCGCTGAAAAGAAAAGCGAAGAGCATTTAAGCATCCTTGAAGCTGCTCTTGATAATGTTCGTCCATCAGTCGAAGTTAAATCTCGTCGCGTTGGTGGTTCAACTTATCAAGTACCATGTGAAGTTCGTCCAGTGCGTCGTAACGCACTAGCGATGCGCTGGTTAGTTGAAGCTGCTCGCAAGCGTGGTGAAAAATCTATGGCTCTACGTCTAGCTGGTGAAATGCTAGACGCATCTGAAAACAAAGGTACTGCTGTTAAGAAGCGTGAAGACGTGCATCGCATGGCTGAAGCTAACAAAGCCTTTGCTCATTACCGTTGGTAATTTGATGGAGTGGGCGTTAGCCCACTCCATATTGTTGATATTTTCTAAAGCACTTTAGCTTTAGTTGAGAGGGTATAAATAGTGGCTCGTACAACCCCAATTGAGCGTTATCGTAATATCGGTATCGTTGCTCATGTGGATGCAGGTAAAACTACCACAACAGAACGTGTTCTGTTCTATACCGGTTTGTCTCATAAAATCGGTGAGGTGCATGACGGCGCCGCTACCACTGACTGGATGGTTCAAGAGCAAGAGCGTGGTATTACTATCACATCTGCTGCTGTAACCACATTCTGGCGTGGTATGGATGCTCAATTCACCGAACATCGTATTAATATCATCGATACCCCTGGTCATGTTGACTTTACTATTGAAGTAGAACGTTCGCTTCGAGTACTTGATGGTGCAGTTGTTGTCTTCTGCGGATCATCAGGTGTCGAGCCACAATCTGAAACTGTTTGGCGTCAAGCTGATAAGTATCAGGTACCGCGCATGGTATTCGTTAATAAAATGGATCGTGCAGGTGCTGACTTTGATAGTGTCATCGACCAAATCCGTAACCGCCTAGGTGCGACTTGTGTCCCTATTCAATTGAATATTGGCGCTGAGGAGAACTTTAAAGGGGTTATTGATTTAATTAAGATGAAAGCAATTAATTGGTCTGAAAAAGACCAAGGAACGACTTTCTCTTATGAAGAAATTCCTGCAGATCTTCTCGCTAAGGCAGAAGAAATGCATGAGTATCTCGTGGAAAGTGCTGCAGAGGCCTCTGATGAATTGATGGAAAAATACCTTGAAGAAGGTGAGCTATCAGAATTAGAGATCAAGCAAGCATTACGTCAGCGCACAATTAACAATGAAATAGTATTAGCAACTTGTGGTTCTGCATTTAAGAACAAAGGTGTTCAAGCTGTTTTAGATGGTGTGGTCGATTACTTACCGGCTCCTACTGAAGTCCCTGCAATTAAAGGGATTGACGAGAACGATAATGAAGTCGAACGTCCATCAGACGATAATGCCCCTTTTGCGGCATTAGCGTTTAAAATTGCGACTGATCCATTTGTTGGAACTTTAACCTTTATCCGTGTATATTCAGGCGTATTAGAGTCGGGTGCAGCGGTTTACAACTCTGTCAAAGAGAAACGTGAACGCGTCGGCCGAATCGTACAAATGCATGCAAATGACCGAACCGAGCTGAAAGAAGTTCGTGCTGGTGATATTGCCGCGGCAATTGGCTTAAAAGATGTGACAACAGGAGATACTCTTTGCGCAAATGATCACAAAGTGATTTTAGAACGCATGGAGTTTCCAGAACCTGTAATTACTATTGCCGTTGAGCCACGTTCGCAAGCAGACCAAGATAAAATGGCGATTGCGCTGCAAAAATTAGCAGCTGAAGACCCGTCTTTTAGAGTGGAAACTGATGCAGAATCAGCTCAAACATTGATTTCTGGCATGGGTGAATTACATTTAGACATTATCGTAGACAGAATGCGTCGCGAATTTAATGTAGATTGTAACGTAGGTAAACCTCAGGTTGCTTATCGTGAAACAATTCGCTCAGCAGTTGAAGTGGAAGGTAAGTTCGTACGTCAATCAGGCGGACGTGGTCAGTTTGGCCATGTGTGGTTGAAAGTTGAACCTTCTGAAGAAGGTCAAGGCTACGAATTTGTTAACGAAATCGTTGGTGGTGCAGTTCCTCGTGAATTCATCCCATCCGTTGACAAAGGTATTCAAGAGCAAATGAATAACGGCGTATTAGCTGGTTATCCAATGCTTGATGTGAAAGTGACTTTATTTGACGGCTCATATCATGATGTCGACTCAAATGAGATGGCTTTCAAAATTGCTGGTTCAATGGGCTTCAAAAAGGGTGCGCTTGAAGCAACCCCTGTGTTACTAGAACCCACAATGAAAGTGGAAATAACCACACCTGAAAATAACATGGGCGATGTAGTGGGTGATTTGAACCGACGTCGCGGTATTATTGAAGGTATGGATGATGGTCTGGGTGGTGTTAAAATTATCCACGCTGTTGTACCGCTTTCTGAAATGTTTGGTTATGCTACTGACTTGCGAAGTGCAACTCAGGGTCGTGCTTCATACTCTATGGAGTTCTTAAAGTACGACGATGCACCATCAAATATTGCAAAGGCAATTATTGAATCACGTACTTAAATTTTTAAGTACTTAATTAACTGTTATATAGCTCGTTGTCGAGCACTTCTGAAAAGAAAGGAATATATCGTGGCTAAAGAAAAATTTGAACGTAGTAAACCACACGTAAACGTGGGTACAATTGGTCACGTCGACCATGGTAAAACTACTCTTACAGCAGCTATCTCAGCTGTATTGTCAAAAGTATATGGTGGTGAAGTTAAAGATTTCGCACAAATCGATAACGCTCCAGAAGAGCGTGAGCGCGGTATTACAATTAATACTTCTCACATCGAATATGACACACCATCTCGTCACTACGCACACGTAGATTGTCCTGGTCACGCCGATTATGTTAAAAACATGATTACTGGTGCTGCACAAATGGACGGCGCTATCTTAGTAGTTGCTGCTACAGATGGTCCAATGCCACAAACACGTGAGCACATCTTGCTTTCACGTCAGGTTGGCGTACCTTTCATCATCGTATTCATGAACAAATGTGACATGGTTGACGATGAAGAACTACTTGAATTAGTAGAAATGGAAGTTCGTGAACTTCTTTCTGAATATGACTTCCCAGGTGATGACTTACCAGTTATTCAAGGTTCTGCACTTAAAGCACTTGAAGGCGAAGCAGATTGGGAAGCTAAAGTTGTTGAACTAGCTGAAGCTCTAGATACTTATATCCCAGAGCCAGAGCGTGACATCGATAAGCCATTCCTACTTCCAATTGAAGATGTATTCTCAATTTCAGGTCGTGGTACTGTTGTTACTGGTCGTGTTGAGCGTGGTATCATCACAGTAGGTGACGAAGTAGAAATCGTTGGTGTTAAAGACACAACTAAAACGACTTGTACTGGTGTTGAAATGTTCCGTAAGCTGCTTGACGAAGGTCGTGCTGGCGAGAACTGTGGTGTACTTTTACGTGGTACTAAGCGTGATGACGTTGAACGTGGTCAAGTATTAGCTAAGCCTGGTTCAATCACTCCACATACAACTTTCGAATCAGAAGTATACGTACTTTCGAAAGAAGAAGGTGG
>NZ_JAUOSH010000052.1:0-17891 GCF_030548765.1 Shewanella sp. 3_MG-2023 | reverse complement strand
GTCGAAAGTGGCCCATATACTGTGGTGGTTTGAAAAGTATCAAACTGAAAACTAAATCAATAAACAAACCACAGTTTTGATGTCGAAAGTGGCCCATATATTGTGGTGGTTTGAAAAGTATCAAACTGAAAACTAAATCAATAAACAAACCAAAATTTAGATAATCACTACAACACAATAAAGCCAGCATATTTTGCCCCGCAATATGCTGGCTTTTTATTTATATACCAGAGCGATAACCTTCCATACACGCATTCCTTAGCCTAGTTCACCTTATCTAAATGATTTCTGTTGATCGAATAAACCACTTCAGCCGTATCTTCAGTGCAACTTTCTATAGTTTGGCTATATTTGAGCAGTAATAAACTATGCCAATTCTCATATGATAAGGAACACAGATGACATATCCACGTACGTTTAGCCATATCGGTATATCAGTGCCCGATCTTGAAGCCGCGGTAAAGTTTTATACCGAGACATTAGGTTGGTACCTCATTATGGCGCCCACTGAAATTAAAGAAGATAACTCCGCCATTGGTGAAATGTGTACTGATGTATTTGGGAGTGGTTGGGAACACTTTCGCATTGCTCATCTATCCACTGGTGATAGAGTTGGAGTTGAAATTTTTGAGTTTAAAAATCAGCAAAATCCAAAAGATAACTTTGAATATTGGAAAACCGGCGTGTTCCACTTTTGTGTACAAGATCCTGATGTTGAAGGGCTTGCAGAAAAAATTGTTGCTGCTGGTGGTAAAAAACGTATGGCAAAACCACGTTTTTATTACCCAGGTGAAAAACCATATCGCATGATATACATGGAAGATCCGTTCGGGAATATCCTTGAAATATACTCACATAGCTATGAACTAACCTACTCTGATGGTGCTTATAAATAGCGACTATTAAGCTTTAAAAAGACGGGTTATCAGCTGTAATCGTCGACCAATGTAAATAGTACAAATATGCCCATATATTAAACCTTTAAAAAGTAGCCATTGATGGGGCATGATTGATTTCAGCTGTGAACAGCCTGAATAAGCTTACATTCGCTAAAACTACAATTTAAAGACTTGTATATCTTTCAGATATTGACCTTTTATGTCGGTATTGCCGCCAATCACATAAGTGGTGTCACCGAGTGTGGTCGCTGCATTATGTCTACTGGCTTGATAACCAATATCAATCTTCATCCATTGCTCACTGACAAAATCGTATGCGTAAGTTAATGTCAAATTGTCATAACTCCCAAATACAAACAGCTTTTGGTTAACCACTGACATTGAATGGGCACTGATAGCTTCAGGTAAAGCGGGTAATGATTGCCACTTTTTTAATTGCGGATCATATTTTTCAAAAGCTGTTAATGAGGTTTTATTATCATAGCCACCCACCACATAGATATAACCATCATGAACCACTGCTCTAGTTTCTTTCGTGGTTGGCATATTGGCCGCTCTAACCCAGCCTTGTGTCTCACCATTTAACACAGCGACTAAGCCACTCGGTGCTAACTGACCATTTTTAGGGTATGAGCCACCAACAACATAAATATTACCATTTAACAAAACGGCACTATTACGTCTTGTTGGTGCAGGTAACGGCTTGGCAAAGCTAACTTGGTGGGTCACGGTATTAAACACTTCTACGCGGTGTTCAAATCTAAATTTTTGGGCCTCAAAGCTGACACCACCAATAATATAAATTGACTCTTGCCCATCCCAAACCGCAGAAAAAAACCTTCTTGGGATGAGTTTATTCGCTAACACCTGCTTTTTACCTGATATAGGCTCAATGATTTCAATGTCGGAAAGAAAACCTGTGCTGTTAGACCCTGCCAATACATAGATGTTTTGACCATCATTGACTGCGGCATGACCAAATCGAGCGCTAGTCAAGGTAATGGGCTCAGGGTGTAACACAGGTTTGCTACTACAACCGCTAAGAATCATTAAAATAAGTATCGGTAGTAATAGAAAATTAATTTTTGGCTTCATCATGTCTTTAATCCATTAAATTATGAAGGCCGTAGAATATTGAAGTATCCTTTCACCGTCAATGAGTTACCTAACTTTCACTCACTTAAATTTAAGCTATTCTGATTATAACCGCTCCTTTATACAATTCCTTATTTAGCTGACTTACAAAAATCACGGCTACCAACACACACTTTGGTATAACATAGTTAACAATTTGGTAATAATGGTTGCGACTATTGGTAACATACTATATAAATGTATCAACCGATTAAAAGAACAGCAATTGGTCATACAAAAATTAATGATTTCTTGGGGGGAAATATGAAGCTGAATAAAATAAGTTCGATGTTTACTGGGGCTAGAAGCAAAGCAAATAATATTAGTATTTTTGGCGCAACATTAACGGCAATGTTATCAATGTCAGCAATGGCAGCAGAGCCTGAAGCCCAGACAAATGCAGACGCTAGCGACACAAACGAAATTGAAGTCATTGCCGTTCGTGGCATATTTGGTAGTTTAAAAGCAGCTAATCTACTAAAACGTACCGATGATAGAATTGTTGATGCGATTGTCGCTGAAGATATTGGTAAGTTACCTGATAACAATATTGCAGAAGCGCTACAACGTATCACGGGTGTTTCAATAGCAACAGATTTTGGTGTGGGTGAATCAGTTACCATTCGTGGCGTATCAGAAAACCTTATTTTACTAAACGGCCGTTCTACAGCAGGCCCTGGTCGTGGCGGTATTAATTTATCCGACTTCCCTTCAAGCTTCTTAAAAACAGTTGAAGTCATTAAGTCGCCAACACCTGACATGATTGAAGGTGCGTTAGGCGGCACAGTTAATATGCAAACGGTTCGCCCACTCGAACTGAGTGAGCCATTAGTGGCTATTACTCTTGATGGTGAATATGCAGATAAAACAGAAAATATTGCTCCTAACTTCACATTGGGACTGGGTAATAATTGGGATTTAGGCAGTGCCGGTACGTTTGGTGCTTCTGCTAACTTATCTTACTTAGACCGTGAATTACGCCGTGATGAGTACTTCAATAAAGTTGATTTACTAGACAATATTGATATCAATGGTGATGGCACAGTCGATGATTCTGGCGGACCAAATGGTAAATACCTGCGTAGAACCCAAACAACGGCAGAACAAAAAACAGAAGAACGTGAACGTACAGCTGTGGGTATCTCACTACAGTGGGAACCAGAAAGTGCCAACGCCAATATTTACCTTGATTTAAACGGCACCAAGTTAGACGGTGGTCAATCAGCATATTCAATTCTTGATGTGGGTGGCAGTACTGTTGCTAGAGATGACTCTTACTATGACAGCAATGGCCAACTACACAATTACGATCTAGATGGCGTGTTGGTTATTCCTAAAACATGGAGTGACTTTACCACATCAGACTCAACCTCACATGCCATTGGAGGTGAGTGGTTTCTGTCTGATAATATTGAACTTTCAGCCGAATATTCATTATCAAAGTCAAAAGAAAAACAAACCGCCAATGAATTTAATTTACGTCCAATCGAACGTACAGATCCAACCCTTGACCTAGTCACTCATACCAGCACGAGTAGTTCATTTAGTGGCAGTGGTATCCCAGGTTACACCTATGCTGATAATGGCATGCTAACCAATCCTGATAACTTAGTTTTCCGTGAGTTTTTCCATAAAACCTTAGAAACTGAGAATGAAGAACAAGCACTTCGATTTGATTTTAAGATTTCTGATGTTGGTGTCGATTGGGTTTCAGCTGTTAAAGCAGGTGTACGCTTTACTGACAGAGATTACTCTGCTAACCGTTTTGACCTAAAACCTAATGGCACTACCCTTAAGGACTCATATAAAAAAGCCACCAACGCTGATGGTTTATATAGCCCTATTTGGATTGACAACCCACTGCTTAGCGACAGCATGAATGTGGTTAACATGAGTAACTCATTCGACCAAACAGGCATTGCCGGTCAAAATGATATGTTGACATATAATGTATATGACGCTGACCAATTGCAAAATACCGAACAAACTTATGCGTTAGTTCAACAGATGTTGCAAGATACATCATATGCAATGAACGGTACTTTAGCCGATAATATGGTCGAAGATTCAAGTGCCTATAAAGAGATTAATGAAACAACCAGCGCTATATACGCACAAGTTCACTTAGACTTTGATGATTTAACCGCTGTTGTCGGCGGACGTTATATTCAAACTGACTTAGAATCAAGCGTGGTTGCATCAGTCGATGCCAACGGTAATAAAGTGCTTGATACCGGTAAAAATGATTACTCAGATTTCTTACCGAGTTTAAACGTCACATATACCCTAACTGAAGAAACTTTATTACGTTTCGCAGCGGCAAAAGTGATGCGCCGTGCTGACTTTGATGAACTAAGCCCTTCGTTAACTATTGATAACTCTTTAGTGACTGGTACTCAAGGTTCATACGAGTTAGAGCCTTACCGTGTTACACAATATGATCTTTCAGTAGAACATTACTTTGGTAACGGCGGTATCGTTTCAGCAGCATTATTCTACAAAGATGTTAACTCATTTACTCAAACCGACAGTAGCTGTTTAGCTGATGCCAATACGGTTTCAGGACAAAATACCACTGAATGGGGCAACATTTGTTTACTTGATACAGCAGGTCAAAGCCAAGGTGATGTCAACTTTGCTACAGAAGATCAAGGCTTAGCTTATGTTGATGCTCAAAAAGCTGCAGGCCAAACAGGTATTGTGGTCGACACTGATGTTAACGGTGGTAGTGGTAGTGTTCAAGGTATTGAACTAGGTTACCAACAACAATTTACCTCATTACCAGGCTTATGGTCTGGCTTCGGTGTCAATGCCAACTACACCTATGCAGATAGTGAACAACCTGATGGTAACCCATTATTGAACATTTCGGAAAACACCGCGAATGGACAAATTTACTGGGAAAATGAGGGATTGCAATTTCGGTTAGCGTACAACTGGCGTGACCGTTACTTATACTCACAAGCAGAAAAACGTGTTCAAACTGTCGGCGCATTAGGTTATAACGTCTTTAACCAAAATGATCCTACCTCTGATAATTATGATGCAACTGTTGGTAATAACTACCGTGAAGCACGTGGTCAACTTGATTTCTCAGCAAGTTGGGATATCAATGATAACTTCACCATTGTAGGCAATGTGGTAAACCTCACAGGCGAACCAATTGAATACACCACTGAACTGGATTCAGTGTGGAAATACAGTGAAGCGGATCGTCGCTACACTGTCGGTGTTCGCGCTAAGTTCTAATGAGAACATGGTAATGTAGAGCCTATCAGTTGATAGGCTCTTTTCTCATAAAAGACAAATTAAAGGTCACATAGATAATACAAAATGTAGATTAATCAATATTCCGATTAAGACTAAAAGCTCTGCTTTATAGACTTTCAGTCTTATACCGAAATATATTTAGCACTTAACTGTTCAGTAATGACACGTTCAATACACAAGCAGAACAGAGCAAGTAGTTGAATAAAAACATTAATGAGATTTAGGCTACACAAAAATTCATTTTCGAGTGTTTTTGCTCAAAATAACAGCCAACCCTTTTTTAGTCACACTTTTGCAAGAGAACAAATAGTGTTTGGTTGACAAAGGTAACGACTATACCTACCATATTGTAATACAAATTGGTAAGTGAGTATTGGGCGATATAAAAGCCTTGTAAACGACATCTAATGTTAAGAAACACGACACGATTAATAGATAAAGAGTTAATTCTTAAATAGAGCTAATAAGTTAACTAGCCTGAGCTCTAGAGCACTTTTTATATAAATAACATTGCCCACCTTCATATTAAGGTGAGCAACTTTCAATTCAGATAAGCATATATCAATATATTTAGGAGTTAGAAATGACAAAACCAGTCATCGGATTCATCGGTCTTGGCCTTATGGGCGGCAACATGGTTGAAAACCTACAAACACGTGGTTACCAAGTTAACGTTATGGATCTTAACCAAGATGCAGTTGATGCAGTTCTTGCTCGTGGCAATGCTACCCAATTCACTTCTGGTAAAGAATTAGCAGCGGCTTCTGATATCGTTCAATTCTGTCTAACAACTTCTGCAGTTGTTGAAAAAATTGTATACGGTGAAGATGGTGTTCTAGCCGGAATGAAAGAAGGTACTACATTAGTAGACTTCGGAACTTCTATCCCTGCTTCTACTATCAAAATTGGTGCAGCGCTTGCCGAAAAAGGCTGTGGCATGATCGATGCGCCTCTTGGACGTACTCCTGCTCACGCTAAAGATGGTCTTTTAAACATCATGGCTGCTGGTGACATCGACACATTCAACAAAGTTAAACCTGTTTTAGAAGAGCAAGGTGAAAACGTATTCCACCTAGGTAAATTAGGTGCAGGTCACACAACTAAGTTAATCAATAACTTCATTGGTATGACTACTGTTACTGCTATGTCTCAAGCGTTTGCAGTTGCAAAAGCGGCAGGTGTTGACGGTCAGCAATTATTCGACATTATGTCTGCTGGCCCTTCTAACTCACCATTCATGCAGTTCACTAAGTTCTATGCTGTCGATGGCGAAGAGAAGTTAGGTTTCTCGGTTGCCAATGCAAACAAAGACCTTGGTTACTTTTTACAAATGGTTTCTGACTTAGGTACTGAGTCACCAATCGCTGAAGGAACGTCTAAAGCACTTCAAGCAGGTGTTGATGCAGGCCTTGGTCAAA
Organism: Shewanella sp. 3_MG-2023; assembly: GCF_030548765.1. NCBI lineage: Bacteria > Pseudomonadati > Pseudomonadota > Gammaproteobacteria > Alteromonadales > Shewanellaceae > Shewanella > Shewanella sp. 3_MG-2023. Next base: position 11,170 of record NZ_JAUOSH010000052.1, on the reverse strand, counting down.
ATGACGTACCTGTTATCTTCGACTACTTCACTAAATTAGAAAAGTAATTCGACATTAACTTATCGTTAGCTTATAAGTTAAACGCCTTATAAACTAAACACTAATAAGCCGTTGAATATCAACGGCTTTTTATTTCAATTAAACTCTCACTCGCTTAATACTACTCGACATTTTTTCTCTAACTGCCTTTAAAGGTATCACAACTTTCCATATTGCCGCTGGCAAAACCGACTTGAAACCATTTCACTCTCTGTGCCGAGCTGCCATGAGTAAAAGAGTCAGGGCTGACATGGCCTTGTGATTGTTTTTGTAAGGTATCATCACCGATAGCGCTTGCTGCAGTTAAGCCCTCTTCAATATCACCCGTTTCAAGTAACTGACGGCTATTATTGGCATGATTTGCCCAAACACCAGCAAAGCAGTCTGCCTGTAGTTCCTGCTTAACAGAGAGCTTATTGCCCTCAACTGCGCTTAACTTACTGCGAGCGGCATGAACTTCACTGGATATCCCCAGCAGAGTTTGAATGTGATGACCTACTTCATGGGCAATCACATACGCTTGGGCAAAATCACCAGGCGCTTTGAACTGATTTTTTAATTGCTCAAAAAAACTCAGGTCAATGTAAACTTGTTGGTCTGCAGGACAATAAAATGGCCCCATAGCAGACTGTGCCATACCACATGCAGATTTTACCGCATCACGAAACAACACTAAACTTGGCTCTTGATAGGTCATGCCCCGCTGCTGAAATAAACTGCTCCAAGTTTCTTCCGTATCAGCAAGAATTACCGCCACAAAATCAACCTGCTCTCTTTCTGCTGCGGTTTCAGTTAATGGCGCGGTAGAAACACCTGTAGAGGTTTCTTGTTGTAGCCCAAGTCCACCTAACATATTACCTAGGTTGCCGGTAAATAATCCGTAAGCGCCCACACCCACAATCAGTATCGCGGTTCCTTTAAACCCAAGCACCTTAAATATCATCGGTAGCAGTCGTAAAATGCCCCCACCACCTCGGCCAAAGCCACCAGCACCTGAGACTTGCGTATTACGACGATCTTCTACATTGCTACTTTTACGCTTTCCACGCCAACGCATAACGCTACCCCGACATAATTACAAACATACACTTTAAAGAAATCATTAATGCCATTTTCAACTAGATTGGAAGCCTGAACGCCCTACCCACTCTTAACTTTTTAGTTACTAAAGGCTAATGACTATATAACGACAAAGACTGCTGAAAGCCGCAACCACAGCACCAATAAACATAGCATAGTTAAACTAGCCTAGCGTTTTAGAAAAGTTTCGGCTAACCAGATAAGTTTAAAATTGATGAGATAGAAAGCGGTTCATTTGATCAGTTGATACTGCCAACTTATCGAGTTTAACAAAATAACCCAATAAAATTAGCTCTAAGCTAAATGTTGGATACAACTAACCCTTTAAAAGAGCGAAAGTCGCATTCAAATAGCACACTTTGGTCTACAAAATAAGAACAAAAAATGCCGCTATCAATAAGCGGCATTTTTAACACATTGTTTAAAACATTAATTTACAACTGCAAGTTGATTAGCCTTATTGCACTGTTGCTTCGGCAGAACCAGAGTAAGTCGTACTTAGATCGTCACCCACAGCATAACTTTCGAAGTCCTCAGATAGAACCGCCGTATCTGTTGCATCATCAATCACGATGTCATCAGCTAATAACTCTTTTGCTGACTCTTTCGAAGAGCTACCAATACGAATTTGATAGGTTTCTGTTGCACTGCCCGTATTAATGGCAACATAAGGGCCGTAGAACGTTGTGCCACCATCAATTGACACAGAATAACCTGTCGCAGTCCATTCAAGCACTACATTAATATCAGTATCATCTGTATACGTTAAGCCATCAATGATTTGCTGATCTTTATTTGCATCACGGTATTTAACGCTGCCATCATTACTTAAGACAATTTCGCCCGTTAAGTTACCTGAAGAAGCAGAGCCTCCGTAAACACTAATATAAGCAGTATTATCTTCAGAAACACCATCTGTAGCAGTAAAGCCAGCAATGGCTTGTAACTTAAGGGTTGTAGAAATAGAGCCTTCAGCAAGTGGGTCCGTTGTTAAGCGTAATTCAGCATCAGCGTCTGTTGTTGTATCAGCCATTCTGGCAACTTTATTTACACTACTTCCAGCTATGGTCATAACGGTTGCTTCAGCAGAGCTTGAATAAGTCGTGCTTAAATCTTCACCTTCAGCAAATATCTCGAAGTCTTCAGACAGAACTGCCGAACCTGTATCATCAGCAATGACGATGTCATCAGCTAATAATTCTTTTGCTGACTCTTTCGAAGAGCTACCAATACGAATTTGATAGGTTTCTGTTGCACTGCCCGTATTAATGGCAACATAAGGGCCGTAGAACGTTGTGCCACCATCAATTGACACAGAATAACCTGTTGCAGTCCATTCAAGCACTACATCAATATCAGTATCATCTGTATACGTTAAGCCATCAATGATTTGCTGATCTTTATTTGCATCACGGTATTTAACAGTACCATCATTAGTAAAGACAATTTCGCCCGTTAAGTTACCTGAAGAAGCGGAGCCTCCGTAAACACTAATATAAGCAGTATTATCTTCAGAAACACCATCTGTAGCGGTAAAGCCAGCAATGGCTTGTAACTTAAGGGTTGTAGAAATAGAGCCTTCAGCAAGTGGGTCTGTTGTTAAACGTAATTCAGCATCAGCGTCTGTTGAGGTATCAGCCATTCTAGCGACATTATTATCTCCAGTAGCAACAACAACTGTACCAGTGATTGTGATTACTAATTCAGCAGTAGTACCATCAAAAGATTCAATGGTAAAGGTATCTAATTCACTTTCACCCACAACAAGCGCAGCAATCGTGGCGTCAGTGGTATCGAGGGTATAGGTCCATGAGCCATCATCTAATATTGATAATGTACCGTATGCACCCATTAAGATTGTCTGAACAATAGAATCTTCGCCAACATCTGGGTCAAGTACACTTACAGCACCTGTTGCCGTTGCCTCATTACTTGCAATTCTTCCAGTTAAATCAAAAAATACTGCTGGCGTAGGTTCTACTGTGCCATCGCCTGCATCAAATACGATAACTTCTGAGTAAATAGCTAAGCCATACTTGCTGTCTGTACCATCTAAAGTTTCGCCTGCATCATAACCTTCAAAGTCATCTGAAAATATACTTGTTGTGCCAGCTGTATCAGAAAATACCTCAATATTATCAACATAAAAAGAACCAAAAGGAATCGTTCTATCATTATCACCGAATCTAAATTGGATAGCTTTCACACCATCAGCGAACCACTGATCTAAGCCTGTATAATCAGAGTCAACAACCGCTGCAGTAGAGAAAGAACCGCCACCAATTACTTCACCATCAATAGTCACGGTAATTTGTTCTGTTGCATCTAAGTCCCATGTAATCTCTACATCATAAAACTGGTCTTCAACAAATGGTGCAGTGATTAAATTTCCAGGGTAAGCGTCACTGTCAGTATTTCGAACAAAGAAACGAGGGTCTATTGTAGTTTCAGAACCGTCTTCGTTAAGTGTAGATTGCTCGCCTTGAATACGTAAATCCATTAACGATTCACTAGAACTACCAGAAGAACCATAAAGCGTAATATAAGCATCTTTAATATTTCCATCACTACCAAGAGCAACCTCTTTAGATAAAGATGCACTCAGCTTACCTTGACGAAGGTTATCAACGCTAAATCTAATCTCACCCGTATCGCCGCCTGTATCGCTTATTTTTACAACCTGAGTAAGCGAAGCAACACGAATATTAATTTCAGCAGTGGTACCATCAATAGAAGCGATAGTGATTGAATCATACACAGAATTACCTAACTCAAGGCTAGCCAGAGTTTCGTTTGCAGTCATAACTGTATACGACCAGCTACCGTTAGCGCTGATACTAAATGTACCATAATCAAGTGCTACATCAGTTTGCGCAACAAAAGCATCTTCTTCAAAGTTTGGATCAATAATGGTTAATGAACCAGTTAATGGAAGCGTAGCAGTATGTTGAACAGTACCAGCCAATTCTCCTTCGATGATTGCTGCAACAGGGTCATTGTTATAACCCACAGCGGCTCCAATTCCGTCAAGTAACGCTTCATCAACTGAATCAGCAACTTGTGAAGTAGTTTGCAAATTAATTTGTGCTGTCTCAAGTGTAACTAAAGACTCTTCAGAAAAAGAACCATCAGCGACGTCACTAGCAAGATCTTGCATAACGGTAGATAAATCTGCGTCAGCGTTGTCTGCATCCACTTGTGATAGTAGCGCTAGCACAGAACCATATCTATCAGCATCTTCAGCACCATCAGCACCAAGTTCAACAGTACCAACTAAAGTAGGAAGCACTTCTGTTGTATCAAAACGAATACCAAAACGAGCATTAATTATTTCAGCTTCTTCAGCAAACTGGTTTAAATCACTACCTGCGTTTTGAACAGCCATTTCGGTTAAAGGAGAAACAGTATAGGTTGGTATTACTAGTATTAAATCTCCATTTTCATCGACAGCATCAGTACCATCTTCATTTTTAACAACTCTAAATTCATCGACACTCACTACAGATCGTAGTTGAGGAGCATCTAAGGTTAAACCTGTTGATTCGTCCGTATAAGTACCGCCAGTACATGCAATTAAACCCGTACCTTCGAAATGTACGTTGCTAAATGTAACGCCACCTGAAGTGTCAGAGGTTGCAGCAGCTTGTGCAGGAAGAACCGCAGCACCACTATCATCAACTTTAAATATGTCACAAGTTGCACCATCAATAGGGCCCTTAATAATGCTAGCAGAAACATTTAAGGTTGGGTTGATAACAGGTGTAGATGCACCAACACCTTCGGTAAAACCTGCCTCATCAGTATAATTAGCAGAAACAGAAATGACTGAACCTTCATCAGCTTCAGTAATGGTGATGGATGTACCAATAACACCTGTTGACCATACGTAAGTAAGTGTGTCAGCTATAATTCCGTCAGCATCAGTAGCTGCTGCAGAGATTGTTTCGCCAGCGATAAAACTGCTTCCGGTTATTGCTATACTACCGCGAGTATTTCCATTTAGTTCAGCACCGTCATCACCGCCACAACCTAATAGACCTGTCGCAATGATGAGCGGTATAAAGGATTTATTATTCATTTTTATGACTCCAAAAAGATTCTTTTCCAAATTTAGCTTGTTTTATTTAAGTACTAGACTTGGCTAGTACTTAAAGCTGACACCTGCGAACAGGCGTGGACCGTAATCACTTACTTGACCCAAGTTACCTTGGGTATAGAAGTCATCACTGCGGGGCTCACTGAACAAGTTAATTGCTGAAACTTTAACACGAACGTGTTGATTGATTTTGTATGCAGCACGAGCTTCCCAAGTACCTGCCTCATCAACATAACGCAGTCTTGTGCTATTAGAAGTGTATGGTTGGAAGTATTCGCTACGATACTTGTAGATAAGCGCAGTATCAAAACCGCCGATTTGGTAGTAAAGCTGTCCATTGAATACATGCTCAGAAAATCCAGGTACTGAGGCAGGAGGAACAATACCTACGGTATCCTGAGTAGCAACACCATCTAAACCAATAGTAAAGGTATTACCGTAGTTACTATCTTCAAACTCATAGCTTGTATCTGCCCAGTTATAACCAAACTTCACACCAATGCCTAAATCCCAACGATACGAGAATGACGCTTCAAAACCATAAAGGTCACTTTCTTCGTCAGTAGTGACTGAATTAGTAATAGGTAAAGAAACTTCCACACCGTCAACGATAAAATTCTCTAACTGTGTTTGCTGTTGGAAACCGCCATTGAATTGCTTGTAGTAAACACCTAACGCTACCATAGAGTCATCGCTTGGATACCATTCAACAGCCGCATCATAGTTCCATGACATTAATGGTTGAAGATCAGGATTACCTGAGCCAGTAACACCAACCAACAAGTCTTCAACTGATTCAGGATCATCCGAGTCATCGGTTACGAATGTGCGGTTATAACTTAGATCAGATGGATTTGCACGTGACATACCTCGGTAAATACCGGCCCTTAGGAGAATATTGTCATCATAATCAACGACTAAGTTAAAGCTTGGTAGTACTTCAGTGTAATCACCGCCACCAACAATCTTTTCAATAGTATCGTTTGGTACCAAACTGACCACACCTGTCGCCGGATCAGTGACAACGTCATAACCTTGTCTAAAGCCAATAGAGGTAACGTCAGTATTCACTACACGAACACCAAAGTTACCACGAATAAATTTACCAAACATTTCAGTGTCGTAATTAAGCATGGCGTAAGCAGAGATAGTTTGTTCTGTTACGTCAATAGTACCCGCATTCTCGTATATAACCTCTGGGTATGCGAATTCGCCGCCTTGTGATGCTGCTACTGCTTGAGAGAAACACTCGTTATTGTAAGTTGCCCACGAAGCGCCTGTACCGCTTTCTACAACATTACCTGAACTGTCAACATGGGTGATAATATTACCGTCAGAAACACTAGATAAAAAATCAGTTTCAGGGAAGGCAATTTGACAACCTTCAAGTACGTCGATAGCTGATGTTACTGATCCATCTAATTCATATGTGTCTCTTGAGCCATTACCGTTCGTGCCACCAAATTGAACAAATGTTAGCTCAGAAACGCGAACGCCAGCTTGAACGCCACTAAAAAAATCACCGTCTAGAATATAATCAATATCAACGCGTGCACCCATAATTTCGTTGTCGCGGACATTTTCTCTGTCGATACGAGTACGAAGGCTATCAGTAAAATTGGAAATATCAGTTACATCAAAATCAGTCACTGTGAAATGAGGAATATGTTCACCTAAATCCCAAGATATGTAAGGACGATCGCTCGTTCTCCCTCGGTTTGTTATTTGTAGTTCTTCACGACTGGTTTTAGAATAGCCAAGGTCAACACTAATCTTTAGATCATCTGAGAAAAAATGTTCAACGTTCAAGCCATATCCACGATAGTTTTCTTCACGCGAAAATTGCTCGCCCGCAGATTCGATGCGTTCTTCACCTTCCCAATGTAGAATACCGCCAACATCGTTTGTGATCAGATTTTGTCCCGTTACACCCGGTGTAACGCGCTTTTGTAAGAAAATTAAATCATGACGCGCTTCTGCTTGGGTACGATCTGAAATTTGCGCGTCAAAATTGATATCCCATTTATTTGAGGGTTGGTATTGTAGAGCAAAGAATAAAGCGTCTCTTTCATCAGATGTTTCATTTTGACGGAAGCTTCGGCTTGAGCCAGTCCATGCGTATTCTCTGCCATCATCTACTGCAAGACCTGTGTCTGGATCAATATCAGTATTATAACCTTGGTTACCCGGATCTTCACAATCGCCTGCTGTGCTACGGAAAAAACCAGTAGAGGTATCGGTTGGATCATTCAAACATGCCCATAAAGATGAGCCCGTTGGGCTTGAGCTTCTATATTCAGCTTCTGGCTGGCTAATATCTTGACGTTGAAAACCTACACTCAAACCAAATGCTTGGCCGTTATCAAACTCAAATTGATCAACATAACTGAGTGTTCCACGGTAGCCCAAATCATCTTGAAGTGAATTGTCAACGTTTGCTTGGTCTGGGTTGTAGTTAGCTTTTACTTCAGCCTGAAAACGTTGCTTAGCAAAATCTAAAGGCTTAAGTGTCTCCAGGGTAATAACACCGGCAACCCCACCTTCAATCATGGAAGCGTCTTGTGTTTTATAAATAGCTACTTTCTGCATCAGCTCTGATGGGAACTGAGAAAAGTTAACTGAACGGTCACCACTACCATTGGTCGCTTCACGGCCATTGATGTTAGTGGCACTTAAGAATGGGCCTAAACCACGAATACTGATTTCAGTAGCACCACCATTTTCACGGTGAGATGATGCACCCGTTAATGATTCTAGCGCCTCACCAATTGAAAGTGCAGGTAAATCACCAATATCTGAAGCAGATAAACCGTCAACAACCGTGGTAGATTCACGCTTTATTGCAATTTGGTCTTGAATTGTTCTACGTGTACCAGTAACTACAACGACTTCTATATCATTATCAACTTTATCTAGATTTTCAGTTTCTGCTTCTTGTGCTATTGCCGAAAATGCAAAAGAACTGGTTACAGAAGTAAATGCAGCAAGCTTCATCCATTTTGCTATAGGTGAAAGCTTGAACTTCCCTATTTTATGGATGGGTTTTGTTTTTTTACTTAATTTCGTCGACATACCGTACTTCCCCTTAGTATTTTAATAAGCATGTTAATGCCATTTATTGGTATATTTTTTTGTTGCTAGCAGGTTACTGCCATTAAATTCTTATATTTATTATTGCAAGCAGATTACTGCCATTAAATTCTTATATTTATTATTGCAAGCAGGTTACTGCCATTAAATTCTTATATTTAAATTAGAGTTATATTAATTTCAACAGACGAAACCCAAACAAAAGTTTTAACCTATTAATTTAAATAAAAATATAACCAATAACTGTAATTACGAGTTACGAGTTACGAGTTACGAGTTACGAGTTACGAATTTTAAATTGATGAGTTAACTGCGCTAAAATTTATACCCTTTATGCATGTTATGGATATGATAGAAAGTGGCTTGCACATAATCACCATCAGCGCCGTCATTGTTTTGATTATAAACACCCGCTTTAAAGTACATATACTGGTTACTAGCACTATAACCACTATCTTTCATATCGTAGTACTTAGTAATATTAGGCTTACCTTCCCTAATTATAGTGACGAACAACACTTCATCTTCGACGGAAATTTTATAAGAGAATTTTTCGTTTAAGGCGATTCCGTCATCAGGGTCTGACAAAGTATGTGAACGTGAGCCAATCATATTTATCCAAATATCATCACCATCATTTATTTCATGGGCAAAATAAATAGCCCCTTTCGAGTTGGCTGGTAATTTTCGGTAATATAAACGAATAGGTTCGTCATCCGTCGCGTGAATTTGCCCGATGACCACGCGTCCAACCTTTTTTTTATCACCTGTGGTAGATACTCGGTTTATTGCCAAAGTCCCTTCCAAACTGCCTTCAACACCCCCAGACTTAGCTTTCGCCGAACCATGCGCATTGCTGAAAACCCAGTTATTTTTTGTCAGGCCACGAGTTTTAATTTGAACATTACCTCTACGTAGCATTTCGCGTAGTTCGGTTCTCGCATATTTTGTATTTTTTGAGGTCTTGGCACCTACGTTTGGGCAAGCGAATACCAAGCCACCATCATCTGCTGTATAAAAAAATGGCTTTAAGTCAAAGCCTTTACCTAATGATTTCTCATAGACGGTATCAGCTTTTTTATCTTTGTTGAGATCGGTTGGCAACGTTAACGACCAATCGAGTAAGTCAAAATTTTCACCTGGTTTTTTAAGCGGATCGAGTTTTGACAAATCCCCCAGTAAAACACCTTCAGCAAGGCTAGTGTGTGACTTAGGAATAAGCGTATTCTCCTCAATTTCCTGAGCATTGAGTGATGCGCTAAAAACAGCTAAAGCAAAAACTAGCAAAGTGAAAACGTCACACATTTTCTTTTGAATATGTCGGTAAGATTTATATGTGTTGATATTGGAATCCTTTATAATTTACGATCTCTTTGTTGAATATGTTCGTATATTGTTCGGCTTAACTATTTTCAAAGCTTACTTAGAATACCTATATGCGCAGCATATAGTGGCGCACCTACACATGAGCTTAACTAACCCTGAAAAACGTAATAAAAATAGGTAAGACTTTGCTTCTAATTAACACCAAAAATTATCTAATTTCATTGTAAAAAGAAGCAGAACTCTTTGTTGTATATGATCAAAGAGCAATGATTAATTGTTACGCACAGAATCACACACAACCCACCCAACACAGCTACATGCTTAACAACCTGTTCACACCTGTAACTTTGCGTTAAACAAAATATAACCACCACAACACATCATTGTCAACCAAAATAGCACTCAAAGCATTACCAAAAACCAAAATTGGTAGTAACAAGGGCATAAAAAGACTAACGCATTGGCTTGACACATTTTTTATATAAAAATAAAAAATAAAATAAACAATAACTTACAGGTAAATCGAACTGTTATTGTTGAATAGTTTTTATATTCACTACCAATGGATATGACAACATTACCAAATAACAGAACAAAGTTAGTCAGTGACTCAGCTGTATTCCCAACTTGCAATGGGTTATTACCAATTTTCATACAGGTATTACCAATAGATGATGTGATGAGATTACAGTTCAGAACTAATATGCAGATTATAAGCTGTACGATAATTCGTATTGATTGTGATTTATCATTAATGCTCTTGTTGAACGAAGCTGCGCTGTCAGGCGCATTAGTGCTATTTCGATGCATGTCCTGATAACCTTTCAACCGATGATTTGAAGCGCTACTTTACCAGTTTGATTGCCTTAGATTCGTGGATCACCGTGAAACTCGACCGTAATGGGTTGCACAATCACTTGTAAATAGGTCTATCGACATGTGCTTAATCAACACTGGGAGTGGCTTAATATTGTTAAGCCACCACAAGTCCATAGACTGCCTGATATTCTTACCCCTGCTGAAGTTTCTATCGTTATTAGCCTTACCCATAAGCTGCGATATCAAGTGTGTTTTCTCGCCTTATACAGTATGGGGTTGCGCCTCGGTGAAGCTATTTCACTTCAGTTTGGTGACATCGATTCACAGATGATGCAGGTGCACATTCGTAACGCCAAAGGTGGTAAAGGTCATTTTTTGCTCCTGCAAAAATGACATACAACACATCCATGTGATTAACAGGTTGGTGCCCTTGCCCAAGCGTACCTTGTTAGCGCTGCGATATTACTGGCAAACTCATCGCCACCCACGGCTGATTTTTCCTGGTAAAGATAGCCAGCCTGATTCCTTGATAGATAAAGGCGGCATTCAAAAGGCGCTAAAACGGGTTATCCGTGAGTGCAATATTCATAAGTCCATCAGCCCACATAACCTGCGTCACAGCTACGCCACTCATCTGTTAGAGCAAGGGCTAGATTTGCGCTCAGTGCAAAGCCTGCTCGGTCACAACAGCCTTAATACCACTGCCCGCTATACCCGCCT
>NZ_JAUOSH010000051.1:0-19283 GCF_030548765.1 Shewanella sp. 3_MG-2023 | reverse complement strand
CACCCATCAATTAAAATGAATGCTTTTTAGACCGTAAAATGACCATGATAAAGAGTTGCAGGGTCCACGCTTTACTAAAATATAAAACTGCTTTCCAACAAGCTTAAAATCAGATTTTACCCACAGCTATGACAAACCTTTGTCAGCTTAGCTCAGGACGGAACATACTCAAAAAAAAGGCCACTTGAAATCAAGTGGCCTTTAGCATCGAATTTAACTAATTACAGCTTATTTTGGGTTTACGTGACAAGTCATACACGAGTATGGATCTGGGTAAACAGGATCTGTGGTCCAGTCACTATTACCCCTAACTTTCATATCATCGCTATATAAGCCGTGCATATAAACAAAGTTTTGATCTTTCAACTCAGGTAATATGTTCAATAAGTAATTTGGATCACCGTACATTTCAGCACTAACAACGCTCACAGCATCTCTATCGGTTGATGGCACATCAATGATTGGTTTAGCTGGATGAAAGGTCATATCTTCAGGAGAGTTACCACCTTCGTACATTTTCGGAAACAGTTTATTTACTGAACCATGGTTTTTAGGTTGAAACTCATTGTCATGGCACCAGAAACAAACACCGACTTCACCATGTCCTTCTGGAGCACCGTTATTACCATGACATTGAGCACATTGGTAAGGTGCCACGGCGCGATCCGCTTCATCTAATACTTCGTAAGACTGTACGCCTTTAGCTAGATCCATAACATAAACGGGCGTTGGGTTAACCCCCAAACTACCTTGGTCGCCATCAGAGTGAATACTACCTAACGAGTGACAAGTACCACAATCGGCAACGCCCCAGCCAAAATGCTCTTCAGATAATGGACGAATTGCCTCGTCAATATCGTAAATTGGATACTTATCATCACCACCCACTCGGTGGCTTTCTGGCGCAGCAAATTTCAACTGACGCGCCATAACAAATACGCTATCAGTTGGGTAGTATAATGGCCACACGTCAGGAAATACGTGACGGTTTTTATCGCCATGCCAATCAGTCAAATCGATTTCAATGCCTTTGCTACCAAAGTATTCGGCACATTCCTCGTCAACCAAACCATTTGGAGTGCCTGTCTTTTGACCATCAAGACCAATGCCATCACAAAAAGTTGCAGGTGGCGCTGAGTTCGAATCTGCCATATTCCCTAGACCGTACTTATGGTTCCAATCACTTGTATAGCGTGTTTCATAACCGTCAATTGCGTAGGCAAAACGCGCTTGGTTTACCACGCCATCAACAGAGTTAACTAAAAAGTGTTGAATATTAGCACCGGTGGAAATTTGTCCCCAGTAAGAAAAGCCCATTTCAACTAAGCCTTGCTCATGCAGACTCATGAATACATCAGCCATGGTGATCATGACGTCTTTTTTATAGATATCAGGACGCAGGTTATGTGGACGAACAACCACATCGTTAAAGACCATTTGTTCACCGCCAACAGGCTGTACCATCACTCTTGGGAAGGTTGCACGGTTATCACCAAACTTTTCTTCATCAGCCTTTCTGCGTTCAACTTGGGTGCGCTGCATCTCTTCACGGCGATAGGTGTAAGCTTCACTTCGAGAAGCTAACATCACCCCAGAATTATCTTGAAGTACCGTCATTTCCATGCGAGTTCCAACCGCTTCGCCGAAGTTGGTGTACTTGTTTTCTCTTTTAAATTCACCTGTGTCTGGGATCCAGTTTGCGGCCCAGTTTGGATCGCCTTCACCTACAGGCTTGCCATCAGTATCAAATTCAATGTTGCTGCCATCTTCGTTATGCCAAACCGTAAAGCGGTAAGCACCAATGTCCTCGCCCCACTCGTATTCAACGTGAAAGTCATCACGTGTCGCTGAAACGTAAAGCAATACTTCAGCAAAGGTAATTTGACCATCATTGAAAATATCATCACGTAATGGCTTAGGGATCAACTTACGAACATCTGCAGCCTGAACGGTATAACCGTGCTTTATATCACCATGTCGCCTTTCAGACTGTGCCACCCAGTCTGTTCTAGCCATTTCTTTACCGATATAAATAGTGATCGGCCCTTCTAACTGCCACTTAATATCTGGCCCCCAAACATTATCGAATACTTGACTACCTGTTTGAGGCGGCTCGACAATCTCAGGTATATCTGGATTTTCAGGAGAACTTTTGGCGTCATCACTTCCACAAGCGGCAAGCATTGCAAGCATTAATAATGTTGCTGATGTTTTTATATGTTTCATCTCATCCCTTTTACAATGTAAATATTGAAGCGGCATATTGACTTACCCAACGCCTTAAGGGACAGTGACTTCTCACAGTAACAATCACACCATTTGTAAATAAAATGATTTTGTTTATTTAGATTTGAACCCCATCACAATTACATTTAAATTCACTAACTTAATCAACTTTAACTCATAAATAAAATCAAAAAAAATCAAAAAAAATCACCATAAACATTACGCTAACAACTGCAATAAAATGCATATTGAACATATAAAACGTTAGAAACAGTGCCTAATTTGAAAAGGTAACATCAAAAAGGAGTGCGTTTTTTACACCACACAGCATGTCCATATTGATTCTATATAAAGGGGAAACTTGATTAACTAATGATGTTGTTCAGCAGCCTGTTTTACGCAAGGTAACACATGTTTTGCGAATAAATGATTAATTGTTGTTTTGAAGAATTATCAACATCATAAGCTCTCAAGATCCATTTATATTAAGATTTTAATGATAATAATTGAGTAGACACTAGCTCTGAGAGTGATGTTTCGGTATTTACATAGTTAATTACAACCTTGTCAGCCTTTAGCCGTAATTACATTTGTAAATCAACGGGTCCTGCACAAAGCAACTTAAATAGCCAATCCAGCCAAATATCAACAAGCTTAATGGCCTCTTTCTCACATCATCAATGCTGTAACACTTATCCCTGTTAGTGGTTTTTCACAGAAAACAAAGAAAGCTTGTTAGATTTTTTGAATCCAGCACTATTATCTTGAACCATGTCGCATATCTAAAAGTAGGTATTGCCCACTGTCGCATTTATTCACAATCGCTATTGCTGGAAACAAGGAAATGCATAAAATTCGCAATCACTTAATTACGGTATTTACAAAGGGTAGCTTCGGCTCACTATACAAAGGAGGAGCACTATGATGAAAGCAATAATAGACTCTGATTTGTCTACTCTGTCTAATGAACTAGGCGTTAATGCTTGCGTGCTCTATATTTTTTTGAATAACCCAATTAATCTACGCACAACTCGTGAAGCTGCTAGCCTTGTCGTTGCTAGCGATAAGCATGTTGTCAAACAATTCAAAGCACAACATTGCCAATGGGTCAGTTTGGAAGCTGATAAAACAAGTGCACCTAGCCGTTCTGCTACTCCAACGCTTGATGTTGCAAACCTCATGTATAAAGAGAACATGAGCATTGATATCACTTTTTTATTCGCGCCTAAATTAACAGCAAAATTTGTTTTTTATTCTAACAAGCTCTGTATTACAGCTCTAAATGACAAGCTTGAGTTGATTAAATCAAAGCTTTTGCAAGTAGCGATTAAAATCAATAATAGCCATAAACTTATCAAACAATCATTAATAAATATGGGCGTAATTAATCGTAAAACAATCGATATATTACAGTTTACGGCCGTGGGTTACTCTAGAAAGGATATCGCGCCAAAATTAAATTTATCGGTACGTGGCATCGATTATTATATAGAAATCGCCAAAATAACGTTTGAAGCAGACAGTTTACCCGCGTTAATTTATAACGTAAATCAATATGGTCTACTAAAGGACTTTTCAGAAATGGAGGCTAAGCATGAAAGTCAGTAGCATTCTGAACGAGTTCTCACGAACTCATAATATTACAGACACCATGTTTGTCTTAGACATAAATAGTAATATGCTACCTTCAGGGTTCTCTAAACTTAATCAAGTAGCTGGTAGAACTCATATTCTCGCTAGCTCAGTTAATGCGATAAAATACAGCAAAGTATCTCGAAAAAAGTGGGCAAAAAAAGACCACAACACAGAGGTCTCTTTAAAGCGTAAATACCATACTTGGGATTACAGTGACTGGCCGCAGTTTAAAGTTGGACCTAATGACGATATTGTTAAATTTGGCTACCAGCAAAAAGTAACCGTAGAAGTACCCTGCATGATGAACCCCAATTGGGTGGGGCGCTTCTACTTCATGGTGCATACTAATAATAAACTTGCTGACCCCAATGCATTTAGCCGTTTATATAAAGACCTAACCGATATTCATTACATGTTACTGCAAAGTAGTATGGAGAACCTGAATCCGTTTTTAGACTATGGTTTAATAAAAAGCGCTGATATTGCGATATTATATATGATGGCAAATGGACACGACCGTGAATCAATTGCCAAAGCAGCACATTTGTCCGCACGAGGTGTCGACTATCGCATACTTAAACTCAAGAAGTTACTAGGTGCTAGCAACTGCTCTAGCTTAATACATTCAGCATACAATAACTTTTTAATTCAGTAATATCATTGCCCCTACTTGATAGGGGCGCAACACTTACTGCAGGTCCGCAAAATCAAGAATAATTTAAAGCCTCATTTGCGTGTATCCATGATGGCAATTTGATCGCAAAGCTGCTCTGCTTCATCCATATAATGTGTAGTGAGAATAACTGGTTTCCCTTGTTTTATTATCTCCCTAACCAACTGCCAAAAATGTAACCTTGCTTGGGGGTCTAGCCCTGTGGTGGGCTCATCTAAAAAAAAGCAAAGCGGGATCATTAACTAAACTCAACGCCAGCAATAGCCGCTGCTTTTGTCCCCCAGAAAGCGTAAAATGAAGCTGATTGGCAACTTGCTGTAGTTGACATTTGACTCGGCAGTTACCAAATAGGCTGGGCCGAATATCCCCCAAGCTGCAAGGCTACTCGCGGAAGCTATTTATGGTAATTAAAACACAAATTTTAATGACCGCTAAATGAATAGTGAGGCCTTGTTAAAAGCGCAATAGCCAATATTGTGCGTTTTCATACAATCTATTCAACCAAAAGACAGAATCACTTTTAACTAACCTCAAATAAAGATTTAGTAAGTAGAATCAGGATTTAAAAGTGCACTATAAATAGTTCTGAAAACGTTCGCGATCTCGCCCTGCACCTTATACTGACTGAGGGATATCACAAAGTTGGTCTGTTACTAAGGTGATGGATATGCAGAGTCTCCCAATCACACTATATCTGTAATAGGATTAACGAATATCAAAGAGTATTAGCCTTAAATATACACAGGGCAATGTAACTCTTTAGCAGCATTGTTAACATCTGCCCGGCACGGTTGCTTAACTGTTTATTTTATGTGACCCACCTCCAATTTTACTCAACAAATCTTTATTTCTATGAGTACTGATAGCGTTTTTATTGCGGCTCGAATTCATACTCGACTGAGTGATTAATGGATAAAAATAATATCCAATCATGAATTTAGCAGTAAATAAATATTGCTATAGATTCAGAATATACTGGAGATGAGTAATGAAACTTAATGTAATAACAACCACTTTGGCTTTGTCTTTTTTGCTTGTAGGTTGTGGCAGTGACAGTAATGATAAGGTTGACCTAACAGAACCAGAACAGGGCTATAAAAATGATAAATATGTGGTAATGGATGTTAATCATCAACCTGTGGCTGACAAAATTCATTATGTCGCTTTAGGCCGCTTTGACGACAAAATTAAAACTTGGATGAACAGCGATCAGGCAGAAGATCTTGATGGTGACGGCCGAATTAGTTTTTATGATGCGCAAAAAGCAGGGGTAGAAAACCCACCGATTGACTACCTTGAAGTTAACTCTTCTGATGTTGTCGCTTTTCTTACCGAAAACCCTGATGGTTACGGTCAGCATACCTCTCGACCAGATATTTTTGTTGAAGGACAATACAGTGTATTCGATGTATTACGATATGTAGTGCATAGCGATCCTCAACTTAAATTTGACTCTGTTACACCTGCAGAAGAGTCTCCTTATAACACTTTCGAGTTTTCCATCTCCTATGACGCAAATAATGATGGTGACTTTACCAATGATGGTGATGAATTCGTTAACTCGCCTAATTGGTTCTTCCGCTTTAAAACTAGTGCCGGAGATTTCCAACGTGCGACTGGTGAACCAAATGGTGAGGCGACTTACAACCGTATGGATGAAATGTGGGCGCAGCATGATTTAGCCATCAGATTCCAGCCTTTCCATGAAGTTACCACTGTTAGACGCCAACACCTGTGGGAAAAAGAAATGGCACGTCTGGATGAAAATGGTCAAGTCATTAGTGAAATTTTGGTCCGTGATGGTGATACGCCATATCCTTACCCTTATGTACAAAATTTAAAAGTAACTGCCCATAACCTGCGTCCAGATGTCTTTCAGCCAGGCGTTATTACAGGTATAGATTGGTTTATGTCTGCAATCGATGAAGGATATGACTTTAAACTGAGCTACTGGCCAACACTGGATACAGGGGCTTCAGTCAATTCGTATTCAGTTAACCATGTAAATGGTATCACATCGTCAGTAGGTGAAGGTTGGGTTAACATTATGGGCGAAAAAGAAGTAGCCACCGACTATGGACCACTGCCTGCATGTTTGTGGGATAAAGAAGGTAAAACAGCTTCTGTTAGTGCTTTTCCAGCTGAAGATTGTATAGACGACTTCCAATATGCTTTTGGTGGCAATAAGTTACACTTAATGACTGATGTGTGGGTGATGAGCTATCCAAAAGAATACGGAATGCTGGTTTATGCAAATCATTATAATGCATGGGGTATGGAAGAATATAATGGCAATGATCTAGGCAAAGAATACGAGTTTAGCAATGGCCTAGTGGCAAATTTAGAAACCCTAAATTCTGCAAAAGATGCAAATTCTGATGCTATGCTAACAGAATCTCACTATGGCTGGGGCAAAGCTGACTGTATGTTGTGTCACAACCCAGAAGATGGACACATGAATGGCGCACCACTGCCAGTTAACACCAACGATGGGTTTGACATTCCACAGCCTTACTTCTGTTCAACTTGTCACGGGACTAATGGTGCAAGTGAAGGTCATGGTGCAACCGCTCGCTGTTTCTGGTGTCACTCTAGCTCTAAAACACCTGAATTCCATGGTGATGCGTTCAGCAAGCGTACTGTACCGAGTATCATTGACGCTATTAATGAAGAAAAAGATATCTTCTTCTACAATAATGGAAGCCCGGTGATGCCTAGAGATTCAGCAGGTAACCCAAACTCTTACCCTGATAAAGGTATTATTAGTGGCGCGAATTCAGACTGGAGCATGTCACAAACATTCCCAGATCCATATTCATGCATGACGTGTCACGATAACGGTTCATTTGATAAATAATCCCCAAATTCAACTGTGAAGTGCGACACTCGCCTATATCAAGCAGCCAATGTCATATTTTTAAATATTACAGCTGGCTGCTTGAACCCTAAACACTTTTTGGGTCAGTAATTTATTCCCGACAACGCAAACTCAATATCACTATCTGACACGGTTCTTAAGTCCGTTCCCTTTTTACATATTGCCTTGTTCTGGTCAACTCCAACCGGACACTTTTCTAAAAGAGATTTCAAAATCTATCGGTGACTGATCAGTCGAACGCCACTTGAAACATTATTGGATGGGAAACAGATTTGGGTGGATAAAAATCTAGCTCAAATCTAAGCTGACAGACACCATAAAAAAAGAGGTAACGGTCAGATCAAATCTGAGCTACTAGACCTTATGACAAAATTTTATATTTAAATGCAACAGCTACCAGTTGCGAATTGTTTTTAACTTCAAATAAGGCTTTCATTTTATTGACATGGTAGTCGACACCACGCTCAGTCAAGTGCAGCGTTTCTGAAATTGAAATTCTTGAATGACCTTCTGCAAGCATTTTTAACACATTATGACTTTTACGCGAAATAAGCCCCAAACCAGTGAAAGGATTAATCTCTGATGTTGCTTCACTTCCCAGTACCATATTATGAAAATTAGAAATAAATTGCTGCATTTGTTCCCTATTTTGCTCCGCAAACGTCTTTAATACTGTTGGTTCAAATTCACTCATGAAAAAAAATCGCCCATGAAGATAAGGACAGTTTTCACTCTGGTAACGATAATAGACGCGGCTTCTTACGTTATACTTACTTAAAACATCACGACACAGTCGTGAAGCCTCCGTATCCTCTTCGTAACTAAAAATCTGAATGCCACTAGCATTCAATTTGCTCATATTTGGCTCAACTTTAATGGCTTTTTTGGTAAAGTCCGCTCTCATCTTACGCATTGCTGAGTTAGAATATAAAAAATTATGTCGTTTCTCACGTTTACTAATCGACACTTCAGCATCAACATCAATATGAGAGTTTTGCATCTTCACCGATCTTGCCAAATCGAGAATATAAGTGCCCCCAATAAAACCTAAACGACTTACCTCGTTATTTAGTGTTAATTCTAGTCTCTCTCGCCGTTCAATTGCAGAATCAATGGTAACTTTATTACTTATTATTGATTGTTTCATCCCCAAAACTTCCAATGATTTTACTTATATATGTAAGTGTTAATATTACTTATCTACAACGATAACTTCAGTGATAAACCTCATAACGTAAACAACCAGAAATTTAAATTTGTGACAAACTACTAATAAACATCAAACATCTATATAAAAATATGTCTTTCAATGCATTCTGATATTCGCCAGTTTTAAAGAACATAACGTTATGCGCACACGACAACGATCAGCAATTGTCGTGAGTTTGCGAATCATAAAGTGATAGCCGCAGCCTTAGACACAAAGCTTTACTTAGCCCCCTGTACTGGTCGAACGCCACTTGAAACATTATTGGATGGGAAACAGATTTGGGCAGATAAAAATCTAGCTCAAATCTAAACTGACAGACACCATAAAAAAATGGGTAACTGTCAGATCAAGTCTGAGCTACTACAGCTAAACAGATACGAGTGAAGTACACGTTAATAGGAGCTCTGCTGATGCGAAAAGCAGGGATATTGACTGAGTCAATCCTCTCAAGGAAGATAAGTGACTATAAAACAGGCACTTCAAACACTAGACAATAAAGTAGTTTTGAATTGATAGTATTAATCTTCAATATTTTTAGTAATTTAAACGAAAAAAGGCTCATCATTTCTGATGAGCCTTTCGTCTTGAATATGGCGGAGAGATAGGGATTTGAACCCTAGATGGGCTACAAACCCATGCCGGTTTTCAAGACCGGTGCATTCGACCACTCTGCCATCTCTCCGAACGCCGAGAATAATATAAGTATCAGACCTCGTTGTAAACCGGAATTTATAAAAAAACATTCAAATGCTCATCAAATAAGCTTTTAAGACATTTTTCCACCTTTGTTGGCTCATTTGCTAATCAGGTGAGTAAAAATCACCTTCTACACCACTGGATTCCCTCACCTTTTCTATCAACAAACACGCTTTTAGCGATTACATTTTGTTTAAAGAATTACGCTAACCCCCAAATAAGAAGCAGCAATGGCCTTGAATATAGCAATCCAGTGTCATATTTTTCCAGCAAGCCCATAGATAATCCGCAAAGCATCGAACATTTCAATGATATGACGATAATATATGCTAAAATCGCTTTAACTATTTCTGATACTTAAAGCTATGACCACAACTTTAATTTCTATACCCAAACTTGCTCCTCAGTTTACGTTACCTCAATCTTTACCTTCTACTGCTTATCTAAGCCATTTATTGTTGGGACAAGAGCGTTGTTTAGATGCATTTAATTTAATGACTAAACTTGCACACCAACATTTATTTGTCGCTGATTTTGCGGGTATTGAGCGTGAACTGTTTATTAAAGCCCTTGTGAGTCAGGCTAATACGCCATCAGATTCCTTTTTGGTTGCGACTAAAAGCCAAGATGAAAATCACAATTTTAATTTCCGCTGGCAGGCTGAGTTACCGGCAGAGAATGTTGGCACTGTTGCGCATCAAAATACCCTTTACAGCTATGTTAGTGGCTCTATTCGCCGCGCTGATCTAGTCGGTAAAATGCATAAGACTGATAAGTCTAGCCAGTATAAAGCTGGCATTTTAGCCTCCAACCATTTCGTTTTTATTGATGCTAACTCTTTATGGAAACGTGAAGGCCTGTGGGATTTTGTCATGCAGATCCTCGAGCATAAACAATATAAAATTAGCAACGATATCGCGCCAATCCCACTCAATTGTAAAATTGTGCTAATGGGCTCAGCTAACTTGTTTACTCATTTAAGAACTGAAGACAGAGTTTTTTATAAAAACTTTCCACTGCTTGGCGAGGTTAACTCAGAAATTGATTTAACTAAATATAATGAAACTCAGTACCTGCAATGGCTAAATAGTTTAGCTGATGCCTATAACATTCAATTAGAGCCATCAAGCTTGATACCGCTATTTAATTACAGCGCCAAACTTACTGAGCATCAGCAACGCTTAAGTTTATCAATGCTGCAAATAGTTCAGGTACTGACTCAAGCTAAAGCATACTCTAATAGTGCTTCGCTCAATTCAACTGCCATAGCAAAAGCTCTTAGACAGTCAAAGTCACGCCATGACAGTTCTGAGGTTTATTCAGCACAAAACTTTGATGATAATTTCATTAATCTGCAAACGAGCGGTGAAATAATCGGCCAGATTAATGGCTTAACTGTGATTGACACTGATGATTCAAGTTATGGCGAGCCGGCAAGGATCACTACCTCTGTCCATTATGGTGACGGTGAAGTGATTGATATTGAGAGGAAATCAGAGTTGGGCGGTAATATTCATACTAAAGGTATGATGATCCTTTCAGCTTCCTTGTACCGTATTTTTGGTCGCGATGTACCTTTGCATTTAAATGCCAATATAGTGTTTGAGCAGTCTTATCAAGAGATTGATGGCGATAGTGCCTCTTTAGCTGAGTACTGCTGCTTAATGTCTGCCATTGCCGAGCAGCCGATTAACCAAGCATTTGCCATTACGGGCGCACTTGATCAATTCGGCGCGGTGCAAGCCATTGGTGGTGTGAATGAAAAGATCGAAGGCTTCTATCATTTATGTAAGCGACGTGGCTTAACAGGTGAGCACAGCGTTATTATTCCTAAATCGAATGTGCTACAACTAAACCTTGAAACCGAAGTTATTGAGGCCGTTGAAAAAGGCTTGTTTCATATTCATGCAATTGAGCATATGGATCAAGCTATCGATTTATTAATGAAAGCTCCAGCAGGGGTAAGAAACGAAGACAATGATTTTCCTGCTGAATCAATTTATGGCCAGGTCCAAACACGTTTAGAAAAAATGGCAGGCCACGATGATGAAGAGCTCGAATTAAGCTTTTTACAAAAAATATTAATGAAATTAAAGATATTATAGTGATCGGAGTTGTTTAGCTTACACGTGTTCGCTATCTTGTCAGCCTATTCGTAATAAAGTGGTAAATATTTAAATGAAAAGAGCTAACAGTTTCACTAAAGAAGAGCTGATCGCATGTGGTAATGGCAACCTTTTTGAGCCTAACTCACCACGTCTGCCTGTCGATAATATGTTGATGATAGATAGGATCACAACCATTAATGCTGACGGTGGTGAATATGGTAAAGGCGAAATAGTCGCTGAACTCGATATCACCCCTGATTTATGGTTTTTTGACTGCCACTTTAATGGCGATCCTGTGATGCCAGGTTGCTTAGGTTTAGATGCCATGTGGCAATTGGTTGGCTTTTATTTAGGCTGGGAAGGCGCAGAAGGTAAAGGGCGCGCACTTGGGGTTGGCGAAGTAAAGTTCACCGGGCAAGTATTACCGGAAGCGAAAAAAGTCACCTATAAGCTCACTTTAAAACGAAAGATTCACCGTAAGCTGGTTATGGGGATTGCTGATGCCACTATGGAAGTGGATGGCCGTGAGATTTACTCGGCTACTGATTTGAAAGTCGGTATTTTTAAGGATACCTCGACCTTTTAAGCATTTCACTGAATATGAATAGTAATCACTGTTAGCTAATGTTGCTTCGGGTTAACTTAGCTAAACGGCATTATTTTGCCCTCAATCAACCCCCTGAGGGCAAAGATATTAATATGATGCCTTTTCATTTATTTATTAAACAAACCACTCATACGTCCATCTACGCCTTCTCTCCAACCACCTAACCATTGAGATTTAGAATCTAAAGTTCCGTAAGGGCAAAGCTCCTTAGAGCGCCCTGCAATACCTGCTTGGAATCCCTTAGAAAAAGCTCTATCTAACTTATCTCTTTTTTGTCTTTTCATTAACACATCCTCATTTTGTTAATCAAGAAGCGTTCGCTTCAGCATTAGAAATAGGTGAAATTTCACACAAGATCAATGCAAAAATATGACAAAATTATGTGTTTTTAATTAAAGTATTGAGATAAAAAGCAAAAAAAAATCGAGGAATAATCCTCGACTTTTAGTTCAAAAAATGCTCTCTACTTAAGCTTGCGACGACGTAACCAAAGTAACGGCAGAGCGAATAACCAAGCAAAGCTAGCCGCCCCTTTTCTTACATAGGGCTCATCTTCTACGTCATCACTTTCAGTACAGGCTTGTTCGTTACCTGATACCGGTTTCATTACCACCATACGCGGTAAATAAGACGTTACAGGGTCGCCATTACCATTTATTTCAAATAACGGTAGGTTAGTGTCTTCATCAAGAATCAAATTACCATCGGTATCAAATTGGTATAAAGGTTTACGAATAAATGCTGTACCTACAATGGTGCCGTCTTCATTGATGTCATTGGCCTCAACCACATATATTTCACTGTCATAGCTTAAAATTGAGCCGTCACCATCAATAACCTCAACCGGATAACGAGTCCATTTGCCATCAGCATCTTGCTCATAGCCTTTTGACTCACACGTTAAAGTCGCATTAAGGTTCACAAATTCATCATCATCGATGTTATAAAGAAAACCTGCTTTTGGTCGCGGCTTATCTTTATCATAAGTGACCTCAATATTACCAACCACTTGACCTGCATTATTAATGGCTTTTGGGTAACTACTTAGCTCTGAAATACCTGAATCTTGAAAGTCACTAGGTACTACGATTTCAGCAGATGGGTTGTTAATATCGTAATAGAAGAACTTATCTCGTAAAATTCCACTGACATATTTATAAAAAGTACCGATGACGATACCGTTGTCGTTAATATCACGAGCTATTGAGTTATAAACATCGTCACTGAAAATATCGGTATCAATCCACTTATATTCATATTCTCCTGCGGCATTTTTCACCCAATAGGCAGCGTCTTGATAAAGGTCATCTTTTTTACCATTACGGTAAACGTGTGAGCGCCCTACCACTACATCATTGTTGTTAACACCTAAAGCTTGAGCGGTATACACTAAAGTAGAGTCTTCATCAGGGGTTAACCCTAACTCTAGCTCAATCACGTTTTCAGCAGGAATAGTATTATCCTCAGCAATTTGCCATACGTGGGCGCGGGTTTGATACTGAATGTTACGACGACCATTTGATGGGAATTGATCTGCCTGTACGCATATTTCAACTGGCGCTGGCGAGTCTTCATCTGCGTTTAAATCTGCGTCAATACAACTATCGATACGATCTGAGCTGAATTCAATAATGTCAGTACTGGCATAACCTGCCACCAAATTATTATCGTTAATTGCCGCAGCCGCTGACCAGCCACCTAACTCAACTTCAAAACCATCATCTTCACGAATATAAGTTTCGTAAGATGGTACTAATTCAAGTTCTGCGCCGTCAGGCGTGACAGCGACACCACGAAGCTCAAAATCGCGATAGTACCAAAACTCTTGGTCTTCATCACTACCAACATAATCAATGGTTTTTTCAGGCGCAGTATATGAACCAACTTTGTAATTGTTGTCATTCATGCCATAGAAAAAGGTATCAACCGAATTGATAATTAACTCGCCTTCATCATCAACATCGGTTGGTGCTGTAGTGCCATTAACGCTATAGAAGTTTGGATACCAAGCTGACTCAGCATCGTCTTCTTCCGCTGTGAAAGTAAAGTTATTTGCCACCAGAGGCAAAAATACTGAATAAATAATGGTTTCTTCAGGTGCGATACCATCTTCTACATCAATAACGTCATTGTCATCTTCGTCATCATCGACAGATAGTTTTTTCTTACCTTTAGAAACACCTACAAGTTCATTGTTGGCATTAACAGCCATGGCGTAACCACTTCGGGTACCGTCTACTGTGCCTTTAAGATCAAAATCTTCAATGTTTACAATTTCATATACTGGAGCGGCATGTACACTTCCGATAGCGCCAAGCACACTCAAGGCAACGACAGATAATGCCTTATCAAACTTCGACTTCATTATAATTCCTATTATTATTATACGCTTACTTCAGTGATTCGAGTTCTTCCCAACGCTCGAAGCAAGTGTCCAATTCCTGTTCTTTTGTCGCCAATGCTTTAAGCACTGAGTTGACGGTATCTTGTGGTTGGCTATAAAAATCAGCTGAAGCCACAGTATTTTGTATTTCTTCTACTTCTTGTTCTAACTTTTCCATTTTACTCGGTAGTTGTTCGAGTTCACGTTGAAGTTTGAACGATAATTTTTTAGGTGCTGTACTGGCAGCTTTAGTCTGCTTTACAGGCTTAGTTTCTACTGGCGCAGGAGTTTGGACAACAGATGTTGCTGCTTGTTCCTCAGAATAAAATTTAGCGCCCTGAGAGACGGCATCATTGTATCCGCCAACATACTCATGCCAGTTACCATTACCGGCAAACCACCAACTACTGGTCACGGTATTATCAATAAATTCCCTGTCGTGACTAACAATCAATAAGGTCCCTTTAAAATCAGTTAGTAAGGACTCTAACAATTCTAGGGTCTCAATATCAAGGTCATTGGTTGGTTCATCGAGAATAATTAAGTTTGCAGGTCGCAATAACAAGCGTGCTAATAGCAATCGGTTTTTCTCACCACCTGATAACGCCTTAACAGGGGTACGTGCACGCATAGGTGAAAACAAGAAGTCTTGTAAGTAACTTAATATATGACGATCTTGACCGTTAATCGTAACGGTTTTCTTACCGTCGCCTACGTTTTCTTCAACGGTTTTTTCTGGATCTAACGCTTCACGGTATTGGTCAAAATAGGCAACTTCGAGTTTGGTACCGACTTTAACTTCACCTGATTGCGGCGAAAGCTGCTCAATTAATAGCTTAATTAATGTTGATTTACCACAACCGTTTGGCCCGATTAAGGCAATTCTGTCACCACGTATAACCGTTGAACTGAAGTTTTTAACTAAATCTTTATCAGGTAAATTGTAATTAAGATTATTAATATCAAATACTAACTTACCAGAACGCTCAGTATCACTGACGTTCATCTTGGCATTACCTTGACGATTCAGGCGCTCACTGCGTTCATTTCTTAATGCTTTAAGGGCGCGCACTCGGCCTTCATTACGGGTACGTCTGGCTTTTACCCCTTGACGGATCCAAGTTTCTTCTTCTGCTAATTTTTTGTCAAAATGGGCATTTTGTTCCGCTTCAACACGCAACCACTCTTGCTTACCTTCTAAATAAGCATGGTAATTACCCGGCCACGATGTCACTACGCCGCGATCTAAATCAACAATGCGTGTTGCCATACGATGAATAAAGCCACGGTCATGACTGACAAACACGATAGCGCCTTTAAAGTTTAATAAAAACTCTTCAAGCCATTCAATGGTATCAATATCAAGGTGGTTGGTCGGTTCATCAAGCAATAATAAGTCCGGTTCGCTAACTAGGGCTCTTGCTAATGCCACTTTACGCTGCCAGCCACCTGATAACTCACTAAGGGGTTTATCGGGATCTAAGCCTAACAATTCACAATTTTGAATAATACGAGAATCTAAATGCCAGCCGTTATTATGATCTAATGACTCTTGCAAGCGCTGCATTTGATTGAGCATCTTGTTCATTTCATCAGGTTCAGCGGTAGCAACGTCATGTGAAAGCTTATGATAACGCTCTAGCATTTCACCAATTTCTTTTAATGCTAAAGAGATATATTTATAAACCGTGCCGGTTTCAGCTTTAGGCGGATCTTGCTGTAGTCGACTGACATTCACATCAGAGGCAATATTAAATTCACCGTCATCAAGTAATACATCACCTGACAGCACTTTCATTAAACTTGATTTACCCGCCCCATTTCGGCCTACGATACACACTCGCTCACCAGGTAAAATAGTGAAATCAGCATTTTTCAATAACGGGGTATAGCCATAGGCTAAAGAGCCATTATTAATACGAACTAAACTCAAGCGACGCTCCTAATAAATTCTGTTAACTGCTGGGCATCAAAGGGCCAAAACAATTCTTTTTCATCCATAACTAACACTGGTATAGAGATGCCATAACGGCTTGCCAGTGTGTCATTATCGCAAATATCAATATGTTGATAGTCAATGCCTAATTGCTCAACTAACGCTTGAGCAATTTCACACAGATGACAGCCATCTGTGTGATATAAAATTAGGCCTGCACTGTCTGTTGTTGGGTTAGAACTCATACTTTTAACCTTAAAGCTTATTTAGCGTAAGGAGACTTAGCATGGGTAATTAACCAAGTATTATGGATGTGCGGATTACGCTTATAATCCAATGGTAATGTTTGACTATCGATATTTTTAATGTCCATTTTATATTGGCTTAAAAGCTCGATATCCATTTTAAATTTACGCTTATTATTCGAGAAAATAATTTCGCCATTAGGGCTTAATACTTTAATCAAATCAACCAGCATTGCCGCATGGTCTCGTTGAACGTCCCAGCTATCTTCCATTCTTTTTGAATTAGAAAAAGTTGGCGGATCGATAAATATCAGATCGAATTTCTCTTCACAATCTTTCACCCACTGAATACAGTTAGCTTGGATGAATTGATATTGCTTACCTGATAAATTATTTAAATCAAAATTCTCTTTTGCCCAAGCAAGGTAAGTATTTGACATATCGACTGTTGTGACAGATTTAGCCCCACCTAATGCCGCATGTACCGATGCAGAGCCTGTGTAAGAAAATAAATTCAGCACATTTTTACCCGCTGATTTTTCACCAACTAATTTACGGGTCAAACGATGATCTAAGAATAAACCGGTATCAAGGTAGCCAGTTAAATTTAACTTAAACTTAGCGCCATACTCTTGGGTAATGATCTCCAGCTTTTGTTGATCAAACTTTTGATACTGGTTGGTGCCCTTTTGCTTTTCACGGGTCTTTAAGGTAACGCGATCAGGGTCCATATTTAATGCTGCAGGCAATGAAAGTAATACATCGGTTAAACGACGCTTTGTCACCGCTTCAGGAATAGTCGCAGGCGCAGAGTATTCTTGAATAACCACATAATCGACATATTTATCAACTGCCACATTGTATTCAGGTAAGTCAGCATCATAAATGCGGTAACTATCAATACCTTCTTTTTTAGCCCACTTGGTTAGTTGCTTCATATTCTTTTTAATACGATTAGCAAAAGCAGGCGAGATATCTGCAATATCAACACCTTCAGGCAACACCGGCATTTCACGGCGAGTGCTTTTAGCATGCAAAGTATATAAGTTAAAGCCACACTCTAGTGCACCGTTAAACATCTTCATTTGCTTATCGGCTTTTAGCTTTAATGCTGAGAGTAATTCAATATCACTACACAACATGGCAATTTTCCAACCGCCAAAGTCTTTTTTAAACTTATCGCCAAGCTTGTAATACAGCTTCAATAATTCCGTAATGCTACCTAAACGCTCACCATATGGTGGGTTTGAGATTAAGAAACCCGCTTCTACTGGTGGAGTAACATCAAGTGCATCTGAAACACTAAATTCAATTAAATCAGCAACACCGGCGTTTTCTGCGTTTTGTTTTGCAAGCGCTACAAGGTGACCGTCAATATCAGAGGCAAAAAACTTCAATGCGCAGCGAGTTTTACCAAGACTGGCTCGGGCTTTTGCTTCATTTAAAATCCCTTGCCATAGGGTATCGTCATGTTGATGCCAATGCTCAAAACCAAAACGGGCGCGTTTAAGCGCTGGAGCAATATCTGCAGCCATTAATGCCGCTTCGATAACAACGGTACCACTGCCACAAAAGGGATCTAATAATGTAATTGGATTTGCTTGCCAACCACTTCTTATAAGCATGTTAGCGGCTAAGTTTTCTTTCAGAGGTGCTTCACCGGTTATTGATCGGTAGCCACGTTGGTGTAAAGAAGCGCCAGAGAAATTAACTGAAAGCGTTAATTGATTATTACGATAATGGGCATCAATTCTAAATTCAGCATTGACGCGTCCAACATCAGGTCTATCTAAACCATCATCGCGAAAACGATCCACAACCGCATCTTTGGTTTTTAAAGCGCCAAACTGGGTATTATTAATAAAGCCGCCAGTACCGTGAAAATCGATACTGAAGGTACTATCGTTTGAGAAGTGAGACGGCCAATCAATACTGTAAGCTGCGTTATAAAGTTGCTCAGCAGATTCACAAGCACCTTTATAGATAACCACAACAATTCGGCTAGCAAGTCGAGTCCACAATGTAATTCGATAGGCAAGTTCTAAAGGCGCAGAAAAATACACACCAGCGACGCTTTCCTTAACATCAGTAGCACCAAACTCTTTAAGCTCATTGGATAAGCTATATTCAAACCCCTTTGGGGCAGCAGCAAAAAAATTTAACATGGATAGACAGTCATCAACTCACAGATATAATTAAGCATGCATTATATACCTAAACCGATATTAGGTGTGAAAATGTCTGTTAATTGCCACATTTTATACAATACATTACCGATATAGCCCTGTATTAGTGAGTAAACTTTCATTTCTGTTTCAAAACTACGGCTATAACAGGGCTATCTGCCTTATAAAGCCGCTATTTTTTGCTATTGGTGCTCAGTAAGTCAGCAAGCAGTAATAAAGTTGTCATTATGACTTGCCAAGAACAAGATTGGCCGTTATAGTCTGCCCCGCTTAAACGGACGCGGGATGGAGCAGTTTGGTAGCTCGTCGGGCTCATAACCCGAAGGTCGTTGGTTCAAATCCAGCTCCCGCAACCATTTAACCTTAGTAAGCAGACAATTAGTTAGCATATAAATAGTCGGGCTCAGCTAATATAAACTGGCAAAGGTCGTTGGTTCAAATCCAGCTCCCGCAACCATTTAACCTTAGTAAGCAGACAATTAGTTAGCATATAAATAGTC
>NZ_JAUOSH010000050.1:0-22937 GCF_030548765.1 Shewanella sp. 3_MG-2023 | reverse complement strand
GTTGTTGCTTCTGAATACTTGATATAAGGATTATGAGCTAACTCAGTTGTTGCTTCTGAATACTTGATATAAGGATTGTGAGCTAATTCAGTCGTTGTTTCTGAGTACTTGATATAAGGATTATGGGCTAACTCAGTTGTTGCTTCTGAATACTTGATATAAGGGTTATGAGCTAGCTTAGTTTTTAATTTTAAGTGTTTGCTATATGGGGTGCCAATATATTGACCTTGGTTAGGTAGGTTAACTAATACTGTTTCCGTTGTATTAATAGCGGCGTTAGAAGTTGAAGATAATACTGCAGCTACGATAATTCCATTAATCATTTTTAAATCTCTCTATTCAGGGTTAATTAAAGTGTTAACTTTTATTTGACATCTGAATAGAGAGTTGCAGTTGTTATGCCAATGTTGCTTAAATGGCGGTTTTTTTACTTTGTTTTTTTTGATTGATGTTTAATAATTCGGTGAAATCTTTTTCTGGAACAGGCTTACTAAAGATGTAGCCTTGGATTTCTTCACATTTTAAGGCTTTTAATATATTTAATTGCGCGGTTTCTTCTACACCTTCTCCGACAACAGATAAGCCCATGTTATGTGCGATAGTAATAATGCTATCGACCATTTTTAAATCACGATCTGATTTATCGATATCATCCACAAAAGATTTATCAATTTTCAAACAATGAATTGGGAAATGTTTGAGATATGAAAGCGATGAATACCCAGTACCAAAATCATCAAGGGCTAGAGTCACCCCCATTTGGGCAAGCTGATTCATTACTTTGATGGCATTATCTGGATTTTTAATAATGGTACTTTCAGTAATTTCTAGTTCAAGGTGACAAGCTGGGAGCTTTGTGAGCTCTAATACACTTAATATGCGTTGCTGTAAATCAGGTAGGGCAAACTGTCTTGAAGATAAGTTTATGGCTACACGGCCGTTAAATACACCTTGTTCGCGCCACTTCTGTGCTGCAAAGCAGGCTTTACGTAAAACCAGATCGCCAATTTCGACAATTAAACCATTTTCTTCAGCAAGTGGAATAAATTCATTTGGCGGGATGACACCAAATTCCGGATGAACTAATCTAACTAAAGCTTCCATTCCAGCAAGGCTGTCTTGTTTTAAATCGACTTTGGGTTGGTAATATACTTCAAAGTAATCTTCTTTTAATCCTTCTCGGATCAAGTTTTCTACTTCTAATTGGCGTAGCGCATTTTTGTTTAAAGACTCTGAATAGAATTGGTAACGATTGCCACCCCCTGATTTGGCATGATACATAGCGATATCTGCTTTTCTTAATAGGGCTTGTTCATTTTGCTCATCTTCAGGGTATAAAACTATCCCGATACTTAAGCTAATAACGAGGGATTCGTTATCAACTTTAAACTCTTGTTTCAATGAGTCTATTATTCGAGAGGCGATAGCCGCACATGAACCAATATCAGGGTTATGGTCAACTAAGATGGCAAATTCATCACCGCCAAGACGATATAAACTAACGTGATTTGGAATATTTTCTTGAAGCCTACGAGCGACATCAATAAGTAACGCATCACCAGTTTGGTGGCCTAGCGAGTCGTTAATACGTTTGAAATTATCTAAATCCAATACCATTAATGTATGGTGGACGTCTTTTTTCACTAGATTGTTCAAGGTTACTTGTAAACTAGAACGGTTAGGTAGCCCGGTGAGCAAATCACTATTGGTTAATTTGCGTAGTTCTTCTTCTTCTTGCTGTTTACGACGAGTAATATCTGAGAATACCCCTACGTAATGACTGGTTTCGCCTTGCTCGTTGTATATTGCATCAATCGTCAACTCCATTAAGAAATAACTACCATCGCCGCGATTAGCTTCTACTTCATTACTCCAGCTGCCCTGTTGGGCCAAAGCTGCGTGAATTTGGTTAGAGTAGCTGTCAGGGTAACGAGTAAAGTTAAATAATTGTCCAAGAAATTCAGCTCGGTTTTGGGCGGTTAATTGACAACAAGCATCGTTGACTTCAACAAAATGAAATTTGTCATCTAGAATAAACATGCCTTCAGAAATGTTTTCAATTGCTCTTTCGAATAGTCTTAATTGTTCTTCGGTTTGTTTAATATTATTGATGTTTTTGATGGTACCCGTCATACGCAGCGGTTTTTCTTTGTGATCCCTTTCAACAATTTTTGCTCTATCTAGTACCCAAACCCATTTGTGTTGAAGGCTTTTAACGCGGTATGCAACTTCAAAATGATCTGTTAGCCCTTTAAAGTGGTCATTAAGGGCTGTTTTAACTCTATTTTGATCGAGGGGGTGAATATTGCTTTCTTCTCCAGGTTTTCCTGAGCGATGGCCATCTTGAGGAAACTCTAATGTTCCCCAGATATTGGATCGGTAAATTTCACCGGTTTCAATATCCCAATCCCACATTTCATCACCGCTACCCCATAGTGATAATTTTAATCTTTCTTCACTAAGGGCTATTTGTTTTTGTATTTCTCGTCTGCGTAAAATTGTCTTGGCTATGAGTAGCAATATTAATAAGCCCAATACGGTATAGGATAGTTTTGCTTCAAAAGATAAATACCAAGGTGGGGTAATAATAACTTTAATTGATTTTGTAGCACCTTGTTTACCTGATAATTTGTTTATAGCGTAAACATTAAAAAAATAAATTCCGGCAGATAGATTCGTGTAAGTGGCTGAGTTAATATTCTGTGCGGGTAACCAATCATCATTTAGACCTTCCATTTGATAAAAGAATTTATAGTCTTCTAGAGACTTTCCTGGAGCTGTGAAGGTAAAAGAGAAGGGGTAGTCTGAGTACTTTAATGTTATATTTTCTTGGTTGTTAATTGGTTTTGATAATACTCTTCCTCCAACTTTCTCTGAGATGTTGAACAGTTGGAAGTCAATTAGTGCAACATTTGAAGAGTTGCTACTAATAATTTCTTTATAAATCTCATTAGGGTTAATAATACTAATGCCATTAGAACCTGTGAATAAGCTATAATCATCAATGATTATCGAACCGACAGAGTTATAATCACTTTGAGCACCATTTTTGTTCGTTACAGTGGTGTTTGAAAGATTTATTTTGTTTGTGATATTTATTTCTGTGGCAGAAGAAGAAACTATAAAGTTATTTAAAACTTCAATGGAAAATATCAATTTGTTATTTTTAAAAATAGTCTGTTGGTTAAGGGTTTTGGTGGACAGTTTCAGCAGCGAATGTCTAGTTCCAAATAGCAAATTCTCTCCATCCAAAGCAAGACTAGTCACCATACTTTCGTTATATACCTTTTCGGATTTATCATCAGTTATTCTGAATAAACCTCCTTGGCTAGCAACCCAGAAAGTGTCACCTTTCCTTAATAATTGAAATATAGGGTAACGTTCACCTGTTGACATCGATTTTATTACTTGATTATTCTTTAAAACTAAAATCTTACCATTAGCTGTTGATATGTAGACTAATTGCCTGGCAGGATCGCTTGTTATGTAGGTGACCGGCTCGTCAAGTAGCATATCTATTGCTAATGTATCTAGATTTACTGTGCTGAGGCCATTTATACTACCTATATATAGTTCTCTATTGAGTAGTCCAATACTTTTAGGTCCTGCAGTATCATCAAGTATTATCGATGACTGTTCTTTGAGCGTATTGTCTAATATTTTTACTTCAGATGAGTCCATTGCAATAAAAATATTTTCATTGTTCTTGGTTATTGACCAAATGTTACTT
Organism: Shewanella sp. 3_MG-2023; assembly: GCF_030548765.1. Lineage (NCBI taxonomy): Bacteria > Pseudomonadati > Pseudomonadota > Gammaproteobacteria > Alteromonadales > Shewanellaceae > Shewanella > Shewanella sp. 3_MG-2023. The sequence goes on along the minus strand of NZ_JAUOSH010000050.1, from coordinate 19,207 downwards.
GTTATTAGTTTCGAGTTTTTTATCAGATTTTTACTTCTTTTTATTATGATTAAACCAACATGGACATCAGCTACGAAAATTGCTGATTTGGTTTCTTTTATCAAAGGGCGTTTTATTGAACCTTCTTTATTAATGTATCCTACATTTTTTATTTCTTTGTTTTTTAGTAGTTTTACAATACTTGAATCTGCTATTGAGGTAAGTTCGTTTTCATTTTGAGACGTTTCTAGATATGTTAAAACTAAATTTGAGAATTTACTTTTAATATCACTCTTGTAACTATATAAACCATTGTTGGATGAAATGATAAGTTCTTCGTTCAACTGTCCTATATCATTTGATTGGTGCTCGATAACCGTTAAGTTATTCTCGAATAATTTGAATACTGTACCAGTATAGTTTCGGATATAAAAAATATCACCAATTTGAATTATTCTTTTTACTTCATGTAATACTTTACTTTCAAAGCTCCAAATTACTCTATTTAATTTTTCGTCGAGAATGATAACTTTATTATTGAGTCCGAGAGCAATGCCTTCAGGCAAATGAGATAGGTACCAGATAGACTCGTCAATTTTTTCACCTTCTATTAAAATAGGGTTAAATTTTTCAGAATTCTCATCAAAGACAGCAAGCCCTTTATCGGTACCAACAATGAGTCTATTTTTTTTATCAATTAGCAATGTTTTTACGAATGAACTAGGTAAACTGGATTGGCTGTCATCTGCATAGAAATGTTTAAAATTAACACCGTCAAACCGATTAAGCCCATTGACGGTACCAAGCCAAATATAACCCTGCCTATCTTCTACAATACTAGTGACATTTGATTGTGATAAGCCGTCTTCAACATTATATCGATCGGTATTTAGGACTAATTCATAGTCATCTGCGCCAGCAGACATAGCTGAGTGAGAAATGCTTTGAAGAATAAAAAATGCGCATATTAAGAATGGTCTAATCATTGACATATTAAGGATACTTTTGTCTGCTGCAATTGATAATTATTTACAATAAAGTACCACTTTTTCAGAAAGTTAAGCCTTTGTCAAAAAATGGTTGATTTCTAAGGTTGTGAATGATCAGTATAGTGTTTTCTTTGTAGGGCATATAGTGTTTATTTAGTGTTATTTATTTCATAATTATCTAATTTTAACGTTTTTATAGCGTATTCCACTGGGTTGCTGTATTTATGCGCAGTTTAGTAAAGTAGTAACAATTAATTATGTGATTAAGTTACGGGTGAAAAATATTACGTTTCTCAAAAATTAAACTTCTCTGCTTGCTGCTTAAAGCCTTTCAAGTCTGTTATCACTTGAGTGTTAGCAATAGGCTCAAGTTGTTGATGCTGCTCTCCAACATTAAATAACACTAATCGGTCACTGTGCTTTGAGCGCATATTTTCTACGATAAACTTAATCAAATCAGCGCGGGTGAGCTTTTTAATTTCCTCTATTACTTTTTCCCTTTGATTAAATTCATAATCACGATTACCAAGACAGACCCAGTAGCGTTGGCTTCGGCTTTTCAAACTAGCATCTTTTTCTGAAATTTGGTTGATCAAACCTTGCTTAGTAGCTTCCCACTGCCCCTTGGTTATCTGCATGACTGCATAGTTAAAGTCCGCGATAAATTCATCGATGGCTTCAAGAAGCTTTCGTGGCGCAGTTGTGGGTGATTGGATGTAGAAAATCATCCCCGGGTGTCGATTTAAAGGTAAATAGCCCGTTCCGACCATATAGCCAAGTTGTTTTTCTGTTCTGAGTTCATGGAAAAATGTCGAAGACATCGTATGATTTAATAAACTAAACAGCCCAATTTGATGGGGAGTTGTTTGTTTTGATTGGTAGTAAATAATGATCGCGCTGTCTTGATGCTCAATGTTGAGTTCGCGCATTAACATGCCGCGATTAGACAGATTAATGAGTTCGCGACTAGATTCGTTACTGGGCTTTGTTACCAATGACAGAACCTGTTTTAAGCGTCTCGCCAGTTGCTGGGCTTCACTCGCTAACCAGTCACCATAGACTAAACCTTCAACATAAATTTTTTCATAAAATGCCCCTACGTGTTCATGTAATTCATCTAGTGTCACTTCCTCTAGCATTTCTGCCATTCTAGTGGGCTCGTAAGAGCGTTTCTGCAGTGTCACAGTCAAGCTAGTGAAGAGCTGCGCGATGGGTTTGGCTTGGGCTGCGTTAGTCCAACTGCGGATAAGCTGCTTTTTGATAACCTTAAACCTATCTTGGGTAAAGTTTCGCTCTCTGGCTTTTTCAATTACTAAAGCTAATAGCGTTTCTTGATTACCGGTAAAGCCGGTTAGATGCAGTGTTATTCCACCTTGATGAGGGTAAATATTATAATTTAGTCCTGCTACTTCAGCCTGATAAGTGGCTTCAGCGAGGTAATCTAGCACCATCTCAACATACAGTCTTGTTAACGCGGCATGCTTTGGGGTGGGGCTAGCTTGATCTGAGTCCAAGGATAAATATAAATGTCCTTTGGGTACGTTAAACTCATCATCTTTACGATGCCAAAAACGGTAACCTTCATCTTCAGCCACAATGGTCGGCACAGCACTGGTACTTAGTTCACTTCTAGCTTGTGGGTCGTCAACGATAAAAGGATTTTTAAGGGGTAATTTTAGTTCTTTTCTTGGTTTTACCTGCTGCCAATGGGCCACTTTTTCTTTTGAGATCTCCTCAATAGAGTAAGGGGTAAAATACCATTGCGCCTGAGTGTCAGTACTTACTTCCTTTGAGAGTAACTGAGTACGCATGTTGTTAGGATTAAAATAATGAAGTAACTCAAGAGTTTCTGTCTCAATAAGTTTATCCATTCGGTAATCACCGTAAACCACATCTTCAACATCATAGTGCTGCATGTTGATACTAAGGTGGCTGGCAAGATCTAGATTTTTGATTTGTTCTTGAAATTTAAAGGCTGTAGATAACAGGCTTGCTCTTTCTTGATAACGCCAAGGCTCAATGCCTGACTCTTTAATTAATTCAAGGTATTCAAATGTGCAGGTTACGATTTCATCAACTTGCGTTAAACCTTTGTCGGTTAGCTGGATACTGATGCTGTAATCTTTGAAGTTGTAACCACTGACCCCACCACCTGCCGATAAATTATTGGCTAGACCATGCTCTTTTAAATATGACAGTAAACTACCAGGACTTTCATTGCCTAATAAGTGACTAATGAAAGTCAGTGGTTTGGTTTTATAAAAAGGTTCCATGCTAGGCAGGGCAAAACTAATATTGAGCCTCTTTTGCTCTTTTACTGGCATGATATTAATTTTTTTTAGTAATAACTCTTGGCTTAAATAAGGGGTGTCAGGGTAGCTCTTTATTATCTTTTTATTATTAATAGCACTGAAATATTGTTGTACTTTTTCAGCTTGCTGGTCTAACGATAGCGGCGATATTAGGCATAATGTCATAATGTTGGCGCTGTATTTTTCTTGATAGAAATCCAGTAATTCTTGGCGCACATCAGCTTCGTCGCCTGCTAAGGTTTGCAGATTGCCCACTGAAAATTTACTGAATGGATGTGCTGGATTGATTGATTCTTTTTGTACTTGGTAAACCCGTCTAATATCGTCTTTAAGCTTTAAACTGTATTCAGAATCAATGGCATGCCTTTCTCTATCAACGAGTTCTAAGTCAAATTTAGGAGCGATAAAAAATTGACTAAATCGGTCTAAAGAATCTTCAAATTGCTCAGCATCAATACTATAGAAAAAATTAGTTTGTTCAGTGCCTGTCCAAGCGTTGTTGGTACCACCATGGTGATTGATAAACTGATGATATTCACCAGAATCTGGATACTTTTCAGTGCCTAAAAACAGCATATGCTCTAAAAAGTGCGCCATGCCGGGTCGCGAAGTGGGGTCGTCAAAGTGGCCCACAGATACGGTCATGGACGCTGCCGCATGGGTAGCCTTGGTATCTTCAACTAATAACACCCGCAATTCATTTTCCAAAACCATATATTGGTATTGGCGATGATCATTTGGGCTTTTCACTATTTCAGGCTGTGTAGTGTCTGGTTTTATGGTCAAGATAATGCTCCAGATGAGAAGGCACTGTATAACGACTTGAGTAACTACTTGGGTTCTTTGTTGCTCACTTTGCAACTATTAAAAAAGTAGTTTGAATATATATAGTGATATTGTTAGCGGTTTTTAGCAACTTTTAGTCACACTGTTGAAAGAGTTTAATAGCTTTTCAGAATAATACGCATAAAATTCATAGAAACATCGACTAAAGACTAATTAATTTTACTTCATAGTTTCTTTGTGGATGAATTATTTAAGGCTACAATTAGCCAATAAACACTATAATAATGAGTAGCGAGAGAAGTATGCAGCTATTTTTAATGCGCCATGGCGAAGCAAGTTTTGACGCCCCATCTGATAGAGAGCGTATGTTATCTCAAGTTGGGCGTAATCAATCAAATACCATGGCCAATTGGTTAACGCAGAAAGTAAACAGTGTCGATTTAGTGATAGTAAGTCCTTACCTAAGGGCACAACAAACATGGCAAGAAGTGGCTAAACATCTACCGGAACCAAACAAATGGTTAGTGTTAGATGATATAACGCCTTCTGGCAGCCCTCAAATCGCTGTTGATGCTATTTTAGCTTATGCTGAACATTACAATGCTCAAAAGGTGTTAGTTATCGCTCACATGCCTATTCTAGGTTATATGGTCAGTGAATTAGTTGCAGGTATGGAGCCTCCGATATTTGCTACATCGGCTATTGTATCGATTGATAAAAACGAACACGGTTTTCATTTTGAGCTAATGCAAACCCCAACTCAAATAAGCGCTTAAGTTCTTCCAATGAGTGATAGGTAACTGCAGTTATTGAATCTTGGTTGAGTATTTAATATAAAAGAGCCTTTTAAGGCTCTTTTTAGTTTTGGCTCAAGATAATTATTTAAATGCTTGTCGTTATTAACTGTAAATAGCCGCTATCTTCTATGGGGATGCTCACCAATATCAATCAATACCAGTAGCGCAGCATCAGCGCCCCATTCTTTAGTGGCTTGATGAAAGGCTTTGACTTTTGGGTGTTGAGCCAGCCACATGGGTAATTGCTGTTTTAAAATCCCTGAGCCATAGCCGTGCATGACGCAGCAACAGATAACATGCTGTTTCACACAGGCTTGTATTAAGGCTGCAAGCTCAAGTTTAGCTTCAGCTTGTCGCATGCCGTGCAAATCAAGTAACAAGTCAGGTTGGTAATCACCACGGCGAAGTCGTTTTAATTCAATCTTTTCAACACCATCGTTTAACCAGCGCATCGGCCCTTCAACGGGGAGTAACGGCTGATAGTTATCTGAAAAATAACTGTCGGCATAAACCTGCTGTTCTTTGATTTCGACTTGTTGTTTAGTTTTGACTGACTGTTTAAAATGATGCTTATCTTGGTTTAATGGCCTAATACCATCCAAGTGCTCTGAAAACAGTGCAAAGTCAGGGTTATTTTCTTTATTCATGCTGCTATTGTATTGAATTCTAGGTCATCTTAATAGACTTCAGTTACAATGTGCGGGAACAATTTTTCAGGAGCGATGTTTTGGATAAAATCTTTGTAGATGAAGCTGTCACCGAATTAAGAACCGTTGGCGATATGTTACGTTGGGCCGTTAGCCGTTTTAACGATGCCAACATTTATTATGGTCACGGAACTGATAATGCTTGGGACGAAGCGATTGCTTTGGTTTTTTACGCACTGCACCTTCCTGAAGAAATCGGCCAGCAAGTGGTTCATGCCAATTTAACCAGCAGTGAAAAGCATAAAATAGTGGAATTAATTATTCGCCGTGTTCGTGAGCGTCTACCTGTTCCATATTTGACTAATAAAGCACGCTTTGCTGATTTAGAGTTTTATGTTGATGAACGTGTGTTAGTACCACGTTCTCCAATTGCTGAAATGATCAACAATAATTTCAGCCCTTGGCTTTATAACAAGCCAGTTCATCGTGTGATGGATTTATGTACCGGCAGTGGCTGCATCGCAATTGCGTGTGCCTATGCATTTGAAGATGCAGAAGTCGATGCATTAGATATCAGTGAAGATGCACTTGAAGTTGCTCAAATTAATATTGAATCCTTAGACGTGCTAGATCGTGTTTTCCCTATTCAGTCAAATATGTTTTCTGCTATCCCAAAAGGGCCGCAGTACGATTTGATCGTATCTAATCCACCATACGTAGATGAAGAAGATATTGGCGATATGCCAGATGAATATCATCATGAGCCTGCCATTGGGCTGGCATCGGGTCGTGATGGTTTAGATTTAACCAAGCGTATTTTAGCTAATGCATCAGACTACCTAACAAAAGATGGTCTGTTAGTGGTTGAAGTGGGTAACTCAATGGTGCATTTAATTGAGCAGTTCCCAGACGTACCATTTACATGGGTTGAGTTTGAACATGGCGGCGATGGCGTGTTTGTATTGACTTATGATCAGCTAGTTGAAAATGAATCACTTTTCGCCATCTACAAAGATAGTGAATAATAGGGATAGTGAATAATAGCTATTAGCATAAAATTTAGCTGAGGTAATCAGAACGCATGTCAGGAAATAGTATTGGTCAAAACTTTGTAGTGACTACCTTTGGAGAAAGTCACGGTGTCGCGTTAGGTTGTATTATTGACGGTTGCCCTCCAGGGCTTGAGTTAACCGTTGAAGATATGCAGCATGATCTCGATCGTCGCCGCCCTGGGACATCTCGTTATACCACCGCGCGTCGCGAAGCTGATGAAGTTCGTATTTTGTCAGGGGTATTTGAAGATAAAACTACCGGTACATCGATTGGCTTATTGATTGAAAATACCGATCAACGTAGCCAAGATTACTCAAATATTAAAGACTTATTCCGTCCTGGTCATGCTGATTACACTTACCAGCAAAAATATGGCTTGCGTGATTATCGTGGTGGTGGACGTTCATCAGCGCGTGAAACGGCGATGCGAGTTGCTGCTGGCGCTGTAGCTAAAAAATATTTAAAGCAAGTACATGGTATTGAAATCCATGGTTACATGTCTCAGCTAGGTCCTATCTGCGCTGAATCAGTTGATTTAAATGAAGTTGAGCAAAATGCCTTTTTCTTCCCTGATGCCAGTAAGCTTGAGCAACTAGACGAATACATGCGTGATTTGAAAAAATCTGGCGATTCAGTCGGTGCTAAAATTACCGTGGCAGCAACAGGTGTTCCTGTTGGTTTAGGCGAGCCAGTATTTGACCGTTTAGATGCCGATATTGCTCATGCGTTAATGGGTATCAATGCGGTTAAAGGCGTTGAAATTGGTGATGGCTTTGGTGTGGTAACCCAAAAAGGCTCAGAAGGACGTGATTTAATGTCGCCAGCAGGATTTGAGTCTAACCATGCGGGCGGAGTACTTGGCGGTATTTCTTCTGGTCAGCCTGTTGTTGCGCATATTGCATTAAAACCAACTTCTAGTATTTCAGTACCTGGTCAAAGTATGACTGCTCAAGGTACCACAGCAGATGTGGTCACTAAAGGTCGTCATGATCCATGTGTTGGTATTCGTGCTGTACCGATTGCCGAAGCCATGCTGGCTATCGTATTGATGGATCACTTACTTCGTCATCGCGCGCAAAATCAGGACGTGGTTTCCCAAACCCCTGTCATCGGAATGAAGTAATGCCTAATTTGTTAAGCACTGAGCCAAAAGCAGTTTGGCTCAGTGCTTGTTATTTCTTTTTCTTTTCCATCCTCGGTTTAATGGTTCCTTATCTCGGTGTGTTTTTCGATAACCGAGGCTACAATGCGCAAGAAATTGGTTTTCTCATGGCAATACTCATGGGAACACGCATCATTGCACCTAACGTTTGGGCGTTTGTCGCTGATAGAACGGGCATGCGCAGTGAGTTAGTTAAGTTTGGATCAGCTGCAGCGGCGATAACTTACATCAGTTTTTTCTTTGATGCTGGTGTGGTTTACCTTGCCATTAGCTTGTTTATCTATACCTTTTTTTGGAATGCAATTCTCGCTCAGTTAGAAGTGATTACCCTTGAAAGTTTGGGTGATGAAGCGCATCGCTATGGCGCGATTCGAAGCTGGGGCAGTGTCGGTTACATTTGTTTAGTGGTGGCTGGTGGCTTTGCTATCAGCCAGTTTGGCGCTGACATATTGCCCTCAATTGGCATGCTGTTATTCATCGGTATGTTTTTGTGTTCCTTGGCGTTGCCTGCTAATCGAGTCAAAGTTGCTGATGCATCTTTAAGGCCCCCTTTAAAAATTACCGCGCCTATATTTTGGTTTTTAGTCTCAGCCTTATTATTACAGATGAGTGTTGGGCCATTTTATGGCTTCTTCGTACTTTACCTAAAGCAAGCGGGTTACTCTGAAGCGAGCGCGGGGTTATTTGTCGCTTTTGGTGTTGTGGTCGAGATCTTAATGTTCATGCTAGCACCAAGGTTACTGGGTCGGTTTGGGGTTAAATTATTACTGCTACTCAGTGTGGCATTAACGGCTGTTCGTTGGTTGTTGTTAGCTTATGGGGTTGATAGCATCTTAATTTTATCCATTAGCCAAGCGCTGCATGCCTTTACTTTTGGTTTAACCCATGCGGCTTCTATTCAGTTTATTCATCGTAATTTTGATATTGCCCATCGCAGCAAAGGCCAAGCCATGTACGCCAGTATCAGCTTTGGTTTTGGTGGCGCGCTCGGTATTTGGATAAGCGGGCTTATTTGGGGTGATGGTTCTGGCTCTACCAATACTTGGATTTTTGCCGCTATGTGTGCATTTTTATCTATGCTTGCCGTTATGGCCATTTCAGAGAAAAAAAAGGACGTTATTTCGTGAAGCGTTTTCGTTTAGGTTTGATTATCAATCCGCTTGCTGGATTAGGTGGTAGTGTCGGGTTAAAAGGCTCTGACGGTGTTGCGACGCAAGCTATTGCAAAAGGCGCTGAGCCCAAAGCGCAGCTTAGAATGCAACAAGCTTTAGAGGTTGTGCTGCCATTTAAAGATAAAATCGATATTATTACCGCATCCGGCGCGATGGGGCATGATTTAGCCCAACAGCTTGGGTTTAATACTGAGTGCGTTTATCAGTCTGCGAATATAACCGAAGCTAAAGACACTCAATCAGCCGTTAAAGCACTGATCAATGAATCGTTAGATTTACTGTTATTTGCCGGTGGTGACGGCACTGCCAGAGATATTTATAGTGTCATTGAGCAAGATGATACTGCGCTTTTACCTGTGTTAGGTGTGCCTGCTGGGGTTAAGATTCACTCTGGGGTGTATGCGATTACCCCCCATGCTGCCGGTGTTGTGGTTGAAATGCTGTTAAAACGTGAATTGGTGAGCTTGATGGACGCTGACGTGATGGATATTGATGAAGTGGCGTTTAGGCAAGGTGTGGTAAAAGCTAAACGATACGGTGAAATGCAGGTGCCTGCAGAGCCACGTTATATTCAAGCGGTAAAAATGGGCGGCAAGGAAGTCGATGAACTGGTGTTAGCTGATATCGCAGCTGATGTGATTAGTCAGATGGAAGATGAGCTGTATATCATAGGCAGTGGCTCTACTGTTGCTGCGTTAATGGAAGAGCTCAATATTGATAACACCTTATTAGGTGTTGATGTGATTCATGATCAAACCTTAGTAGCCAGTGATGTTACTGCTAAGCAGTTAATTGAGCTTACTCAGCATAAACCCACAAAACTGGTTATTACCCTCATTGGCGGTCAAGGCCACATATTAGGTCGAGGTAATCAGCAATTGTCTCCAGAGCTAATAAAACAAGTTGGTAAAGACAATATTATTATCCTTGCTACAAAAACTAAGTTAAAAGCACTTGAAGGCAGGCCATTAATTGTGGATAGTGGCGACCCAGAATTAGATAGAGAGCTTACGGGCTATTATAAAATTGTTACTGGATACCACGATTACGTGATGTACCAAGTGGCAAATCCAGATTTATCGGAGAGCTAAACCATGTTAGAAAAATATGATGCTGCATTAGAGTCATGGATTGAAAGTAACGTTGCCCATGGCGATGATGATGCGTTATTTGCCAGTGGTTATTTGCAAGGCCATATCGCTGTTGTATTGTCACAGCTTGAGCAAGAGCAGACTTCTGGCATCGATGCATTAGATGATAAAATGGTCGATTGTTTAGCGCTAGCAAACGATGAACTAGATGAAGCAGATTTCAGTCTAGTCAAGGCTGCATGGTTACAGCTTCGTCAAATTATTAGCGACATTAAATAATCTATGACTAAGCAAACTGTTTCAATTGGGCTTGTTAACCCAAAAACACCAGTAAATGTTGGCGGCATTATGCGCGCTGCTGGCTGTTACCGAGCTAATTCGGTTTTTTACACTGGCAATCGTTATGCATTGGCGGCACGTTCTGGTGAAGCGCAATATGACATCGATACCAAAAATGCGGCCGCTACTATTCCGCTCACCGCTGTTGAGTCTTTACTTGAGCAAGTGCCACAAGGCGCAAAAATCATTTGTGTTGATCTAGTGGTTGGCGCAACGCCGCTGCCTTTGTTTGAGCACCCGCAAGATGCATTTTATATTTTTGGCCCTGAAGATGGCACCATACCCCAGCAAATTATCGATGCCGCGGATGATGTGGTTTATGTGCCAACTGTCGGTTGTATGAACTTAGCTGCGTCAGTGAATGTATTGCTTTATGACCGCTTATCAAAAAGTACTCAAATAGCGGCAGACGATGAATTAATTCGTGAAAGTCGCGACAATAATAATCGTACCAAAGTCAAAACTTGGCTAAAAAAGTAAACGGTTAATTGGATCAGCGTTAATCGCCTGGTAATAACTAAAGCTTAATAAGATAATGTCCTATTGAGCTTTTTTATGCCTGATTTTTAGATGCTTAAGTGGCTATTGGTTGTATTTGTTCAAAAAAGAGCTTAAATATTCCAAGCCACTTTTTTGTGTTGCTACTTGTGTTGTTACTTGTGTTGCTACTTGAGTTTCTGCTTGTGCATAGGCTCGAGTTAGCTCAGCTTGTAAGCAGTGATAAATTGCAGTTTCATGTTCTGCTATAAGTTCAAATGTCGGTGCTAATTGACGGCTCTCTTGACTATCTTGAAGCTGACATTGCTGTAACCATTGTCGATATTTTACTTCATAAGGTTCAACCCATTGGCTTAAGGTCTGCATTAATTCAAGCCAAGGTAAGTCGATCCACTTTTTGGCATCGTCATCGCCTTGTGCGGTTAATTCAGCGGTTTTAAACACATATTTTTGAGGTTGTTTCAAAAGATGCTGTAGTAATAACTCTGCGGTAACCGTTTCTACTTCCACTAACGCCTTCCAGAGCTTATTTTGCTCATCATTATCGTCAACATTTTCAAAGTAACTAAAAAATGCAATGCCGTAAATCTCGCCTTCGTAAGCTTGATGGATTAGATGATTCATTGTTATCTCTGTCGATTGAATTAAAACGCTCAATTAGCTTAACGCTTTACCTTTGAGTAACTTTCTTAACCACATTCGATTGGGGTTAAGCATTGCCAGCATTTCATAGCTAAGTGGTGGCGTGTGATTGCATATCATTGCCGCTAATGCCTCTGCAGCTAAAGGCCCAGAACTTAGGCCTCTTGAGCCTAGTCCTCCCAAAATGAATAAATTGTCATAGCTTGGTGCTTGGTGTTGCTGCCAAAACTTTCGGCTAGCGGGACTATGCTGATGTTGCTCTAATGGCTGCTGATTATATTGGGCATAAATGGCTTCAACATTAGGGGCGAGTCCCATCATAGGGCAATGATCACGAGTAACCATTCTAACGCCCACTCTGGCGCTGGCAGCTGATACATCAATATCGCACAGCCAGTTACGCTCAGGAAAACTCTGATGCATTTTTTGGGCATTTTCTAATTGCTCAGTGGGACTGTAATCTACATTATCGGGCGACTTTACATAGCTTGCCCCAACACAGTGGCGCTGATTATTACTGGGAGTGAGATAGCCGTGGGCGCAAATCACCGTATCAAGTTGAGCCAGTTCACCTTGGCTGGGTATATGGCTCACTTGGCCACGAAAGCCTGTGACCTGTAATAATTTAGTTTGTTTAAAATCAGTTAATTGAGCCCCTGAAGCGATGACGACTTTACCATGCCTAAAGCTATCATGTTGCTCGTTGTCATGACTGGCGTTAAGTTGCCAGTAAGCACTCTGAGAGGGCACTTTGCCATCTTGTGTTAAGTCAATGTCGTGCTCAAGGCTGTTAACCCGTTCAGGACTGTTAACTCGCTCAAGGCTGTTAATTTTAGTGTTGAGCTTAATTATTAATTTACAGCCATTTTTTTCTGCAACTGAAGTGGCATGAGCAATGGCTGCCTGAGCAAATTCAAAAGGGCAGATCCAACCAGCCCAAGGATAGTAAAAGCCATTTTTGTTGATGTCGATTCTTGCCAGTTGATTGGCTTGCTCAGCGTTAACACTAAAAGCAATTTCTTTTGGCCACTGCTGACCAAGCATAATTTTATTCAGTCTGGCATCACTGCGCTCATCAAACCCAGTTTGCAGTACACCACAAAATTGATGGTCAATCTGGTGACCTAACGCTGTTAATTGCTGCAATCTACGGCGACTGAATAAAAAAGCTTGTTGAAAGTACTGACTCATCAGGTTGTTATCAGGAGTGAGTAGGGGATAAATAGCGCCTTGCTTATTACCCGATGCGCCATCAGCCAATTGGTTATCTTTGCAATAAATGGTGACACTCTGCCCACGTTCAATCAGTGATAACGCCAAATGGGCTGCAGCTATACCGCCACCAATAATGGCGATAGTGTCGTCACTGCTCTGATGATGTTCACTGCAAGGGCTCAAGCAATAGGCGTAATGGCTATCAGTACTGCGGCGCAGCGCTTGGCGCTCTTGTAAGGCAATAGAATCGTGTTTTTGAGTATCAGGTTGACATTCACTTTTCTGGTTAAAAATATTATTTACGCCAAAACCGCTTCTGCAGGCTAATAGGTTAAGTTGTTTAAAGCTCGTTGCGTTATCATTGTCACTGGCAGAGTCAAAATAGTGAATATTGGCTGTATCTTCACTGAGTCTGCCCATTTGCCACAGTAACTTTTCACTAAGGTATTGATCTATATATTGGCTTGTAATCGTATGAGGTAAGCAATGCCAGTTTGATATCAACATTTTTTCGGCGTTGGGAATACCTTGGCAATTTTCTAACAATGAACCGAAATACAGATCAACAGTGAATAAACCTTTGGCTAACACCAATCTTTGGCAACCAGATATTTTGGCGATACAAGCTTGCTGAAGGACTAAGGCTAATTCATAAAATGGATCTTGTTTATCAAGATGTTGATGTAAAAAGCCTAATTCAGCTGAATTTATAGGATTAGGTTCAAATATGCTGAGCAGTGTTTTTTGGTTTTTTGTTAGAGATAACTGCCATAGTGACATGAGCTCCATACCAATACCGAAGCCTATTTGAGCAATCGATAAGGTTTTATTTGAGACTGCTGCATCAGACAGGACAGTTTGATGATAATGCCTTATGCTAGAGGCATAATCAGGATTTTGACAGTAACTACTTGGATATTTTGCCGAAAATGTTGCACAATCTCGGTCTATAAAAAGGAAGTCAGTGGTTAATTTGGTCAAAGTTCGTTACTCAAAATGATTCAATTGAGATTATTTTACCTGTGTTTGCTGAAAGCTGACCACTTTATTCATCTAAAGCGGATATCATTGCCACAGCAAAATTAGGTACTGACATGTACAAAATGGATAGCATAAAATGAAAAGAGTCGTAATTACAGGTTTAGGTGTTGTTTCTAGCATCGGTAATAACAAGCAAGAAGTGACAGAGTCATTGAAAGCTGGACGTAGTGGTATCACCCATTCAGATCAATTTGAAGAAATGAAATTACGTAGTCATGTTTGGGGGGATATCAAATTAAACCCTGCTGAGCATATTGACCGTAAGGCATTACGCTTCATGGGAGACGCAGCAGCTTACGCTTATATTGCAATGCAAGAAGCAATCAGTGATGCTAATTTGACAGAAGAGCAGTATTCTCACCATCGCGTGGGTTTAGTGGTCGGTACTGGCGGCGCATCATCTAAAAATCAAGTACAAGCAGCTGACACCTTACGTGAAAAAAGCGTAAAACGTGTTGGCCCTTATATTGTACCGCGCATTATGGCCAGTACGGCGAGTGCTTGTTTAGCGACCCCATTTAAAATTAAAGGTATGAATTATTCAATTAGTTCTGCTTGTGCAACTTCAGCACATTGTATTGGCCATGCAGCTGAGCTTATTCAAATGGGTAAGCAAGATATGGTATTTGCTGGTGGTGCAGAAGAACTAGATTGGACCCTAACCATGGGCTTCGATGCTATGGGGGCATTGTCAACTAAGTATAATGACACGCCTGAAAAGGCTTCACGTACTTACGATGCTGACCGTGATGGTTTTGTTATCTCTGGTGGCGGCGGGATTGTTGTCGTTGAAGAGTTAGAGCATGCATTAGCTCGTGGCGCAAAAATCTATGCGGAAATCATTGGTTATGGCGCATCTTCTGATGGCTACGACATGGTTGCACCGTCAGGTGAAGGTGCTGTGCGTTGTATGCAAATGGCGCTAGCTGATGTTGATACCCCAATTGATTATATCAATACTCATGGTACTTCAACCCCAGTTGGTGATGTGCGTGAGCTTGAAGCTTTGCGTGAGGTTTTTCCGACAGACATGCCTCCAGTTGCATCAACTAAATCATTGACTGGCCATGCATTAGGTGCAGCCGGTGTTCACGAGGCCATTTATAGCTTAGTGATGATGGAAGATAGCTTTATTGCACCAAGTATCAATATCGATACCTTGGATGAACAAGCCGTTGGTATTCCTTTAGTCACTGAGTATCGTGATGCAAAGCTAACGACTGTGATGAGCAACAGCTTTGGCTTTGGTGGCACTAATGCCACTTTGGTTATGCGCAAGTATAAATAAGCTTAGACAGCGACTTTATTAGTCGTTCGTATAAAGTAATCAAAGCCTTCTAGTCGACAGACTAGAAGGCTTTTTTGTGTTTTTTGACCTTTAAAGCAGATTAAAACTATTTTTACACATAGCTAATCAATGCGGCTCGAAAACAATATTTCTAATTCATTGATACCTATGCATTCTAATAACTTGATAGAATAAGCAGATAATCACAGTATTTATGGCTAATTACACTTATGAAAATCGTTGCCGATGAAAACATGCCTTATGTGGAAGCCTTATTTGGGCACCTAGGGACAATTGAGCGCGTAAATGGTCGCTCATTAGCACCAGAGCAACTGATTGATGTTGACGTGCTGCTAGTTCGTTCAGTTACTAAGGTCAATCAAGGCTTATTGTCTAAAGCAAACAAATTACTGTTTGTTGGCAGTGCCACCATAGGTACCGACCATATTGATTTAGCCTATCTTAAGCAGCGTAATATCCCGTTTACTAATGCCCCTGGATGCAATGCCACAGCGGTGGGCGAGTATGCTTTTATCGCCATGCTTGAATTGGCTAAACGCTTTAAGCAGCCAATAAAAAATAAAGTTGTTGGCATTGTCGGTGCGGGTAATACCGGTTCAGCATTAGAAAAGTGCCTAAACGCTTATGGCATGAAAGTACTGTTATGTGATCCTATTTTAGAAAAAAGTGCTGCGGATGAACGCCAGTTCGTGTCATTAGATACCATAATCGAGCAAGCCGACATCATCAGTTTACATGTGCCAATTACCAAAGAAGGCGCAGATAAAACCTGGTATTTATTCGATGAAGCTCGATTACTGCAGCTAAGAGAAAATACCTGGTTATTAAATTGCTGCAGAGGTGAGGTCATTGATAACCGAGCCTTGATAAAAGTTAAGCGTCAACGTGACGATTTAAAACTGGTTTTAGATGTATGGGAAGGTGAGCCACATCCAATGGCTGAGCTGGTGCCGTTAGCTGAATTTGCGACTCCTCACATTGCTGGATATAGCTTAGAAGGCAAAGCTCGGGGCACCTTTATGTTGTTTGAAAAATTGTGTGACATCCTAAAGTTGCCCCATGAGAAATCAGTATCGAGCCTGTTACCGTCATTTTTTATTAATCAATTATCCGTGGCAGAGCAACCGACAGAAAGTCAGTTACTTACCCTTGCTAGACAGGTTTATAACCTCAAAGATGATGACGAATTATTTAGAAAAACCTTTCTAAATCACAATGGCTTCGATCATATGAGAAAAAATCACACTCATCGACGTGAATTTAGTGCATTGTCGCTAGTCAACACGGGTGCTTGTAAGGTAAATTGGGTCTATAAATTAGGTTTTTCAGGAGTCGAGCGTTAATTATGTCACAGGAATTTAATGTTGTTGTTTTAGGTGCGTCGGGCGCAGTGGGTCAAACTATGATTGAGATCCTTGAAGAGCGAAACTTTCCGGTTGCAAACTTATACCCATTAGCCAGTAGCCGCAGTGCAGGTGAAACCGTTAGCTTTAATGGTAAACAAGTCGAAATTCTAGATGTGGATACGTTCGATTGGAGCACGGCTCAAATTGGATTCTTCTCCGCAGGTGGTGACGTCTCAGCTAAGTGGGCCCCGATTGCTGCAGAGCATGGCTGTGTGGTGATTGATAACACCTCACATTTTCGTTATGACATCGATGTGCCATTAGTGGTACCAGAAGTTAATCCGCAGGCCATCGCAGACTTCCGTAATCGTAATATCATTGCTAATCCTAACTGTTCAACCATTCAAATGTTAGTGGCGCTAAAGCCTATTTATGATGCATTTGGTATTTCACGTATTAACGTGGCAACTTACCAGTCTGTATCAGGTTCAGGTAAGCAAGCTATTGAAGAATTAGCGGGTCAGACGGCCAAACTACTTCAAGGTTTACCAGCTGAAAATAAAGTATACCCAAAGCAAATTGCTTTTAACGTATTACCGCAAATTGATGTGTTTATGGACAATGGTTACACCAAAGAAGAAATGAAAATGGTGTGGGAAACGCAAAAGATTTTTGGTGATCACGATATCGTGGTTAATCCAACAGCGGTGCGTGTTCCGGTTTTTTATGGTCACTCAGAAGCAGTGCACCTTGAAACTCGCCAACCTGTTGAAGCAGAAGAAGTAAAAGCCGTCCTACGAGATGCTGAAGGTATCGTGTTATTTGAAAATGATGAAGATTATCCAACGGTAGTGACAGACTCTGCAGGTACCGATCCAGTATTTGTTGGCCGTGTGAGAAAAGATATTTCTCATGATTACGGTATAAATTTATGGGTGACTGCCGATAACATCCGTAAAGGTGCTGCTTTAAACAGTGTTCAAATAGCCGAAGTCTTGATTAGAGATTATTATTAATACGATAATATCCCTATAAATAGAGCTATTTAGATTAAAAAGCCTGCAGCCTGCAGGCTTTTTTCATTTTAGCGTGGTTCACAGTAGCAGGGTAATTAAATCTGGTTTATAGTCTTATGAATACTAAAACTAATAAATACAATTGCCTAAAGCCAGTTGTCATGATGACAACCCCATAGCGCTCAAAGGAAAGATTGATGATTCTTCGTACTGCTTATTTTGTTGGCATAATGGCCTGTGCTTTGGCCGCTGTTTCTGCTTCTTCTACGGTTGAGCCTGTCCATGCTCAGACGCTAAAAATTACCGGCCCCAACGGCGAAGTCAATTCTATCGTTGCCCGTCAATATGGTCCTACAACTTCAGCCGACACTTTTTGGAGTATTGCGCAAAAGGTTAGGCCCAATCAAAATATCACCATATACCAAGTGATGGCGGCACTTTTTGATGCTAATCCCCACGCCTTTAGCAGTGATAATTATAATTCTTTAGAGCGGGGGATGACGCTGTTGGTCCCTTCTGCAGATGTGATGGCGCAAATCCCCAAAGCGGATGCCAAGGTTCGGGCTGAAGATAATGATAAACGCTTCGCGAATGCCAATATAACGGTCAAAGCGCCGCAAAAGCCTGCGGTAAGTGCTGGGCAAACGAGCGCAACTTCAGCTCAAAAACCGTTAGCCATCGTAGCTGAAAAAACACTTAAAAATACAGTCGAGGTTAACCAACCTCTCATTGATGAGTTAACCGTTAAACTCGAGAACGCACAAAGTAAAAGTTTATCTTTAACCGATGAATTGGCGCGTTCAGAAGATATGTTAATGATTAAGGACGCTGACAACGCTGCCTTAAAAGCGAAGATAAAAGAGCTGTCTTTGCAGCTTTCTGTCTCACAAGAAGAGTTACAATTACTTTCTGAAAAGCACACTGAACTTGAAGCGGCCTACGCGCTATTGGTTGCTGAAAATGCTAAGCCAACAGTCATTGAGCAGCCAACTAACTTTTGGCGGTCAATTGCTGACAACATGATATTGCTTGCCGTTATCGCGGCATTACCGCTTATTATAATCTTTCTGATTATTTTCTGGCTGATGCGCCGTAAAAATGAGCAGGATGAAAGCATCAATGAAACACCTCAAGCTGAAACTAGTTCAGAACCCTTAGCCTCAATGGCAGGCCCACAAGCTGCAGTGGCTGAATCATTAGCCGTTACGGATGATATTGACGATCTCAATGACTTAGCGATTCATTTAGATGAAGAAGACTCTACGGAAGATTTGCTTGATCTAGATATCACCAACGAAACGCAATTATCTTTAGATGGTGCTGATGATGTTGATATGTATATCGAAGATGAAAAGGCTAGCGAACAAATAGCTGAAGGCACCTCACTAGATGATTTGTGGTCTGAAGCCATGAATGAGCAAGAAGTCGAATTGGCGTCTATAGAAGACGAAGGAGACTATTTTGAAAGCTTACTTGACGGTCTTGATGAATCAGCAGAAGTTAAACAAACAGACGAAGAAGATTTAGACAGTTTACTTGCAGACTTTGATTTACCAGCAGAGGATACTACTGAAGTTGCACCAGAACTAAGCCAAACAGATACCCAAGATGACATTGACAGCTTACTGGCTGATTTTGATTTACCGACGGATAATGCTGGTGAAGTTGCTGCAGAAGCTGAAGCTGAATCTGAAGTCGCACCAGAACCAAGCCAAACAGATGTTCAAGATGACATCGACAGCTTACTGGCTGATTTTGATTTACCGACGGATAATGCTGGTGAAGTTGCTGCAGAAGCTGAAGCTGAATCTGA